>NZ_JBHTDH010000026.1:0-57834 GCF_042666555.1 Herbaspirillum sp. GCM10030257
TGGGGTGGCTCGGGAGGCGGTGAGAACCGATGGTTCTCTTCAGCGCTCGCCGAGCCTAAGAGAGGCAGGCGAGGTCTCGGGTGGACAATTGCGCGCGGCCGGCATTCGAGAGCAGATACCCGAATGCGGTGCGGCACTGAACATGGTCAGGAACAAAGCGCGAAGCCATAGGTGACACTCCCTCGTTCAGGGACGAACAGTTGCGATTCATCTGAATGCAGATCTTGTTCACGTTGGTGTCAGTAGGAAGGTAGGCTAATTTCACTTGAGTATATACACATTGCACAATTCGTCAACTCCACCGCTCAACGCCCCTGCGCTTGAGCAACCGTTGATTGTTCATGCTAAATATCAACACATTGCATCATTGTCATTCAAGCACGAGCATGGCCGTCATCAATGCCTTCACGTAAAGCCTGGGGTTTCTAAACATCGCATTTATGGGGCGCGCTGAATTATCGGATGTTGATTGACCTGGCAAACAACCTGGCGGACACAAGACCCTAACTCGTTATGGGACGGGAACGCAGCTGGTTTTGAGGACATCTAATCTCTTGAAACCCTCAGGAGGAGAGGAGCGACAAGGCATGCCCACGGGATCAAAAAGGATGCCCCAATGCCCCATTGCCCACCACACCGAGATCTGCGTCAATTTTCAGCCAGGTACCTGTGCTTTAAGCTGATCACGCAGCGCTCTAAGTAATCGTTGTCGCCGAGAGATGCATGGAAAAAGCCATCTGTGTGTCCGCAGAACTAACACGATTTAAACAAAGAACGGAATGACAGCCATGGACCTGCAAGAACACGAACGATGGAATATCCTCAACAGCCAGGACGAGTTTACGGAGATTGATTGGCGTCGCCTGTTATCCCATCTCGGTGAAGACCCAGATCGTCAGGGTCTTCTTGAAACGCCACGGCGTGTGGAGAAGGCATGGAAACACTGGACCGCCGGCTACCATCAGGATCCAGCTCATATTCTGAAGGTGTTTCAGGATGGCGCACAACGCTATAACGAATTGATTATTGTGCGCGGGATCCCGGTTTATAGCCACTGCGAGCACCATCTGGCGCCATTTTTTGGGACCGCGACGATCGGTTATACCCCTCAAGATGCGATTGTGGGATTGTCGAAGCTGACAAGGTTGGTTCAGTGCTTTTCTCAGCGACTCCAGGTTCAGGAGCGGCTCACCATACAGATCGCCGAGTCCCTCATGTCACATCTGGCACCGCGTTCGGTAGGCGTCGTCATACGATGCCGTCATATGTGCATGGAGAGCCGTGGGATTCAGACTCGCGGCGAAGAAACCGTGACCTCAGCGCTGCTAGGTGAAATGCAAACTTCGGATGCGCTCAGGAGCGAATTCTTTTCGCTTGTCCAAGAGAGGTCATCATCTGTATGACATATAGCTACGCACTATCATAGAAAATGCGGTGTCGGTTCCAGACAGGTTTTCCTGAAAGCTGACACGACACATGAACCTCTGCTGCAACGACTTAGCGGAACACCACGACCGGAATTGAGGAATGTGTAAGTACTTTTTGGGTTTCACTTCCAATTAGCAAGTTTCCAAGCCAGGAACGTCCATGTGTGGCCATGAATATGACATCGCAACGGTACCTCTTCGTCGCCGCGATGATCTCATGCGCAGGGTCATAAGATCGCACTGTAGTCGTTCGGCACCGGACGTTCTTAGCCCTGGCCAGGCTGGCAATTTCCTCGACATGCGCCCGTGCCAGCTTTTCCATGTCTTCGTCGAACTCTTCCGTGTTGGTGGTATCCGCGATGAATCCATCGGCCAGCGCGGAATACATATACGGCTCCGTTACTGAAAATGCGACAATTTCACTGCCATGTTCATTGGCGAACTGCACAGCGGCGTTAACTGCCTTGGCGGATAATTGTGAGCCGTCGGTCGGAACAAGGATCGTATCAAACATAGCATCCTCCATGGAGTTAGATGACACAGGCAGCACTCGGAATGAACGCGGCTAGAAAGATATCGCCCTATGTCAAACACCAACATCAATCAACCGATATCCACATTCATTTGCATCTACATTAAATATATCACAATGTGATATATATTCAAGACACTGTGTCCTATCTTCAGAATTCAATCGATGCGTGTTTTCGATGATATTCTGGACGTGAAGGGTTTCATCTGGTGTCAAAAGAAGGACTTACTGATAAGCAATGGGAACTATTGCAACCATTGCTACACCGTACAGCACGGCACGCGGATGGCCCTGGCCCACGTGAAGTGCACAGCGATCCAGCGGCAAGTACTGAGCATAAGTACGTCCGGATCAGGATCACGGTTAAGGCAAGATAAAAAAAGCAACGTATCGATCAATGCAATGGTTACAGCGTGCAATCAAATGCTCGAGCTGACTGCGCCACGCGGAAGTATGTTGAGCTTTCCAGCGATTGGCGTAACGCCGCCACGCTCGCCTGTCCTGCTTTACCGATTTCTTCCACTTGCGCCTATGTCGCGAAACCAACGCACAACCGCGCTGTGACAAGCTTTCGTCGGGCGCACAACAAGCTTGGTCAGGCGATGGTAATAGCATGTTGGGATGTGCGCGAAGATTGCGGTAACACTTTGCCTCCCGTAACGCGTGGACAATAAGACGCCTGTCAGCGATCCGCAAAGCAAATGCCTTTGCCGCGTCGCTCTTCAGAATGCCATTTTCTATCTCCAAAGCAGCCAACCGTTCACGCATCTGCTCAAGTGCATCGGCCTGTATCTTCCATGCTTGCCATGCGAAGTCTGTGTTTAGTTCGCAATACTGAAATTCCCCCATTGAGCATCGGGCCGGTTTCAAATCGAGGTCATAGGTGGCTGCCCATGCTTCAAACTGCTGGCGCGTTTCGATATTCATTAGCTTTCCTTCAGTTCCTGCTCAAATAGCCACGAAATGGTTCTATGTAGACGCGCTTACATGATCGGAAATTAGCCGCGTAAGGTGGCAACTGACCATTAGCGTTTTATTTCAATACAAACTAAACCTCAGCATCGAGTAAGTGCATTCAGTCGCCGAATGCGCGCTGATAGAATGGCTCATATATGCGTGGAGGCTGAACAATTTTTGCAATAGTTGATCGCGAAACGTTGTACTGTCGTGCGATCGAAGTCACGCTTTCCCCTAATGAGTACTGCGTGATGATCGTTTCTCTGACCAAGTCGTCGTTCTTGTGGCGGGGCCTGCAACCGGACTCAGCGCTTTGGGAAGGACGAGAATCGAAAGCCTTCGGATCCAAGCCGATGATTGCGTTTAGCATCTTGATGGCAGCGCTATTCTCCGGCGCAGCAAGGTGGTGCTCGCTGAATTCAAGGATCACGATTTCTATCATGCGGGACATCAGCGTATTGATCAAGGCAATCGCTTCAAGAGGGCCACAACCGAAATCCTGTAGGCGTTCAACAATCAATGTATCGTCGTTACTCAGAGTTCGTAGCAATTTTTGAAAACGCCGCGAATAGGCGGTGGATCGCACCTCATTGGAATCCTCCATGACCCAGTGATCTACCTTACGGCCTGAGAGGTGTCGGGATAACCGAGTTTTTTCAGCCGCCTGCAGTGCCGGCTCTCGTGCGAGGTAAAAATAGCATGCCATTTCTTAACTCAATGTGTCCATACTTAAACGGAGTAAAACCTGCGTCGGTCGAATAGAGTAGAAGTCAGTAGCGAAATTCCATAGGCGACATTTCCTTAACGATCAAAGCTTGTAATTTAATCATGGGCCGATGTTTGCGGATCAGGCGATAGAGAAGATCCATTGATGTAACAGTAAGGTAATGCGTACGTGCCGGCAGGTCTTAGCCCTAGTACTAAGTATTCAATTTCACACGCTTATCCGAACACTGAACGGAACCGCTTGATTTTCACCATTACAATATATCACAACGTGATATATCTTCAAGATAAACTGCTGTATGCGACTAAATCTTGTTGGAAGACACTGAGGGAAGACTTTCAGTGTAGGTACAGATGACTTAATGTCGATAGCATGAAGCGTTTCCTGGCCATCAAAAACTGGAGAGCTTTCGTATTGCCGTGCTGGATGAGGACAAGTGAATAAAGCAATCTTTTACCGGAACGCCAAGAACCTCAAGTCCATCTAATCAGATATGGTATCGATATGTGCTGCAAATCCACTCTGCAACATCTCTGCGCCTCGGACACCACTTACTGGGCCAATTGCGATGAGCGGTTCATGACGACGTGAGGGTTGCGCAGATTCTGGAGCGTTTCTCACTGGAGAAGATAATGAACGGAAATGACGTTGGCTCCGTATCACTTTGGCACGCGACGTATGACGTACCAATGTTTCCCTCGCTCAACGAAAATGTACACACCGATGTGTGTGTAATAGGTGCAGGAATAGCCGGACTTACTGCGGCCTACCTCCTGTCCAAAGAAGGGCGGACAGTGACTGTGATTGACGCGGTCGGGGTGGGTGCCGGCGAGACAGGACGCACTACAGCACACTTTTTTCCGCCAGACGAGCGCTATTTTCAGATCGAAAATCGTTTTGGTTCCGAAAACGCGGTGCTCGTCGCGAACGCCTTTCGACAAGCGACAGACCTTGTAGAGCGAATTATTCTTAATGAAGGAATTCAATGCGGATTCTCGCGACTGGAAGGCTATCTCTACGCCAGGACTGACACAGGCGTTCCGGACATTGAGCGTGAGTTCCATGCGGCTGTCAGAGCCGGTGTGGATGTGCAGCTAGTTGAGCAGGTGCCCGGGATGAGGTTTACAACCGGACCCGCCGTGTGCTTTCGCAATCAGGCACAGTTCCACCCGATGAAATACCTCGGGGGCCTGGCAGCAGCTATCACTCGACAAGGAGGTCGCATCTACGGTGGCACACGAGCAGTCAAGATTGTGTCCCATGGTTCCGAGAACGTTGTGCAGACAGGTTCCCACGAAATCAATGCCTCGTCAGTAATCGTCGCCACTAATACCCCGTTCAATGATCGTGTAGTCATGCACACGAAGCAATCGGGTTATCAGACCTACGTGTTGGGCCTGCGAGTGATGAAGGGTTCCATTCCGCGCATCCTTCTTTGGGACACGGGAGACCCATACTATTATGTGCGTCTGGAGAGCCCGGAAGGCGACACGGACCATGATATTCTGGTCATCGGTGGAGAAGATCACAAGGTAGGGCAAGATAGCCATCCTGAACACCGTTACAAGGAAATTGAAGCATGGGCTCGGGCTCATTTTCCTGGCGTCGAAACGGTCACCTACCGCTGGTCAGGTGAAGTCATGGAACCGGCAGACGGCCTTCCCTTCTTGGGCCGCAATCCGGTAGACAACTCCAATGTGTATATCATCACTGGCGATTCCGGAAACGGGATGACGCATTGCACCGCCGGCGCGAAGTTGATAACAGATTTGATCCAGGGCCGACCAAATGAATGGAGTGACTTGTACGCGCCCTCACGTAAGCCCCTGCATGGCATTTCAACTTTCCTACATGAACAGGCGAATACCTTGAAACAATACGGTGCTCTTTTAAAAGCCGATGCCCCTATATCGCAGCGGGTACCTGAGTTTGACGAAGGAGCTGTTGTGGAAAGCAATGGAAAGAAGTTGGCGGTTTACAGGGAAGCCGACGGTCAACTGCATGCGCGCTCGGCAATTTGCACCCATCTCGGATGTGTGGTCGCCTGGAATAGCGCTGAAAAATCATGGGATTGTCCTTGCCATGGATCGCGCTTCAATGTTGACGGCGAGGTGCTGCATGGACCGGCCGTAACCCCACTCGCTGCGGTTTCGCTCGACGGGTTGGTAGTCAGTGTGGAGGATAAAAGCCCATCGGAAGCCGGGACGTCCGGCGGGTAGTGTGTCCCGATTTCGGTAATGCCCTACGGGCAAAGGGATTGCGATTGAAGGCGTGATTTTTTCGCTCTGCAGCCAGTCTGAGAGGATGGTCGTCGCTGGGTTTGAGAAGAATTCTACCGAATATCTAGTCGGACATGATATCGGCTGGATGGGCAGGGCGCCCAAGGTAACCGGTACTGTGGCCCACGACGGCCGCATAAGCGTACAGAATTGCATGATCTAGGTCCGAAGACAGTAAAAAATAAATTACGCTACGATCGCAGCCGATGAATGGCCAGGGACGTAGTCATGAATGCCTAAATGCAATTAGCAGCCAATTAAGAATTATTTTTACTTAGTTGCTACCGGTAATTAACGTTTTGCAACTACGCCTACTGACAACAAGGGCGCTAAAGCGGAGCACCTGAAATTCCGATTGACGAAGGCGGGTAAAGTCGAGAGTACAGCCACGCTTAAAACTGCAATAAAGCATTCTGCTATTACGTTTTCTTTGTGATAATCACTGCAACCGCTGACAGATCTGCTTTCGTTTAGTCTGTCGATCAGTTCGATGAAATGCACAAGGGAGCAATGTGAAGGTTCTGTTTAATGTCGTAGGGACTCTCGCTTTACTGCTTGCCATTCTCGGGGTATTTTTGCCGTTGTTGCCGACTACCCCATTTCTCCTCCTGGCATCGGCGTGTTATTTGCGCGGCTCGAAACGGATGCATACCTGGCTTCTACAAGCGCCTGTGCTTGGGAAGGTTTTAAGCGATTATCAGCAACACCGGGTAATCCCACGGCGCGCGAAGGTAATGGCCATTCTGCTTCTATGGCCATCAATAGCGTTCTCGATCTACAAAGTACAGAAATGGCCAGTCACAATATTCCTGATTGCAATCGGGATTGTTGTGACAGTCTATCTCATCCGGTTACCATCGAAACAGAGCGACGGTGGGCCAGACTGAGAGCATCTGCATCGCATTTGCCATACAAAAACTAAATTTATCCAAGGCAGGTTAAGCAATGTAAGCGCTTCAAATGTAAGCGCAAACGAAGGTGGGAAATGACGAGTAGTTGCGTGTAAGTTATTCCATCGTACTGCGGCTCCCCGGAATTACTTGGCCTGCCTGCATTGAAAACCGGTTCAAATAATTTCTCCGTCATAAATGATAAAGTCAAGTTTCTAAGGTATGCTTCGGAAAAACACCCTGAATCTTTTTCCAGCTATCAGAGTCATATTAAGCTTGCAACTCGTACAAAATTTTTATCCATGAGACGTTTGGTTATCCAGTTATTGCTGCTTGTTTTTTCTCTGCAGGTTATTGCTGCGGCAGCAGGAGAGCACGCAATCGCTGGAAAAAATCTGTTCAGTCAAGAGATTGCGAAGAGCCAACCGACCAATCATCTGGTCTCATTAGATGCGTACGGTCAATCGGACTTTGATGAAACACAGGCAAAATGTGCAGTTGAGGAGATGTCTGACTATGTCGTCCTTGAACTGAACGTTCAAGACGAGAGTCGTTGCGCACAACAATTGGAAGTGACTAAATCGCCTTTTGTTTCAATCATCCTTCCCAGACCTATACCCCCTCCTCGTTTCTGAATTTTCGATTGCATAAAGGTTTCTACACTCGCATTCTTGTGCGAGCCTGTAGCGTATCTTCACGCATGTAGAACGCCGTCCGGCTTCGACGAAGAGCGATGTTGAATGACGGTGTCTTCTTTGGAAGCGGGAAAATCATGTTTAGGTCAATACTCGTACCTGTAGACGGCTCACGGCTGTCTAATAAACCGGTGCAAGCCGCGATTGAAATCGCAAAAATGCATGGGGCGACGCTCGTATTCTTGTCGGTTGCCGAGCCACGCTTGTTCACCACCTCGGATCTTGACAAGGTTGACGATGGTAGGGCAGCCGAAGACTTAAATCTGGAGGCTGCTCGTGCAAACGTACAAAAGGCGGTTAACACATCAAAAGAAGCGCATGTTCCATGTGAAGCGGTGATCAGAATGTCACGTATACCGTGCGAGGAGATTCTTGAAACCGCAGCTCGCTTTCAGTGTGAGCTAATCATCATGGCAACTCGTGGAAAAATGGGAATTGCTGACACTGTTTTCAAAGAAAGCACGACTCAGCAGCTGCTAAAGAAAGCAGAAATTCCTGTGCTTGTATTTCCACAGTCCTCGGAAGTTCATTAGTTACCGTATGTGCCATCGTCTCGACGAGCCGTGTGCTGTCTGGCAGGAATAATTACAACAGCCGGCGGCAAATAGTATTGGAGACGAGCAAATGACTCGCCGCGTTGGATATCGACTACAGGGAGAGAAAGATGACTGAGAATGCTATCTGTGCGCAAACACTGCACTATGCCCGGATCGACGAGTGGAATGACATTGATCATTCATTCTGTTCACACGCACAAGTCGAAGGCAGAAAGTTTCTTTATTCAGGTGCTACCGGACATGATGCGCGTAATTATGTACGTATGGTGATTGCATGGCAGTTACATGGTGTTTGACCACCTTCCACTAGCATGCGGATTAAACCATTATGTGTGCAGTGATGACGTCGATTTTCTTGTATTAGCTTCCGGAAGCGTACCCGTAAGCTGAGCACGCTTATCGGCAGTTCAGTCGATGCAATCGATGACCTGTTCGACTGGCTGCCGTGCGACACGCTGATTGTTCCATGCCGACATCAGGACGTGATCGCCCGAGAGAGTGAACCGGCGAACTAGTATCTCTTCACAGCAGCACCGATCAAATGGTAAACGTCGCACTATCGTGTGTGTGCCTCGATTGATGTTTGCCAATTAAGAGTAGAGCAAGGCAAGGCGACTTGATAAGCCCTTGTTGATCAATGCATCGTGGGATGGCCGGTAATATAGATTTCGCTCTATTGCCGGTTATTCAATATAATTCATTCAGGCGTTTGTCGGTACCGATTCAACTTCTGTAAGTTCAGGCTCTTTTACCTTCTTCAACAGGATTAAATGCTCGATACAGCACCGATGCTCTTACTGCTCATAATTGTTCTACCATTCATTGGCAGCACGATCATCGCCTGCATGCCATCACTTGTACGCAAATGGGCGGCAGCAATCACGGGCGGAGTGGCTCTCGTTTGTCTGTTGCTAACCACCTATCTGCATTCCCACGTCGCGTCGAATGAAGTGATGCGTTACGAGGCCGAATGGCTTCCTGCGTATGGTTTGAACTTCGTACTGCGAATGGACGGTTTGTCGTGGTTGTTCGCAGTGCTCGTGCTTGGAATTGGCGTACTGGTCGCACTGTACGCTCGCTATTACATGTCGCCGGAAGATCCCATACCGCGCTTCTTTTCCTTCGTATTGGCGTTCATGGGTTCGATGCTCGGTGTTGTGCTATCCGGGAACCTGATCCAACTGGTGGTGTTCTGGGAACTGACCAGCCTGACTTCCTTTCTGCTTATAGGATACTGGCACCATCGGATCGATGTCCGACGCGGGGCCCGCATGGCGTTCACGGTGACAACGATCGGCGGGCTATGTCTATTGTCCGGCGTGTTAATACTCGGCCGGATCACCGGGAGTTACGATCTAGATGTCGTGCTTGCAGCCGGCGATGTCGTCCGACAGCATGATGGGTACTTGGCAGCACTGATACTCATCGCCCTCGGTGCCCTCACCAAGAGCGCGCAGTTTCCTTTTCATTTCTGGCTTCCCCATGCAATGGCCGCGCCGACGCCAGTGTCGGCGTACTTGCATTCTGCGACTATGGTCAAGGCAGGCGTATTTCTGCTCATTCGCATGTGGCCGGTGTTGTCCGGCACGCCGGAGTGGACGTGGATCATTGGCGGAGCCGGTGTATGTACACTACTGCTGGGTTCCTTTGTAGCGATCTTTCAGCATGATTTGAAGGGGCTCCTGGCATATTCAACGATCAGCCATCTGGGGCTGATCACGGTATTGATGGGCATAGGCACGCCATTGTCCGTGGTTGCAGCAATTTTCCATACGCTCAACCACGCAATATTCAAGGCTTCCCTGTTCATGGCGGCTGGAATTATTGACCATGAGACTGGTACGCGGGACATGCGTGTTCTACGTGGATTGTATAAAGCAATCCCGTTCACCGGGATGCTGGCCATCGTCGCTAGCGCGTCCATGGCTGGTGTGCCCTTGCTCAACGGCTTCTTGTCCAAGGAAATGTTCTTTGCCGAGACGGTGCATGTCGGCGGTACGGAAAACTGGTGGATGTCGATCGCCGCCGTCGCCATGGGCATATTCAGCGTCGCCTATTCACTGCGCTTTATCAGTGTGTTCTTCGGCAAGCTTCCCGACAATCTGCCAAAGGAGCCGCATGAGCCTCCGCGCTGGATGCGTTTTCCCATTGAGTTGCTGGTGTTGCTGTGTGTACTGGTTGGGATGCTTCCCGAGTTAACCGTCGGACCGTTTTTGGCGTTCGCGGCGGAGTCCGTGCTTGGCAAAGACATACCGGAGTACGATCTAGGAATATGGCATGGATTTAACCTTCCACTCATGATGAGTGTTGTTGCCCTGACGGGCGGGGTGCTGTTTTACATTGTGCTGCGAAGGTACTATACCTTGGCCTCAAGCGACCAGGTGCCGGTGTTGCATCGGCTAAAAGGTGCCCAGGCCTATGAGTCCACCATTCTGATGCTTTCGGTATCGGCAGCCTGGCTGGTAAATCGTCTTGGCACGCAGCGCTTGCAGTCACAACTAATGATGGTCATGTTAATGCTCATCGTTGCGCCCTTGCTTTTAGTACAGCCCCTTCCCGATTGGCCGACATTACATCTTGCGAGCACCGACCCGCTGTTTGCTTTAGTGTGGCTGGTGGGTGCTGGCTGTGCACTTGCAGCGGCATGGAAGGCTAAGTACCATCGCCTGGCCGCGCTTTTGCTTGTTGGCGGCACAGGCGTCGTCACCAGCATAACTTTTCTTTGGTTATCTGCGCCCGATCTGGCACTTACGCAACTCATGGTGGAGACCGTCACCACCGTACTGATTTTGCTCGGTTTGCGCTGGCTACCACCACGCTTCAGGCCAGCAGGCCTAAGTGAACGTATTCCCGGCACTGTTCTGCTGCGTCGTACGCGCGACCTTCTCATTGCAGTTGCGGGCGGCCTAGGCTTGGCGACCGTAAGTTACATCGTTCTGGTGCATCCTGCGCCAAAAAGCATCGGCGATTTCTTCATCCTGCGAGCACTTCCTGAAGGTGGAGGCACGAACGTCGTCAATGTGCTTTTAGTTGATTTCCGAGGCTTCGACACCATGGGTGAAATCGCTGTGCTTGCGACGGTGGCACTGACTGTGTATGCGCTGCTGCGGCGCTTTAGACCGGCGCCGGAGAGCGTTTCCATCCCCGCGCAGCAGGTAAGTGACCTGGATCCGGCTGTTCGCCAGGCGCCGCTGGAACATGCAAGCAGCGGCTATTTGATGATCCCGGCAGTGTATCTGCGCTTCTTGCTGCCTTTCATGGGGGTCATCGCAGTTTACTTTTTCATGCGAGGGCATAACTTGCCAGGAGGCGGATTCGTGGCCGGATTGATTTTTGCAACGGCAATCATCGTACAGTATATGGTTGCAGGCACTGCCTGGGTTGAGTCGCATATACGTTTGCGACCGCACCGCTGGATCGCATACGGCTTGCTGCTTGCATGCGGGACCGGGCTTGGTGCATGGGTCGTTGGCTATCCATTTCTAACCAGTCACACTGCGCATCTGCACTTGCCTTTGCTTGGCGAAATACATGTGCCGAGTGCATTTGTTTTTGACCTTGGAGTTTTCTCGGCAGTAGTTGGATCAACAATGTTGATCCTGGTCGCTCTGGCACACCAATCCGTCCGCAGCCATCGTGTTCCAGGTGGTGGGCTGACAATCCCTGCCGCAATTCCCACACAGGAGATTCCGTAATGGAAGTCGTCATCTCAATTGCCATCGGCGTGGTGTTTGGGTCGGGTATCTGGCTCATTCTACGTCCACGAAGCTTTCAGGTGCTGATCGGCCTGATGCTGATGTCCTATGCGGTTAATCTGTTCATCTTTATTATGGGACGCCTGTGGGTAAACCGTCCGCCCCTGATACTGGGCGGTGGCGAACCCAATCCTGCTGCAATCGGCGATCCGCTTCCGCAGGCATTGGTGTTGACGGCAATCGTCATTGGCTTCGCCACCACAGCACTATATCTTGTGCTAATGATCGGCACGCGGGGACTGACCGGTACCGACCATGTCGACGGCGAGGAACCTGATCAATGACTCTTGGATGGAGCGAACACCTCATCGTGGCGCCTGTGCTTATTCCGCTGGTATGCGGCGCTTTGCAGGTGCCCATTAAGCATAATCGCCACAGGCTCAAGTTTTCGATCAGTATGGTTTCCGTGCTGGCGTTGCTGGCCGTGGCAGTGCTGCTTGTGATGCAGACGGACAGTCCACGCTGGCGGAATGGAATGGGCGTTTACCTTGCGGCAAACTGGATGGCGCCGTTCGGTATTGTGCTTCTGGCGGATCGGCTGGCGGCTTTGATGGTGTTGCTGACCGCGCTGCTGGCTGTAGCGACACTGCTATATTCCATGTTGCGATGGAGTCGGGTCGGCGTGCACTTCCATTCGCTTTTTCAGTTCCTGGTCATGGGGCTCAATGGTGCGTTCCTGACCAATGACCTGTTTAACCTGTTTGTTTTTTTTGAAGTCATGCTGGCCGCATCCTATGGCTTGCTGCTCCATGGCTACAACGCGAGTCGACTCCGTAGCGGGATGCATTACATCGCGATTAATCTCGTGGCATCCCTTTTGTTCTTGATTGGCGTCGCGTTAATTTATGCCAGTAGCGGCACATTGAATATGGCCGATCTTGCGGCGCGTATCCCCGCGATGAGCGCAACTGACCTTGCTCTGATGAAGCTGGCGGCGACTGTACTTGCCATTGCCTTCCTTGTGAAGAGCGCAATGTGGCCATTGGGCTTCTGGCTCCCTCCGACATATGCTACAGCGTCCCCGCCAGTGGCTGCAATGCTGGTGCTGATGACCAAGGTGGGGGCCTATGCAATTCTCCGCCTATGGCTGCTTGTATTCTCAGACGATGCCGGGTTGGCGGCCGGTTTTGGATTCACTGCATTATTGTGGGGAGGTATGGCAACCATCATCTATGGTGCCGCCGGAATGCTTGCCAGCGAGACCCCAGGCAGAATGGCAGGATATGGGGCCATCGTGTCTTCTGGCACCCTGCTCGCGGTGATTGGGTATGGCCAGCCGTCGCTTGTTACGGCCGGCCTGTATTACATGGTCGGATCAACTCTGGGGATAGCGGCTTTTGTTCTGCTGATTGAACTGATTGAGCGCATTCGCACACCCGGGGCAGCAGTTCTGGCGGTGACGATGGAGGCATTCGCTATCGAAGACACTCCTGAGGTGCCCGTGGGCGTGGGGATTCCGGCGGCACTCGTATTTCTCGGTCTGTCTTTTGCAGCATGCGCACTGATCATTACTGGTTTGCCGCCGCTTTCCGGGTTCGTCGCCAAGTTCGGTCTGTTCCATGCCCTGCTCAACCCGGAGCCGCCGCAACTTGCTCTGCCTCTGATCAGCTGGACATTAATGGCATTAATTCTAGTGTCCGGTCTGGCCGCCATTATTTCAATGATGCGGTTCGGAGTACGAACCTTCTGGGCTTCCGGTGCCGTTTCGCCACCTCGACTGCAGGTGACGGAAGTGGCTCCCGTCAGTGCGCTGTTGCTAGTGTGCCTGGTCATGACTGTACAAGCCGGTCCGGTCTTTGAGTATCTGCGGCGCACTTCGGAGCAAATTCACCACCCTGAACAATACATACAACGGATATTTTCCGAGCCGGCCGTCCCCAATCCAAGCCGCAAGGAGGGTCAGCCATGAGACGATTGATTCCCTTTCCCTGGATGTCCCTGTCCCTGCTTGTTTTGTGGCTGCTGCTTAACCAAAGCATTGAGCCGGTGCACCTGTTGTTTGGGACCTGCCTCGGCATAGCCACGCCGCTATTGACCCGGAAGCTTCAACCACTGGGTTATCCGCGACTGGCAAAGCCGATCACCTTCGCGCGTCTGTTGTCCATGGCATTGGTGGAAATCGTGCGTTCGTGTATCAGCGTCAGCCGGATCATTTTGTTTGCGAAGCCGGCCGAGGTGAAGTCGCAGTTTATCAAGGTGCCGCTGGACATACGCAACCCGTACGGGCTCGCAATGCTCTCTTGCTTGATTAACTCCACGCCTGGCACCGTATGGGTCGAAATACTGGATGACAAGCATGAGCTAGCGCTCCACGTTTTTGATCTCCACGACGAGCAGTGGTGGATTGAAACGATCAAGGGGCGTTATGAAAAGCCGTTGATCGAAATCTTCGAATAGGAATATCTGACATGCTCACACTACTTGAACTGTCAATCAGCTACGCTTTCGTTTGCGTGCTGCTGGCGATGCTGTTCTGCACAGTGCGTCTGATTATCGGTCCTGCTGCACACGACCGCGTGCTTGCCCTGGATACCTTATGGATGTGTGGAATGCTGCTCGCTCTGGTATTGGGCATCCGGTTCAAAAGCGAGATTTATTTTGAGGCTGCCATGCTGATCGCTCTGCTCGGTTTTGTGTCGACTGTTGCGATTGCAAAGTTTCTCATGCGAGGGGAGGTCATAGAATGAAAGGACTTGAAGACATTTCCTTATGGGCTGCGTTGCCCGTCGCGGTATTGCTTATTCTTGGCGGAAGTATCATTCTCATCGGCGCCCTAGGATTGATGCGACTTCCAAACTTTTACCAAAGGATACACGGTCCGGCCATTACTATTTCGCTTGGAGCCGGCTGTGTCTTAATGGCTTCCATCATATATTTCTCTGTGCTGGAGTCACGCCTGGTGGTCCATGAACTGATCATTACTGTATTCTTGTTCATGACAGCGCCGGTCGTCGCGATGATGATCATGCGTGCGGCAGTGTACCGCGACCTACGGGCAAAGAAGCAGGATACCGGCGTACTAGCCGGAGGCGTATACCAATTCGGTCGCAAGGAATGACTATCTCCATTGGGATCTGGGAGGAACAAGTCAAATGTTGTCGTTGTGGGTTGTTTTTGATTATGCCTGTGCAACCATAATCGGAGTCGCATTTAGCCATTGCAATATGGCTTTTCAATTCCATATCAATAGTTAGAGGTCTCGCTATCATCGCGAGGTGTTTATAGAATACAAGCCGAAGGAGGGAACAGACTATGGACTGTCCAGTATGTCAAAACACGAAGCTAGTCATGTCAGAACGTCAGGGAATTGAGATCGATTACTGCCCAAGCTGCCGTGGTGTCTGGCTTGATCGAGGTGAACTCGACAAAATTATCGAAAGGTCTTCAGTCGGGGGAACCCAACCTGCTACTCAACGACCCGACCAATACACGGGTCAGCCACGTCAATCCGACGGATTTGGGCACTCGCATCAGTCCCATGGCTATCCTCAACATCAACAGGATCATTACAAGAAAAAGAAAAAGGAAGGCTTTCTGAGCGACCTGTTTGATTTCTAATACCTATTATTTGTTAGCGGAAAGATTGCAGCGCAATCGTATAAACTACACTTCGTTTTACAAGACTGCGCTGCAGCGAGTAGCGTGCCGCGAGAGATAATCCACCAGACGGATAAGCTTCGGGCTTGACTGTCGACTCTCGTGCGAGCGCACTCATCAGGTATTGGTTAAATTCCCGGCGATTTACGTAGAACTTGACCATGCCCTGGTATCGACTCATATAAATGCTCAGCCCTTCGCCTGCCTGACACGGCGCGTCGCCTTGCCAGGCAGACCAATTTAAGGCGCCCGGCAAAGGGACGAAAGCAAGGCGCGTCGACGAAGTCAGTATGGACGTACGGCGAGGAGGTGGGACACGGCAAGCGGCATGTTGATTGGGGTATGTAGACAGGTTCATCGCAGCGATTTCGCCAGTTCGTATCCAGGCGACGCTTTTCTTCTCCATAGTCAGTACTATTGAATCGGTTCAATGTGGCAGGCTGGTGGCAACAGCCAGATGTCATTCAGGTTAGTACTTGCTAATTGGAAAACACTGTCTATTCTGGAATCTCATTATTTGATTTACCATTTAGAGCAGTCGGGGGGCAATGTTCAGACGCTGTACCAGTCCGCAATGTAGAAGGCCATTCCAGGTAAACCGGTTTAATGCATCGTTATCAAGGGTTACGCAAGCAGGGCGTATTACCTGCCCTCATTGCGGGCTGATGTATTACGCCGATGCCACGTCGATTTTTCTCACTCATGCATTATCCGAAGCTGAAGAAGCCGAATTTGAGCTGATGGAGGAACGCGAAGTGTCCGAGAGGTAGGCGCTTGTATGTCTCGTCAAACACTAAAACTCCATAATAATCTGATCATTGATGGCTTAAATCACACAGGCAATACAAGCGTTAGTGTTGATAGTTGCGAGCGCGGTAGTGGCCGCTTGATAAGCGCAGTAAGGGTTGGGGGCCAAGCTTTATTAAGCGGTTAATCTGGATGAACGAAATTTACTGCTTATCACGCAGCCTTGGAAGCCAAGTGAGATAACGAAGCAATCAAGTCGGCGAAGCGCTGCCCTTGAATCATGATGTGTTCTCGAAGCAACTGTGCGGTTCGCTCACCATCACCAGCAATGATCGCCTTGACAATTTCATCATGCTCGGTAAATGAAGTTGCCATCCGGTTTCGTACACGGAGCTGGAGACGACGATAAGGCCTCAGTCGCCGGTGTAAATTGCGAGCCTGTTCGGCAAGAAACGCATTATGACTGCCGGCATATATTTGTTGATGAAATGCTTCGTTCTGATAGTAATAATCATCAGAATTACCTTCATCGTGCGCTTCCTTGCACGCTTGATGCGCCTTAAGCAGGTCTGCATGCTCGTCGCTGAACATGCGGCGCGCAGCCAGTCTTCCGCACATTGCCTCCAGTTCGGCCATCACTTCGAACATCTCCACCAACTGTTGCGGCGCTATTTCCGCTACGACCGCGCCGCGGCGGGGTCGTATAACTACTAGGCCCATCGTTGCCAGCTGAATGAGTGCTTCGCGAATAGGTGTCCGTGACACGCCGAATTGCGTGGCGAGTACGGTTTCATCAAGATGTTCCCCCGGGCGTAGTTTTCCTATGGCAATTTGCTCTTCGATGGCGTCTCGCAGGGATTGGGCGCGGCTGGTCATACTATTCTTCAAGGTGGTCGGTCATAAAAGTGCAACATACCATGTCTTTGTATACGTTGCCTCGTGCTTCCGCATACAAAAGCATCGGCCATACGCTTCAAACGCAACCTATCTGAGTGTTTAAGCGATTCTCGGCGATTGTGCACTGCAGTTTGATTTTATTCAAAATAAGCGTATATTTTCTTCGTCTTTGTGTATACAAGAATATCAGACCTGTATAACTTAAGACCAAATCAGACCGCGAAGCGGCAATAACCCTTCCAATCATGGTGGAGACTGAATATGAATATCAAACGGGCGTTACTACTTATCGCTGGCCTTGCAATCTCAGCGGGCGCACTTGCAAACGACTGGCCGACGCGTCCGGTAACCATCGTCGTGCCGTTCCCGGCAGGGGGCGGGACTGACGCCTTCGCGCGCCCGCTGGCTGCACAACTGACGAAGCAGCTTGGCAAGACGGTCGTCATCGATAATCGTGGCGGCGCAGGTGGCACGCTTGGCGCCGGCCTGGCTTCCCGGGCCGCTCCAGACGGCTATACATTTTTCATGGGCGGGGCGCACCATGCTATTGCACCGTCGATCTATCCGAAGCTGGATTACGATATTCAGAAGGACTTTATTCCTGTTTCCCTCGTGGCGACCCCGCCCCAGGTTATCGTCGTCAATCCGCAAAGAGTGCCGGTCAACGACTTGAAGGGACTGATCGAGTACGCACAAAAGAACCCGGGCAAAGTCAATTTTGGTTCGGCTGGAAACGGAACTTCTCATCACCTCGCCGGTGAACTGTTCAAGATTCAAACCAAGACTGCACTGACGCATATCCCCTACAAGGGAGCAGGCCCAGCGTTGCAGGACCTGGTCGCCGGACAGGTTGACATGATGTTCGATGGACTTGGTTCATCCGCATCCCACATCAAGGCCGGCAAGATCAAGGCACTGGCAGTTGCGGCATCAAAACGTGCCCCAGGTTTTCCGAATGTTCCCACAACGGCCGAGGCCGGGCTGCCTGATTACGAAGTGTCAACTTGGTATGGTCTCTTTGCCGTAAAGGGCACACCGCCGGAACTCGTCGAGCGCATGCGAACTGAAGTCAAAAAGGCGCTTGCTTCGCCGGAGCTGCAGACCAATTGGCAAAACGGCGGATCAGAAATCCCGACCATGTCCTCGCAAGAGTTTGGCGCAATGCTGGCATCGGAAGTCACGCGCTGGAACAAGGTGGTTAAAGCCGCGAACGTAAAGATCGATTAAGGCAGCCTGAACGGTAAAAGGAAAGAAAATGGGAGCCCTTGAGCGCGTATGGAATCAGCAGCAAGCGAACCGGGCGACACGGCTTGGTCGCGCCCGGGGCATCCTCGCTGACGGCTTATCCGGCAAGGTCTGTGCAACGGGGCGTATAGCTGATCTTTTGCATGCGATTCTGGAGCCGGGGGACAGGGTTTGCATCGAGGGGAACAATCAAAAGCAGGCGGATTTTCTTGCAAAGGCGCTCGCCGCACTGGACCCCGGCCGGATTAACCGACTGCATATCCTCCAGTCAGTGATCGCGTTGCCGGAACATCTCGATGTCTTTGAACGCGGCATCGCGGATCGTCTCGATTTCTCGTTTTCCGGTCCGCAGGCCGCCCGGCTTGCGCGGCTTGCCGGTAGCGGAAAGCTTAATATCGGTGCGATCCACACCTATCTCGAACTGTTCTCGCGTTATTTCATCGACCTTACGCCGCGTGTCTCGCTGATTGTCGCGGAGGCGGCCGATCGTAACGGTAATTTATATACCGGGCCGAACACCGAGGACACGCCGGCAATTGTAGAAGCCACGGCGTTCAAGGGCGGGATCGTGATTGCACAGGTTAACCGGATAGAAGACACACTGCCACGGGTAGATATTCCTGCCGACTGGGTCGATTTCGTCGTGCAGTCGCCGGCTCCCTATTACATCGAGCCGCTGTTCACCCGGGATCCCGCACAGATTTCCGAGATCCAGATACTGATGGCGATGATGGCGATCAAAGGCATCTATGCAGAGTACCAGGTCGAGCGTCTCAACCATGGTATCGGCTTCGATACCGCTGCCATTGAACTGCTGTTGCCAACCTATGCGGAGTCGCTCGGGCTGCGTGGCAAAATTGCCCGCTATTGGGCGCTCAATCCGCACCCGGCATTGATTCCGGCAATTGAAGCGGGATTCGTTGAATCCGTGCATTCGTTCGGGTCGGAACTCGGCATGGAAGAATACATTCGCGCAAGGCCCGATGTCTTCTTCGTCGGGCCGGATGGTTCAATGCGCAGCAATCGCGCGCTGTGCCAGGCAGCCGGACACTACGCCTGCGACATGTTTATCGGATCGACACTGCAAATTGATTTACAAGGCAATTCGTCCACTGCCACCCTGGGCCGGGTCGCCGGTTTTGGCGGAGCGCCAAACATGGGATCCGATGCACGCGGGCGGCGGCATGTCAGTCCAGCCTGGTTGAAGGCCGGGCGGCAGGCCAGAGAGGGTAAAAACCTGATTCCTCGCGGGCAAAAGCTGGTTGTGCAGATGGTGGAAACCTTCCGCGAGCATATGCAGCCGGCCTTCGTAGAAAGGCTTGATGCATGGGAACTGGCAGAGCAGGCAAACATGGCCATCCCTCCCGTCATGATCTATGGCGAAGATGTCACGCATGTCCTCACCGAGGAAGGTATTGCAAACTTGCTGCTTTGCCGCAGCGAAGAAGAGCGAGAACAGGCTATCCGCGGCGTGGCCGGTTACACGCCTGTAGGACTAGCACGCGACAAGAGAGCGGTGGAAAACCTGCGTGACCGGGGCATTATCCGACGCCCCGAAGACCTCGGAATCGACAAGCGCCAGGCGACGCGTGATCTCCTGGCTGCAAAGAATATGAAGGAACTCGTGCATGCCTCGGGCGGATTGTACAACCCGCCGAAGCGATTCAGGAACTGGTAGGCAAACATGGAAACCTTAAATTTTCGCTTTGAAAATGGCACACGCGGTAGCGGCACCAAAACGGAACTGGTCGGCGTCGTGAGCTCGGGCAATCTGGAGGTGCTGATAGAGCCGGTAGCATTGAACGGCGCCTGCGAGATTGAAGTGAAAACGGCCGCCGTTGGCTTCGCAGCAATCTGGCAGGCCGTGATGTCGGATTTTCATGCGCGCTGGCAGTTGGCCGATACGCGTATCTCGATCAATGACATGGGAGCGACACCGGCAGTAGTCAGCCTGCGCATGGACCAGGCGGCCGAAACCATGTTTGGAGAGCAGACATGACAAGTTATCTGGAAGCGAATGCACGATCACGTATCCGCAGACTCCTGGATCCGAACACCTTCCACGAATTCTTGCCGCCATCCGAGCGTGTTATTAGCCCTCATCTGGGACAACTGGATGCACCGGTGTCGTTCGATGACGGCATCGTGATCGGTAGTGGCCTCCTGCAGGGTCACAGAGTGTTTGCAGCGGCGCAGGAAGGCGGATTCATGGGCGGCGCCGTCGGCGAAGTCCACGGGGCCAAACTGGTCGGACTTTTCAAGCGCGCCATTGCAGAAAAGGTCGAAGCAGTCATTCTCCTTGCCGAAAGCGGGGGTGTAAGACTGCATGAGGCCAACGCCGGCCTGATTGCCGTCTCGGAAGTGATGCGCGCCTTACTTGAAACCCGTTCCGCCGGTATTCCTGTCATCGCGTTAATCGGAGGTGCCAACGGTTGTTTCGGCGGCATGGGAATCGTCGCACGATGCGCGAATGTGGTTGTGATGTCGGAAGAAGGGCGACTGGCGATGTCCGGTCCCGAGGTCATAGAAACCGCCGCCGGTGTCGAAGAATTCGACTCTCGTGACCGGGCACTGGTATGGCGCACCACGGGTGGCAAACATCGGTATCTGCTCGGAGATTGCCAGGTGATTGTGCCGGACAGCACCGAAGCATTCCGCAACGCGGCAATTGATGCGATGCGGTCCGTACACGCCGAAGGCGCAGCACTGACGCTGGATGGGCTGCAGGCAGAAAGCGCAATGCTGGAACGCCGGCTCGCCGATTTCGGCACCCGGATTGATCCGGTTGAAATCTGGTGCGACCTTGGCATTCCCGCGGCGTCGACCTTACCGATGCTGGATGCGGATGCATTCCGAGCTGTCGCGGATATACATCGGATAGGAAGGCAACCATGAATTGGCGAGAGCTCTCATCACACCTGTTCCCGGAAGGGTTCGATATTGTCGAGCGTCACCTGTTCCTGTCCGGCACGGCGCGCGTGGCTGGCACCATCGTGACGGTCATCGGTACAACGGAGCATGCGCCCATTGGTGTCGAGATCGCGCTTGCTCAGGCCAAGGCAGTACTTGATACAGTCAGCCGTTATCCCGGACGTCCCATCGTCATCCTGGTCGATACACAAGGGCAGCGCCTGCGTTATCGCGACGAAATGCTCGGCATTAACAGCTACATGGCGCATCTTGGCAAGTGCATAGACTTCGCACGGTGCCAGGGGCATAAGGTGATCGGTTTAGTGTATGACCAGGCACTGTCGGGCGGCTTCATCACGAGCGGCCTGCTGGCTGATGCCTGTTACGCACTTCCCGATGCAACTATCCGCGTGATGGGCTTACCGGCGATGGCACGCATCACCAAGGTGCCTGAAGAGCGGCTTGTGGAACTTGCAAAAGCCAATCCTGTCTTCGCGCCCGGCGCGCACAATTATTTCATGATGGGAGGAATCGAAGCGATCTGGGAAGGCGACCTCGCAGCCAATCTGGCAAGGGCACTGGAAACAGCAACGCCTGAAGATAAGCGCAGCAGCCTGGGAGACACACGAGGCGGAAGGCGTTCGGCGCATCGCGTTGTGCAAGCAGTGATGTCTGATGCCCATGCGCGGGCGGCATAGTCTCGCATGGCTGTCCGCGGCGGGCTGGCGCGAGGCAATCGAGGCTGCAACGCCTGAATGCCGCGATGCTATTCGTTCATGGCAACTAGCGGATTGGCCAGCCACTGTTCGACGTCAGGACGCCGGTGCACGCATGGATGAGTGCTCATTGGGTATCGCGCTGCCGCCGGATGTCGATAGCGGTGTTAAGAAACGTATCGGCCTGCGTGTATCAACGATGCACCTGACCCACACTTCGGCTCCGCTTGCGCTTTCGGAGGCAATCCCCAAAGCGCTGCCGGTATGGAAAGAAGCACTGACGGATCTGGACCAAAAGGCATCTGCAGCAGGCCTTGTTCTGCGCGTCTATGGCTCGCTTGCGCTGCAAGCCATGACAGAAAAGGATTATCTGAAACCTGGGTCCGACATAGACCTGCTTCTCGCTCCTGTCAGCCGGGAACAGCTGTTGGCAGGCGTAGATCTGCTGCAGGAGGCGGGTGAGATCCTGCCACTTGACGGCGAGATCGCTTTTCCGGGAGGTCAGGGCGTCGCATGGAAGGAATGGCATGCCGCAGCGGCGGGACAGCGTGGTACACGTGTCCTCGTAAAGCATTTGTACGGAGTGCGTCTGGCGACTCCTTCTGAACTGCTTGCAGCGCTGGATGGAAGAGAATGGACAGCCTGATCGAAGTCCTTGCCCTTCGCGACAACGTGCAGTCGCATTGGGCAACCAAGACAAATAGGGCAAGCTGGTCGCAAGAGCAGCGTCTGAGTGATCGCGCGTATTGCGCGGAGATCGGACGCATTGCAACTGTCAGCCTGTACGATGAGCTATCCTTGTACCCGAAACCCGGATTAGTCTCGCTCGTGGACAATGGCAGCCACGATGACATGACGGCCGCGACCTTTTTGCGCAGTTTATTTTCGCTACGTCATTACTTCGTACGGATGGCCGAAGCCGGGATGCGTCAGCAGCCATTTTTTACACTCAAACTTCTTGGCATCGCAGCCGAAAAACGCATGATGTTCGCGACGGGCGGTGTCAATACCCATCGCGGCGCGATTTTTGCAGTCGGCCTTCTTTGCGCTGCGGCCGGGGTTTGCCGAGCGCAGAAAATCCTGATTTCGGCCTCTTCGATCCGGGCGGCGCTTGTCGGTGAATGGGGTGCCGAACTGCAGCGTCACGCTCAGGACATCAAGGGCAGTTCTCACGGTATTCAGGTAGCGAATCGATATGCCGCATCAGGTGCGCGGGAAGAAGCGGCGCTCGGCATGCCATCGGTATTCGACATCGCGCTGCCAATGCTGAAGGCAACATTTGGGAAAACCGACTGCTGGGAACGCGCGCGTATCGATGCGCTTTTTGCATTGATGGCGAGTGTTAGCGATACCAACGTTTACTACCGCGGCGGATCCTTCGGTGCGCAGATGGTCAAAACCTGCGCGCGGGATTTTCTTGCGCGAGGTGGTACCGGGTCGGCCGACTGGAGAGAGTACGCAATTTCCTGCCACCGCCGTTTTACCGAAAAAAAACTGTCACCTGGCGGCGCAGCGGACCTGCTTGGTGCGACCTGCTTTGTTTCCAGGGTAGAAGAAAGATTTGGAAGGCATAGCCTACTACCACTGACACGGGAGCGATCACGACGTCTGAATGAAGGCGGATCGGCAAAATGACGGCACGGCTGGCGATTTTGTGCCCGGGTCAGGGCAGGCAGCATCCGGGTATGTTTGACGTCCTGGGCCTTTCATTTGATGTACAAACCTTGCTTGAACAATGGTCGATGCAGGAGCGTCTTCCAATGCCGTTGGCGACTGTCCTGGCGAACGAAACGCTGCTGTTTTCCAATCGGCTTGCACAACCACTGATCGTGGCCGCGACACTGTCTGTCTGGGAGAGGCTAAAACACGCACTTCCAGCACCAACCGTGGTTCTGGGGTATAGCGTCGGAGAGTTATCTGCGTATGCAGTCGCCGGTGCCATTGCTCCTGCTGCCACATTGACGCTTGCCGATATCCGTGCGCAACTGATGGACGCGAGTGCCCAATCTTCGCCACCGCAAGCTCTTCTGGCGGTCACCGGTCTCGACCTCAAACGTACCGGTGACACTGCCGCTCGCGCCGGCATTTCTGTTGCCATTGAGACGGGACACGACAGCGCGGTTGTTGGCGGGCTGCGCGAAGACGTACAGAAGTATGCAGTTCAACTCGCGCAGGATGGAGTGCGTACCGTCATGTTGCCTGTTGGCGTAGCTTCACATACGCCGCTGATGAACGCGGCGGTTACCCCGTTCCTGGAAGCTCTCGGCAAACATCGTCTTTCTGACCCAGCGATACCGGTTGTAGCAGGTCTGACCGGAGCGACAATCAGAAACGGCGACGAGGCGAGCTGCATGCTGGCACGACAGATTAGCGAAACCATCCGATGGAAGGATTGCATGGATACTTGTGCGGAAGCGGGCATCACGGTTGCGCTGGAACTTGGTCCGGGCAGCGCGTTGGCGCGTATGCTGCACGGGGCGCACCCCCATATCGAATGCCGCTCTATCGACGATTTCCGATCTGTTGAGGGTGTTGTGCGATGGATCGGACGTCACTTTGATCAATAACATGTCAAGTGCAGCGGGGATTATTTGTCCGCAATACAGCGCAAGTCCACCACAATGCTGCGCACCTTATGAACCACATCGCCACGCGGACCATGGCTGAAGTGAACTTAAACCACTTCAGCGTCCAGCGTCTAATCCCCTAATCCCAGTGTACCGGGCGACTGCCTTCAATCAACGAGACTGGAAGCATCGCTCAGTCGGCCTTGATATTACGGGCACGGACAATCTCTGCCCATTTTGCCGTTTCCGACTTCAGGTACTGGGCAAGTTCCGCAGGCGTAGAGCCGACCGGCTCGGCACCGATTTGTGTGAATCGTGCTTTGACCTCGGGCTGCTTCAGCGCTTTCACAAGTTCTTCGTTGAGCCGGTTGACGATGGGCTGTGGCGTCTTCGCCGGCACGAACACGGCATACCAGCCATTGAGTTCATAACCTTTGAGGCCCGCCTCCGCAACGGTCGGTACATTCGGCAGGACACTGGAACGCTTGTTGGTCGTGACTGCCAGCGGCTTCAGACGGCCGGAGTCGATATATGGCTTGGCGGACGACACCGAGTCAAACATCATATCGACCTGACGCCCCATGAGATCGGTGACTGCCGGTGCACTGCCTTTGTAGGGAACGTGAAGAATATCGATATTGGCCATGGAAGCAAACAATTCGCCGGCCAGATGGATGGTGGTGCCACTGCCAGCTGAAGCAAAGGTTAGTTTGCCCGGTTGCTGTTTCGCCAAGGCGACCAGTTCGACCACATTGTTCGCTTTGACTGAAGGATTGACCACCAGTATGTTCGGTACGACACCTACCAGGCTGACCGGTTCGAAATCCTTGATGGGGTCGTAGGAAAGCTTGGGATACAGGCTGGGATTCACCGCATGTCCGATGGATACGATCATCATGGTGTAGCCATCCGGCTCGGACTTGGCGACCATGGTCGAGCCAATGACGCCACCGGCACCTGGACGGTTCTCGATAACGATCGGCTGCTTCATGCTTTGCGACATTTTGTCGCCCAATGTACGGGCCATGGTATCCATCGCGCCGCCGGGTGTGAATGGCACCACCCACTTAATGGTCTTGCTCGGATAGATATCGTCGGCTGCGACGGAGAATGCGGTGCTCAGTATCACACCGCCGAAAAGGGCTTTAATGAGGGAATGCTTCATTTTTATTCCTGCAATTCTGGTGGTTCGGTTAAACGATGGACGAAGGATGCTTTGCCAGTGGGGTGACCTTGATCTTCATATATGGAAACAGGGGAAGTGAAGACAGCAAGCCATGAAGTTCGTCATTCGACTCGACATCGAAGATACTGTAGTTTGCGTATTCGCCGACGACGCGGTACAAGTGAACCCACTTGCCGCTGCGTTGCAAATCTTGCGCATAGGCCTTCTCGCGCGCCTTGATATCTTCGGCAATGGCCGACGGCATATCGGGCGGCAACAAGACATCCATCCGGACTAGGAACAGCATGGTTCTTCCTTTCTGTCATTGATTGTGGCGGCGTGCGTGGCAGACTTTCCTCATCCGACCGTGGTGCGAGTCTTGTCTCGCCTGTAATGGGCCAGCTTGTCTTCATCGATGGCGACGCCGAGACCCGGCGCATCAGGCACGGCGAGCTCGAAATCGACAACCGATGCACGCTCGACGACGATATCGTCTTTCAACAGCAGGGGACCGAACAATTCCGTTCCCCATTCCATTTTTCGGCAGGCAGCAAATGCATGCGCAGATGCAATGCTTCCGATGGTACCTTCCAGCAGCGTGCCTCCATAGCAGCCTATTCCCGCTGCGTCGGCAACTGCTGCCGTACGGACAACGCTCAACGGCCCTCCTGATTTCGCAATTTTGAGCGCGACGATATCTGCGGCGCCATCGCTCGCATAGTCGAACATGTCGGCGGGGCTGCTAACCGCTTCGTCCGCCATGATAGGAATGTTGAACATCTGCGCGAGCCGCGCCATGCCTCGCCGATTGTCGCGTGCAATGGGCTGTTCGACGAGCATCACACCGGCAGCCTGCAGGTCAGGAATATGCCGCGCAGCAGTTGCTTCGCTCCAGGCCTGATTAAGATCCACGGTAATCTCGGCGCGGTCGCCCAGAGCGTTTTTAATGGCTGCCACGTGTTCGATGTCCTGGCGCGGACTGCGTTTGCCGATCTTGAGCTTGAAGACCTTATGGCGGCGGCTCTCAAGCAGTTGCTTGGCTTCTTCGATATCACGGGCACTGTCGCCGCTGGCCAGCGTCCAGAGAACGGGTAGGGAATTGCGCACAGCACCGCCCAGCAGAACATGCACCGGTACGCCCAAGCGCTTCCCCTGAGCATCCAGAAAGGCAGTTTCCAGCGCGGATTTTGCGAGTGCATTTCCTTGTACGGACAATTCGACTTTAGCCAGCACGGCATTCGTGCTCGTGGCATCCATGCCGATGACCAGCGGGCTGATGTAGTGATCAAGCGTTAGCTTGATCGATTCGGGGCTTTGGTCGCCGTAGCTGAGACCGCCAATGGTGGTCGCCTCACCTATGCCTTCAATGCCATCGTCGCAGCGCAGACGCACAATCACCAGCGTCTGCCGGTTCATCGTCGTCATCGCCAGGCGATGTTCACGAATAGTCGGAAGGTCGACGATAATTGCCTCAAGTGCCGTAATACAAGGGCGTTCTGATTTGTTGAGCATTTTTAAATAAATGACGAGATTGACGAGCTAATGGTAAGTTTTACGGCAACCTGCGTCTAATATCATTTAGCTACCGTGCTATACCTTGGAGGTATCGTGGAACTGCGGCATTTACGTTATTTCGAAGCAGTAGGAAAGACCCTGAACTTCAGCCGTGCGGCAGAGCTGTTGCATATCGCACAGCCGCCGCTGTCACGCCAGATACGTCAACTCGAGGATGAGCTAGGTGTGCAGCTCATCGACCGCACGGCCAGGCCGCTGGCCTTGACCAAGGCGGGATCGTTTTTCCTTCAGCAATGCATACAGGTACTTGCCAGAATCGATGAAATTCAGCAAGCGACACTTCGGATCGGTCAAGGTCGGCACCGCTGGTTCGGCATTGGATTTGTTCCTTCGGTACTGTATGGATTTTTTCCCGAGCTGATTCGCAGCTACCGCAAGGCAAGTAACGGCGTGGAAGTCATCCTGTCGGAAATGACCACCATTGAACAAAGCGAAGCGTTGAAAGCAGGGAGGATTGACGTTGGTATCGGGCGACTTATACTCAACGATCCAGAGCTGGTATGCGACGTTATTGAAGATGAACCACTCGTCGTGGCCCTGCCATTGCGCCATTCATTATTAAGGCATGCGCGTCTTAGTCTGAAGCGGCTCGCAACAGAGCCTTTTATCCTCTATCCCGCCAAGCCGCGCCCCAGTTACGCAGATCATGTATTGCAGCATTTCCGCTCACACGGACTCAATCTGGGCTCAGTTGTGGAGGCTAACGAAATGCAGACTGCCATTGGTCTGGTTGCTGCAGGAATTGGCGTAACGCTGGTCCCAAGTTCCGTCCAGCGCTTGCGACGGGATGATGTCGTCTACCGTCCGGTTTCAGATGCGGGCGTCACATCGCCAATTATCATGAATTTTCGCGCCGATGACGCGTCACGGGAGCTTGTCCGGTTTTTTCAATTTGTGAACGAATATAAAGCTGCTAAATGAGATTCGGATCGACGTCCGTAAGCAATTTCGCCAGGTTTGTTGTAGTTATACATCGCCAAGAAATGATGAGTGACTCAAGGCCGATTACCAAGTAATATTTCTTTGCAGAAATGATTTGCGAAATAACTTAAAAGTAAATTAAGGAGACTTGTATGGCCATTCTGAAATACGCGACTTTCGCGTTGACTGCGTTCGCTATCTCAACCCAGGCGCTTGCTGACGATGCAGCCAATGCAACAGCAATGGTAAAAAAAGCAGTTGCGTACATTAAGGAAAATGGCAAGGAAAAAGCTTTCGCAGACTTCAATAACCCGGCTGGTAATTTTGCAAAGGGTGAGTTGTATATTTTCGTGAGCGATATGCAAGGCAAGATGGTTGCGCACGGAGCGAATTCAAAGTTGATCGGTAAAAATCTAATGGATCTCAAGGACGCGGACGGTAAACTTTTCGTCAAAGAGTACACCGATCTTGCTAAAGCCAAAGGTAACGGTTGGGTCGATTATAAATGGGTGAACCCCAGCACAAAGGCGATCGACAACAAGTCAACCTACGTTGAGAAAATCGAGGATCTTGTCGTGGGTGCAGGAATATACAAGAAGTAAAGCCGCGTCCTTGTGAAAGGGAGACAATCGAAGAGCCAGTTCGGTGTCTCCAACAGGTACATATACTCATGCCAGCTACTCTGGGCTGAATCGGGTCCGTTTATTATGAGTGAAACACCGCTAGGCCAGAAGGCCTTCAGGGTTCGACGTAGCGGCACCCCGACTGTCAACTACCAATACCGAATTCAGCTGCAGTTTCATATGTACCTTGCTGTCGTTCTGAAGGCGCAAGCGGCTTTGATATGAAATAGCCCTGTACCTCATCACAGTGCAATTCCTTTAAAGATTTTATCTGTTCAAGCGTTTCTACCCCTTCGGCGACAACTCGCATTCCCAGAGAGTGCGCCATCGTAATAATCGCCGAGAAAAATATTTTTCCTTCAGGGCTTTTTTCAAGCCTGGCAGTAAACGCCTTGTCTACTTTCAAGACATCAAAATCCAACTCCTGCAGTTGTGACAACGACGAGTAGCCCGTTCCAAAGTCGTCTACCAACAAGGTCACGCCCATCGCTTGTAATTTATGAAGTGCTTCGGCCATCGCTGGCCTGTTTTCCATCATCGTGGATTCGGTCAACTCCAGTTCAATTAAGCTGGCCGGGACGCGATAACGCGAAAGTGCTAAAGCTAAGGTGTCGGCAACATCAATCTCCTGAAATTGTTTCGGCGATACGTTGATGGATATCGGAACCAGCTTTTGCCCTGTTTGTGCCCAGAATGCCAATTGAGCGCATACCTTATCGATGACTTGTTCACCGAGCTGAATAATCAAACCGGTTTCTTCTGCCACAGGAATGAAAGCAGCGGGGTCCACCACTCCTCTGGTTGGATGAGCCCACCGGACCAATGCCTCCATACTCGATATTTCTCCAGACGTCATATCGACCCGTGGCTGGTAATACATAATCAACTGGTCATGCTCCAGTGCGTACTGAAGTTCCATTTCGCATTGATGCTTCGATTGCACTGCCTCGGCAAAATGCGCATCAAAAAATTGATAGTTTCGCTTTCCGCTGGTCTTAACGGCGTACATCGCCATATCGGCATTTTTCAGAAGCGTATCTGCGTCTTGTCCATCATCCGGAAAAACACTAATACCGATCGACGTTCCAACTGAGTGCATGCCCTTGGATAAGCGAAAAGCTTCCTGGAACGACTTCAGTATGCGATCAGCAACGTGTGCCGCATCTATCTTGTGCGCCATGTCTTCTACAATAACTACAAACTCGTCACCACCGATCCGGACTACATAGTCATGAGGGCGAATGGCATCCTTGAGACGATGGCCAGCGTTGCGCAAGAGTTCGTCGCCCGCCTCGTGCCCCATGGTGTCGTTGACTGACTTGAATCCATCCAGGTCAATGAATAGAAGCGCCAGCATTTGTTCGCTGTGTTGTGCTGACTCGAGGGCGCCTGGAAGATAGTTGTTAATCCATAACCGGTTCGGCAAACCCGTCAGCGTGTCTTCATTACTACGACGCTCAAGTTCAGAAACATGCTTTTTGATATCGCTTATGTCTCTTAACGTAACTGCGAGGTCTCCGTCAGGCTTCGATATGGTTACGTACAGCCATGATAATCCCGACGGGTCCCCGATACGCGCCTCGATTTCACCGGAAAAGTGACGCGTAGTGAGTGCATGCCTTAGCAAATGCATGGTGCCCTTAGCTGCTTCTCCGTGGTAGACAGTACGAATGGTTTTACCAATGAGTTCGTCTCTCCGGTGTCTTAAAATCGTCGCACCACGCTCGTTACAGTCGATAATCTTGAAATCCACTATATCGCCATTGCTATTTTCAACCGGCCGGGCGATATAAAAACCTTCTTGACCGCCCTCTGTAGCGGCCCGATAAGTCTCCTGCATCGCGTCCAATTGATGCTTACGCCAGCGCAGTCGAGCGAAGGCTAAAGTACCGAACAATGAAAAAGCTATCAGAAGTGCGCTTGCGATTCCTGCATACAGATAGCTGCGGTGACGTTGAACTTGATATGGTGCCAGGACTTCTTCTTGATCGATGCCGGCTAAGGCGATCATTCCGTAACCTTCGGTAGTGTGCCATGCCACATACCGACTACGTTTATCTGAGAACCAGGGCTCACCTGGCAATATTTTTTGCCCCTTTGTTCCACTTATTGGTAGGAGATTGGAGACAGGCTGCTGTGTAGAGTCAAAGATTCTTTCCCCAATCCGGGCGATATGAACACTTCTGTCAGTATCTAGAATAGTCAACAAACGGTTGCTATTTATCACGCCTTCATCAAACTGTGTAATGAAAAATGACGGTTCGACTGCCACAAGAACGACCCCATTAAAGGTGCCGTCTTCCGTCATCAGTTTTCGACTGAAGTGCACAACAGTTTGATTTGTGAATATCCCTTGTACGGGATATCCAATGTATAGAAAGTCGGTTCTGGAACGTTCTTGCTGAGAGAAATACGCTTGGTTAACCGCATTGGCGGGCAAGGGATTGATGATCGTGCTGGATAATAAGAAACCGTAACGGTCGACAATGCTGACGTAAAATCCAGCGCTCGCAGCGATATTCCCGGATTCGGTAATACTTTCCAAATGAAAGCTTGTCCCAGCTTTTTCCCAACCATGCTTCACGTAAAGCGTAATTTGGTCAATTGCTTGAAGCGAGCGGTACAGGCGTTCGGCATATGCATCGGCCAGCAGTTCAGCATGGCGCGAAGCAGCCGTTTCAGCAGTCTCCTTTTGATGTATTAAATTTTTTTCTAAACTAGTCCATCCGATTGCCAGGATAAGGAGGCTGATGACAATCCAGGCAATAAGAAGCGGAGTGCTATGACGCAGAAAGCCACGCTCATCAGCATTTGAATGCCAGGAATGGCTGTTACGAAATTTCATGCGATACCACGTCATTGTGCGGCTTTCTCGCCAGAAACATAAGAGGCTTCAATTGCAAACATGAAATTTTGTACGTTCGCTATCTACATAGCTTCATGAAAATTCATGTCTCGAGTTATGACCTACATTAGAGTCCGTCAATGTTTATGACACGAATTCAGGTCAAAAGCTGCGAAACCGGCCGGGCGGGTTTGCTGAAGATGATTGGATTGAGGGTTACGACGGTTCCGTGAACTGGCTTAACTCCTTCTTTACGCTAAGCGCCAAGCCGGCCTGGCGTAGGCTCATTCGAATCGGTCGCCGGGATAGTCGACAGGTTGTGTTTAAAGACCGCGGCACGGACATGATTCGAGATGCCATATCCGAGTAAAGAGCTGCGGCAGCCGTTGCGGCGTGCCGGGATATGGCCTCATACCGAATAGCAGGCCGGTGATCCGTACCTGCCGTTGCTTGGCATTGAGCCGGTAACCTCGTGGGAACGCAGTGACCGATGTAAGGTCCCCGATGAATAAATCAGATTTGCTTGAGAAACTGTTCAATTGCGGCGTTGACCACCTCGGGGTGGGTGATTGGGCCCATGTGGCCTAGCTCAGGGAACTGCAAAAGACGCGCCTGAGGAAGTGCCGGTAACAGCACACGGGCGACGCCGTGGGCTGACGCGGTCGAGCGGCCACCGACCATGTACAGGATCGGCATGTCGAGTAGGCCAAACGCGGTCAAAGGCGTGGGCTCGGTCATCAAGGCATGCGCCCAACGACGGACGTTCTTCATCGATGCAGCAATGGGCTGTTTGCGAGGCTCCGGCGTCCCTGCCCAACTGCCAGCGCCCATCCAGTAGTCGATGAACGCCTCGGCCGCAGCTTCCGGATTGCCGTCATCGAGCGCAACGCTTGCCCTTTGCACCGCATTTCGAATCCCGTCTGCATCGTTTGGTGGTGGACTGTCAGCATTGACCAGGGAAAAAAGTGTGGGCTCGTACAGCGCGAGTGCACGGACGCGTGCCCGATGGGAAAGTGCAGCGATCAGAGCGACAGCCGCGCCGTAGGAGTGCCCAACTAACACAACAGGATCCTTGGTGTCGGTGAAGAGGGGGCCGATTAATCCAAGTTCGTCGCTGAGCGAAATCACGCTGTCAGAATGCCAGTCAGGGCTCTTGCCAGCGCCGTAAGAATCCGGCGCAATGACGTGATAGTTTGGAGATAGCAGGTCGATAAGGCCGCGCCATTGGGCAGAAGTGCTTGCGTTCGCGTGAATGCAGATAACTCTGGAGCCGGCACCACCTTCACGCAGAAAGGGCTGGGGGTGAGTCATGAGAACTCCGGATTCTCCATCAGGCTTAATGTTGGCCGGACAGCCGACCGATGAATGCATTATGCGTTAGGTCTTACTCTTGGCCAAGAGCTGCTGATACTCGGCAGACATCTTGTCCATATATTCAAGTGCAGCTTTGTATTGATTTGCATGAAACTCCATCAGCTTGTCAAACTGGTCGGCCGCAAGTGAGAAAGGCGCACCAGCGTTACGCATCGAGTCCATCATGGTTTTTTGGGATCGCATTACCATGTCCCATGCTTGATGGGCCTGTAGCACAGCAGTTCTAGACTGTTCCCAGAAAGTCTTGGCGAATTCAACTTGCGTCTGGTCAATCATGGATCGTCTCCTTGGTGACTGATGGGAAAGGACTGGCGTGTCGGACTCCCGAGCCGATATAAATGCACAACGGTCAGTTATCACCTGTATGACCGTTCTACTGTTTCGTGCCTGGCAGCCACTTGCATAGGAAGCTGTCAAGAATCGGTAGCCCGCTCAATGTAACATTCAACAAACAAGTACTTAGAGCACCTATCAAAATGCCGCTTGCCGCGTTGCTACTCCTAGCCGTACTCCTGTACTGTCTTCGTCGGCGCGCCTTGCCATCGTCATTTTGATAGGTGCTCTTAGCTTGCAAGCATATTTGAAGACGAAGTTTGATGCATATCGAATGACTGCCCTCGTCTCTGGAAGACAGTGCCTGATCAACCAATGATGGCTCCCGGAGCCGGCTGCATAGTTGCCTGCAATGATTGTTTCGGGCGTACCGGCCATATTTGCGAACCACCAAGAGCGAACATCGCGTATCAATGGTTTATTTGCGGCAGGACATATTCTGTTTGGCAAGGAAGGAAGACTTCTCATGAGAGAACTGTTAGCAGCGACTGCCGAGCGGGCCATTTGTTACCTCGAAGGTGTGAAGACCAGAAGTGTCGCACCGAATGCGGATGCAGTCGCCCGTCTCGCCTTGCTTGATATGTCACTCTCTGACGAACCAAGCAATCCGGAATTGCTTCTGCAGCAACTGGATGAGATCGGCTCACCGGCGACCATGGCGATGGCTGGACCACGCTTCTTTGGCTTTGTCATTGGTGGTTCGCTCCCCGCCACCGTGGCTGCCGGTTGGCTTGCGAGTGCGTGGGATCAGAATAGCAGCCTCTACAATGTTACTCCGGCTACCGCCGCAATTGAACAAATCGCACTGAGATGGGTGCTTGATGTGCTGAAGCTACCATCTGACTGCGGCGGTGCGTTTGTTACTGGCGCCACCGTTGCGAATTTCACGGCACTCGCCGCGGCGCGGCATGCAGTTCTGGCAAAAGTCGGATGGAACGTGGAAGCCGACGGATTATTTGGCGCTCCTCCCATTACGGTCATTGTTGGTGAAGAGGTACATCCGACGGTGCTAAAGGCATTAGGCATGCTCGGTCTTGGACGTCAGCGGATCGTGACATTGCCAGTCGATATGCATGGCCGCCTCCGGAGCGAGACACTACCTCCAATATCTGGACCGACAATCGTATGTGTGCAGGCTGGGAACGTGAACACGGGCGCATTCGATCCGTTTCGTCAGATTTGCAAACATGCACATGATGGCGATGCATGGGTACACGTTGACGGGGCATTTGGGCTATGGGCTGCGGCAGCGCCGTCCCGCTTCAGCCTGATTGAAGGGATAGGGGACGCCGACTCCTGGGCTACCGATGGACACAAGTGGCTGAACGTCCCGTACGACAACGGCATGGCGTTTGTCAGAGACTCGCACGCTTTGCGGGCTGCGATGGCGATTACCGCGGAGTATCTTCCGACGGTAAGTGAATACCGTAATCCTGCGGACTATACGCCCGAGCTTTCGCGGCGCGCGCGCGGGGTTGAGGTCTGGGCTGCATTACGCTCGTTGGGGCGTCTTGGATTAACCGATCTGATTGAACGCACCTGTGCTTATGCGCGACGCTTTGCAGAAGCGCTTTCTTTCGCGGGATACCAGGTGCTGAACGAAGTTGTGCTGAACCAGGTGCTGGTCTCGTTTGGTACGCCTGAAGTTACAAAGCGCGTGATCGACGACATTCAGGCTGATGGGACTTGCTGGTGCGGCGGTACGGTGTGGCAGGGACATACAGCGATGCGGATCAGTGTCGTTTCCTGGGCTACGACGGACGCGGATGTGGAAAAAAGTATTGAAGTGATTTTGCAGATAGCGGCACGACATCGGCCGCATACATCACCGAGTTGACGCAACAGCTCCGGCCTATTGGCATGGTCGGGAGAAATGCGCAGGGAAGTTAACCAAATTTTCATTTCCTCAGAAAGTTCTGCATCTCGGTCGTCGTAAAGAGCACCTCTATATTCTCGTCGCGTTCGATGCGTGCCAACGAATCGGTCATGGACTCAACAAGTGCAGTTGCGGCAGGCGAGAGCGTACGTCCTTTCTTCTTCACTACATAAAGCCGCCGCCGAAGGGTCGGCTGGATCAGCGGTTTAAAGCAAAGGCCATCGGCAATCAGCGGTTTCGCAGCAAGGGCCGGCAGCGCCGCATAACCGAACCCCTGTACCAGTAAGGGCTGCAATGAGGACATTGAGCCCACCTCATAAGCCGGGTTTTTATACTGGGACGCGATTTTTGAATGCATGTCAATTAACGCGCGAATACCATTGGCGCGATGTAACCCGACCATGGTGTGTGGCGCAAGTTGACTCCAGGTTATAGGGGCTTTTTCGCCAACAAGGGCATGATCCTTTGAATAAACCGCGCCGTAGTCGTCAGTCAATAAAAGCGCGGCGTCCAGCGATGGTGTTTTCTGAAACAAGGTTGTTACCCCAAAGTCAGCCTCTCCTGAGACTACCAGCCGCGCCACGCTTTCGGTAGTCTCCTCCGACAGGCGCACATTAATTCCCGGATAGGTTGATACGGTCTGCGCAACGGCTGGGGCCAGTACATAATTGATGAAAGAAGCAGCGGCTGCAATGATGACGGACCCCCGTTGACGGTTGGCGGTCAGACGCAACTCATCCAGCGACTCCTGCAAGTCACGCAGCAGGCGTTCAGCGACCGGCAGGAAGGATAAGCCTTGTGGCGTCAGCACCACCGAGCGAGTAGAGCGATCCAGCAGCCTCATTCCGATCTCCGCCTCAAGGATCTTCACGGAGGAAGTCAGCGTTGATTGTGTTACGTGCAGACGTTCTGATGCACGGGTAAAGCTGCGTTCTCGCGCAACCGCCGTGAAGGCGCGAAGTTGTTTCAAGGTAATATTCATTTATCGCTCGAATCTATTAATTCATTAAAACTATTCGTTGGACGATTCTACCCTGCGTTATTAGACTTGTACGTAAGATGTCTACCATGAGTAAGGAAAGCCCGATGAACAGCCCTGAACGTTTTAACGAAACAGCAGTTCCTCAGCATATCGATGGCCCATCGGCCTGGTATGGCGCAGAGATGGCGGCCCGTCATGACTGGATTTATGAACTTGATGAATCGGAAATTGCAGAAATTGATGCTGCAATCCGACAAGTCAAATCCAGCGGGCTCAGCTTGGGGGATATCACGCCTGAGACGTTTTGGCTTCCACGGTTGCACATCCGACTGAAGACAGTTCTGAACGAAGTCCTGAATGGCCGCGGATTTGTGCTCGTCCGTGGATTCCCGGTCGATCGCTATAGCCTTGAAGAGACTGCAATCGCCTACCTCGGGCTTGGATCTTATCTGGGAAGCTTCCGGTCACAGAACGCCAAAGGCCATCTTTTGGGGCATGTACGCGACCTTGGCGCTGATATCAGCAAGCCAATGACGCGCTATTACCAAACCAATCGCGAGCTCGAATACCATACGGATTCATGTGACATCGTCGGACTGATTTGCTTGAAGACTTCACGCTCCGGGGGCGAAAGTCGAATTGTGAGCTCGGTGACTCTGTATAACGAGATGATGGCCAAGCGTCCTGATCTGGTCGCCGAGCTCTTTCATCCTTTCCCGACAGACCGGCGGGGTGAAGTGCCTGACGGCATGAAGCCCTGGTTTGATATTCCGGTATTTAACTGGTATGCGGGTCAACTGACCACGATTTATGTCGGCCAGTACATTCGTAGCGCGCAGGAGTTGTTCCCCGAGGCACGACGTCTGACTGAACGCGAGATTGAAGCACTAGCGTATCTCGATACTCTGGCCAATGACCCGAAGCTTAACTTGCAAATGGAATTCCGGCCGGGCGATATGCAATTCCTGCACAATCACCAGCTGCTTCATTCACGCACTGACTTCGAAGACTGGCCAGAACCGGAGCGCCGGCGCCATCTGTTACGTCTTTGGCTTGCGCCGAAAGAAGGACGCCCGCTTCCAGAAGTCTTTGCGACGCGATACGGTTCGACTACACCCGGGGAACGCGGTGGCATCATCGTTAAAGGTACGAAGCTGACGTTTGCGCTTGACCCGGTCTGAAACCGACGCGCTGACATTCAATACAGAATACAAGGAGCGAGACAATGACACTATCAAGACGTCAATTCCTTACCTCGGCAGCAGCGCTCGGCGTTGTCGGCTTACCTGGCATTGTGACCGCTGAAGACTGGCCCTCGAAGCCGATACGGATAATTAGCCCCTATCCCCCTGGAGGCATCGTCGATATTCTGGCGCGTCTCGTTGGTGACAAGCTGTCACAGAGTTTAAAACAGCCAGTCCTTGTCGAAAGCAAGGCGGGCGCTGGAGGTAACATCGGCACTGCCTACGTTGCACGATCACGCGGCGATCCTTATACCTTATTGCTTGGCGCAAGCGGCCCCTTGGCCATCAATGTGTCGCTTTATAAAAATATTGGATATGACGTCGCTACCGATTTCACGCCGATTAGCCTGCTCGCTGCGACCCCTCTGGTGCTAGTGACATCGGCCGATTCAGGCATCAAGACTGTATCGGAGCTTCTTTCGCGTATTAAATCCAGTGGTGCCCAGGCATTCTATGGATCAGCGGGAGCCGGGACGCCGCAACATCTCGCTGGTGAGCTATTCAAGCAAAAAACCGCTACCGCCACGACCCACGTCGCTTATAAGGGCGGCGCGCCCGCAGTGGTTGCCGTGCTTGGATCCGAGGTGCTTTACGCATTCGAGAACCTCGCCCTCGTCGATGCACATATCAAGTCCGGCCGTATGATCCCGCTCGCGGTCACAACCGCAAAGCGCACGGCTTTGCTGCCTTCCGTGCCAACAATGATGGAAAGTGGTATCGCTGATTTTGAAGCGCGTGGCTGGTATGGCCTTCTTGCTCCCGCGGGTCTGCCTGATGCGGTAATCAAGCGTCTGAGTGAAGAAACGATGAAGGCCGGGCGCATGCCAGACGTTCGCGCAAAGATCGCCGCCTTTGGTTCAGACGACGTCATCAATACGCCGGATGAATTCCGCAAGTTGATCGCTGCAGAAACAGTGAAATGGCGTGGAATCGTCGAAGCGGGAAAAATCACGGTGGAAGGCTGATCCGATTTCTTTAGTTCATGGGACAGAGGGGCGTGCCCGTACTTCTTTTGTCGAAAGTCCCCTCACATTTCAAAAGGCATTGCAATGCTAAGGACAGTCTTTGTCCGGCTTTCCGATACGCTGTCAATGTGGCGTCCAGCCACTGTCAGAAAAAACTGGCCCGGCATAGCCATCGCGATCGTTATCGCGCTGGCCGCCTCGTTCATTTCTGATACTTATGGCGGGCCGCAGCTGCTCTATGCGTTATTTTTTGGCCTGTCATTTCACTTTCTTTCGCAGGAAGCTTCTTGTAAACCCGGAATCGATTTTTGCAGTAAAACAGTACTGCGTATCGGTGTCGCGCTCCTCGGGGCGCGGGTCACGTTCGGACAGATTGAATCAATGGGTATCCGCCCCATTTTGATTGTGATCGCAGCCGTGCTGATCACCATCCTGTTTGGCTACGTGCTGGCATTCAAACTGCGGCGCCCTGCGACCGAAGGCGTGCTGTCCGGGGGGGCGGTTGCAATTTGTGGTGCATCTGCAGCGTTGGCCATCGCCGCAGTGCTACCCCAGACAAAGGAAAATGAAAAATTCACATTACTGACAGTGGTCGGTGTGACGACGTTGTCGACCATCGCAATGGTTGTATATCCGGTTGTCGCAAGACTGCTGGACCTGGACCCGACAATGGCGGGAATTTTCATCGGCGGGACTATTCATGACGTTGCACAAGTGGTCGGAGCGGGTTACTTAATGTCCAACCACACCGGCGATGTTGCCACGCTAGTGAAACTAACGCGGGTGGCTTGTCTGGTGCCGGTTGTCATTGGCCTGACAATTATTTTTTCGACGAGAAATAGCACTACCGAGTTCGACACACCACCCTTGGTGCCCTTCTTCCTGATCGGTTTCGTGTGGCTGATGGCTTGCAATAGTGCGGGTTTTATTCCGCCGGAAGTAGCGGCCGGAATTAACCGTGTGTCGCGTGCATGCCTGGTTACCGCAATCGCTGCGTTGGGCGTAAAGACCTCATTCCAGTCATTGGCATCGTTGGGTTGGCGTCCGATTGCAATGCTGGTGGCGGAAACGGTATGGCTTGCAGTATTTGTCCTGCTCGCGCTGGCCGCCCTTTGATAGCGCTTTATGCCTTGAACAGGCTGAAAGCGCTATCCGGGAAAAACTTTGAAACCATTCTCATTCAATTCGGACCTGATGTTTTCGGCGATATTTCTGCGGCGCTTTTCGTCGAGCCGTGAGGCAATTGCCGCAATACTGAGCGCGGCATAGTGGCCTTCGGTAAGCTCGAATGCGACGCCGACCGCGTGTACCCCTGGAATCAGCAGATTAATGCCGGTGGAGTAGCCATCACATCGCGTCCGTTCCACAATTTTCCTTACCCGATTTTCAGTCATGCCGTTCCGTTCGTACTCGGCAGCGTGCCTGTTATAGAGCGCCTTGAGTTCTTCTGCGGTCAGCGTGGCTAGTAAAGCCTGTCCGGCTGTTCCCAGACCAAGAAGGCGGAAGCTGCCGGTCAGGGTGGTCATCACGCGTACCGGGAATGGCCCTCGTTCCAGGTGAAGGCAATGTGCGAAGTCCCCGTTTCGGACAATCAGGAATACCGTGTCTTCCGTCGAGCGTGCAAGAGAGCGCATGAGCGGGCGACAACGTTCTACGATGGGCGGACGAGTCATTGCTGTCAGCCCCAGTTGCATGGCATTTAATCCAAGATGATACCGTTTTGTGACCTCATTCCGTTCTACATACCCACCCTGCGCAAGTCCGCAGAGCAAGCGGTACACAGTGGTCCTATTGAGTCTTGTTAAGGCAATCATCTCAGTAAGATCGGCGCCTCTTTCATGATGCTGAGACAACATCTTGAGCAGCGAAAGCGCACGAGCAATGCTTTGCGCCCCAGAAATACCATCCAAGCTCATGTTCATAATATGCACAATCGATATAAATGGGTTTGCTTAAGAGATCTCTTCCTATGTTAAATGTACTTTGCCTACTTCGTACAGAAGTCATGATGGTGAAGCCTGCAGATCAGTACACCAGGTTCGCGCCCGAAAACCATCGTGGGCGGCAATGCGCAAGGCAATTTCGATTGAGAACAAGGAGACGAAATGAGAAGGTTTTTTGCAATAGTCGCAGCGACATTTGGCTTGCTAGCCGCACCATTTGCTCTTGCCGATAATTTTCCAAACAAAACGATCACTCTGATCGTGCCGTTTCCACCTGGCGGCAGCACCGATGTCCATCTGCGAGCTTTTTCCCAGCTTGCGAGCAAACACCTTAACCAGACAATCATCGTAGAGAACCGATCCGGTGCATCAGGATCGGTAGCACTTACTGCTCTGAAGTCAACGCCCCCCGACGGATACAAACTGTCGGTAGTGGTTCCCACCAGTTTGCGTCTGCCAATCCTGCAAAAGATGGCGTATGACCCACTGACTGATTTCACGTATATCAGCATGCTGTCGAGTTACACCTACGTCGTGGCAGTACCAGCAAACAGTCCATTCAAAACCTGGAAAGACCTGCTTGCCTACGCCAGGGCAAATCCAGGAAAACTCAGTTATGGAAACGCCGGCTTCAATTCAAGCATGCACCTCATCATGGAAAACGCAGCAATGCTCGAAGGCGTGAAATTGAACGCCGTGCCTTATAAAGGCGATGGTGACCAGATTCAGGATCTCGTCAGCGGACAGCTGGATTTTGCGTTGCCAAGTCTCGGCGGCATCGCGCCTATGGTCGATTCCGGAAAAGCACGCATGCTGGCTGTCTTTACCAAGGAACGTGCTTCGCGTTTCCCAGACGTTCCGACCTTGCCGGAAGCGGGTACCAACATGATCGCGGAAGTCCCCTATGGCATTGTCGGACCCGCAGGAATGAACCCAAAGGTAGTCGCAACGCTGGAAAGCGCGTTCCGTAAGGCGTCTGATGAACTCCCCAACAAGCAGATGCTGACGCAGCTTGGCCAAGTGCATTCATACCTGGGATCTGCGGAGTATAAGGAGTGGGCTCAGCGTACCTTTGCGAAGGAAAAAGAGCTTATTAAAAAGTTTGGCAAACCGGTAAAGGATTGAAGAAAATGGCGCAACCTAAAACGGTAGTGATTACCGGGGCAGGATCTGGTATCGGCGCGGCTGCAGCAAGGCGGTTTACAGCGTCCGGGTTAAACGTACTTGCATGTGATATCGATAACGCGGCGCTGTCCAAACTTGGCGCGGAGATTCCCGCTGAACGATTGGAAACACTATGCATAGACATCGCCCAGGATAACGCGGCGGATACTATTGCACAAGCCAGTCAGCGTAGATGGGGGCCTACGCAGATTCTGGTAAACAATGCAGGCATTGCACCCAAGTACAACGGCGTCGCTTTAAACATACTCGACATGACGATGGATGAGTGGAATCGCATCTTGTATGTCAACCTGACTTCCTCGATGCGACTGTGCCAAAGGTTGCTGCCGGCAATGAAAGAGGCGGGCTGGGGACGGATCATTAATGTGTCGTCTTCGGGCGGGCGTACGCGGTCGCTTGGTCCGGTGGGTCCGGCCTATATGGCGTCGAAAGCAGGACTGCTTGGTTTGACGAGGCACATTGCTATCGAGCTTGGTCCGTTTGGAATCACGGCCAATGCGGTAGCTCCCGGACGGATCGCAACCCCACTCGGAGCCACTACCGGTGCTGCAGTCGCCGAGGATTATGCGAAAAGAGTACCGGTCGGCCGCATCGGTACACCCGATGAAGTAGCCGCCGCCATTACGTTCCTTGCGACAGAAGACGCCAGCTTCATTAACGGTTCGGTCATCGATGTCAACGGCGGCATGTTCATGCTCTGATTTTTTAATTCATATTATCGAACCATTCCATGATCTATACAGAAGAGCATCACAAACTGATGGACGCGATCAATCGCTTCATTCAGGTAGAAATCGAGCCTTACTCCGATGAATGGGAAGAAGCAGGTATCTTCCCGGCACACGAGCTGTTTAAAAAAATGGGTAATGCCGGCTTCCTAGGCATCAACCGGCCAGAGGCCTTTGGTGGCATGGGGTTAGATTACTCTTACAATATTGCGGCTGCAGAAGCGCTTGGCGCCGTGACGGCGCAGGGCGTAAGTATGGGAATTATCGTCCAGACCGACATGGCGACACCTGCACTGGCCCGTCACGGCAGTGATGCGTTGCGGCGCGAATATCTGGCTCCTGCTATTGCCGGGGACGTTGTGATTTCGATCGGCGTTTCCGAAACGGGCGCCGGCTCGGATGTTGCGTCACTGAAGACTCGTGCACGTAAGGACGGAGGCGATTACATCATCGACGGGTCGAAAATGTGGATCACCAATGCGACACAGGCGGACTGGATTTGCCTGCTTGCCAATACGTCGGACGGTCCCGTGCACAAGAACAAGTCGTTGATTATTGTTCCGTTGAGGGAAAACGGCAAGCTGCGTCCAGGAATTGAGATGAAAAAAATTCGCAAGCTTGGCAACTTGTCGTCCGATACCGCCCAGATCTTTTTTGACGGGGTTCGCGTTCCTCAAAGTAATCGCATTGGACAAGAAAATATGGGTTTCATCTACCAGATGGAACAATTTCAGGAAGAACGTCTTGCGGCTGCTGCGCGACGACTTGGCGCAGTACATCTGATTACCGAAGTGGCCGACTATTTGCGCCAGCGTGTGGCTTTTGGAAAACCTCTGCTAGACAATCAGTACATCCAGTTTAAGCTGGCAGAACTCAAGACAGAAGTCGAGGCTTTGCGCGGACTCATTTATATGGCCGCGGAAAAATATATTGCGGGGGAAGACGTCGTTGAGCTCGCATCAATGGCCAAGCTGAAGGCCGGCAGACTTGCACGTGAAATTGCCGACTGGTGCGTGCAGTTTTACGGCGGGATGGGATATACCTGGGAGAACCGCGCAGCGCGTGCCTACCGCGACTCCAGGCTTGGATCAATTGGCGGCGGGGCTGATGAGGTCATGTTGTCGATCATTGCTAAAAAAATGGGATTGACGACGGCACGTTCAGCCTGATGTTTCACCCAGTGAACATCGTGCAATACCAATTCCGGCCCATAACGGTACGCGATGCATTTGTGGCGGGGCGGGATTGGTATTAGAAGGCCATCAAGATTGACAGGCCATTCTCCGCGACTCTTATCAATGTTCAGGTCGACGCTGTTCACTTGTTTTAATCGCCGGCGAATGAACGGAATCCAATGCTACGCAACTGTTCTTCGATCAGGGAGGCGATTTCCCTGCACCGGGCGGCAGAAAAGCGCGAACCGATGCCAGCAATACTCACGCCGGCGTAATTGCCTTTGGTAATTTCAAATGCGACTCCGACGCCACAGACACCTTCCGTAATGATATCGACTGTTACAGCATGGCCCTTGGCGCGAATATTTTTTACAGCCTGCCTCAGTTCTGGCAAGCTCAAACCGTGACTCTCGTACTCTTCGCGATGACGCAAATAAATCGCCTCAATCTCTATGTCACTCATGGTGGCAAGCAAGGCCTGGCCAGCAGTTCCTAAACCGAGGATGCGCAACCCTCCTACATGCTGGGTAATCGCCTTAACCGGAAAACTGCCTTGCTCGATATGCAGACAATGTGCGTAGTCGCCATTGCGAACCACGAGAAACACGGTATCTTTGGTTTCACGCGCAAGCAATTGCATCATTGGCTTGCACAATTCAACAATAGGCGCCCGACTCATCGCCATCAAGCCTATCTGCATTGCTTCCACACCCAAGCGGTACTTCTTCGTTATAGCATTGCGCTCAACGAAGCCTGCCTGTACCAGCGCACTGACAAGCCGATAAACAGTAGTACGGTCGAGTTCACTCTTTTCGACAAGCTCTGCCAGTTCAATGCCCTCCTGATGGCTCTGTTCAATCAGACTGAGCAAGCTGAGTGCGCGATCAAGACTTTGTGTGCCGGTACTCATATATCGTTGCTGTTCATAATATGCACAAAGTATATATCGAAGGTTGCGCTTCATGGTCGTCAGGTTTGAAATGGATATCACCAATCGGATATCTTTCAAGGAGACGACATGCAAGACCAAGCACTGGTAATTGAAAACGTGGGTTCCGTAAGGCGAATCTGGCTTAACCGGGGCGACTTTGCAAATGCCCAGACCCGGCAGATGCTTCTGGACCTGGATGTTGCAATCGCTGAAGCCGGTCGTGACGACTCCGTGCGTGTCATTATTCTCGCAGGGAAAGGTAAACATTTCTCGGCGGGTCACGACCTCAAGGAAGCACAAGTCAAGCGATCCGATTTTACTGCGGAGGAGCGATGGGATTATGAAGAGTATCACTACCTCGACTACTGCCTGAACATATGGGACTGTCCCAAGCCAACGATTACACAAGTACAGGGCGCATGTGTTGCAGGCGGTTTCATGCTGGCCAACATGAGCGATCTGGTCATTGCCGCCGATGATGCATGGTTCTGGGATTCGGTCATGTTTTCCATGGGACTGGCCGGGACCGAAGTATTGTTTCAACCCTGGGTGATGGGCCTGCGGCATGCGAAGGAATTTCTGTTCACTGGCGAGCGCATCAATGCGGAAGACGGCTTTCGCATCGGGATGGTCAATCGCGTAGTGCCGCGCGCTGACCTCGACGCGCGCACGATGGAGATCGCGCAGCAAATCGCAAAAGCACCACCATTCGCCATGCGCGCACTGAAAAAATCCCTTAATCGTACCTACGACATCCAAGGTTTCCGAAATGCGGTACAGGCACATTTCGATACCCACCAGGTTACCCATGCGTCAGCGGAATTTGCGGAAATCAGGAACGCCGGGCTTGCAAAGGTGATTGACCAGAATAAAACGACACTTGCGGAGTGTAAATGAACAAGCGTGACATAGCGACACAGGTTGCCCCAGTAACGGAATGTACTTACTTGCGCCCGATGGACTTGTTGCTTAATCCACGGTCCATTGCTTTCGTTGGCGCATCGGCGGAACCGTCGCGGCTTGGCGGGATTGCGATTGATCACCTGGTTAAGTTTGGCTTTGAAGGCAAGGTCTATCCAGTCAATCCGAAGTACACGGAAATGCACGGCCTGCAATGTTATCCGGATATCGAAAGCTTGCCCGAGATACCCGATCTCGCGGTTCTTGCCATCGGTGCGGAAATGGTATTCCCCACGCTCGTCAAATGCCACGAGAAAGGCATCCGCGCTGCAATTATCTATGCATCCGGTTTTGCGGAAGAGGGCGAAGAAGGCGCGAGGTTGCAGCAGAAGATCGCCGCGTTCGCCCGTGAGAATGATATGGCAGTCTGCGGACCCAACTGCATGGGTCTGGCCAACTTGAACACGCGCGCCATTACTGCGTTTGCCACTATCTTTCGCGATTACCCGCCCAATACTGGCGCCGGTCATGTAAGTCTGGTGACACAAAGCGGCAACATGTGCGCCATCTTGTATGTGGCTGGTTATGAACGCGGCATAAAGTTTAACCAGTTCATCAATACCGGTAACGAAGCCAGCATCGAGTTTGCCGAATATCTCGAATATCTTGCCGATGATCCGCAGACACATTCTGTGATCGGCTACCTTGAAGGCTTGCGTGACGGTGAACGCCTGATCAGAGTAAGCGAGAAATTCCATCGTGCGGGGAAGGCGCTGATACTCATCAAATCCGGAGAAACCGAACAGGGCTCCATTGCTGCGATGTCGCATACTGCTTCGCTGGCAGGCAATCAGGCCATCAACCGCGCCGCATTCCGGCAATTGGGCATCATGCAGGCACGCGATCCCATGCAACTGGTCGACGTTGCTTACCTTGCCAGCATGAAGGACAGGACCGCAGGCCGACGCGTTGCAGTGGCATCAATATCCGGTGCAATGGGCGGCTTGCTGACGGATTTGCTGGTATCAGCCGGGCTAGAGGTTCCGGTCCTTCCGCTGGGTGCGCAAAGGGAACTCAAGGAAAAAGCGCCGATGCTGGGAATGGTGGCCAACCCTATCGATCTGACCGCTAACCTGTATAACCGGGAAGGACTCGCGACAGAAGTCTTTGCAACGGTGGTCGCCGATAGCCATGTTGATACGGTCCTGGTCTACGCGACCGGCTACCTGCTTGACCGCATTGCTAATGAACTGATCGACGCATCACGTCGATCCGGCCTTCTGTTCATTGCCATCGATACCGGCAAGGCAAAATCACGCGGTGATCTTGAACGCGCGGGTATTCCCGTCTTTACCGATGTTGCCCGGGCAGTTGGCGCGATGGCGACGTATTTGCCATGGCGTGAAGAGGCAAGCAGGAGGGAACACTGGAGAACGCTGCGCAACGGTCGAACTGCGACAAGCGAGGAAAAGTTCGTCCTTTCACGCAGGATGGATGAACATCAGACCAAGCATCTGCTCAAATCGCACGGCGTGCCGGTTTGTGAGGAGCGGGTGGCCGGAAATGCCGATGAAGCGGCAGCTCTTGCCGATATGGCCGGGTATTCGGTCGCACTCAAGATTCTGAGTCCCGACATTGCGCACAAGACCGAAGCCGGAGGCGTCCGGCTGCATCTAATGAATGCAGATGCAGTCAGAAGTGCTTACGCCGAAGTGATGAAAAACGTCCAGGCGTCACAGCCCGATGCCGAATTGCGCGGCGTGCTGGTGCAAAGAATGGAAGTTGGAGTAGGTGAGCTGATCGTCGGTATCACAAGGGATCCGATCTTCGGGCTATCGATAACGGTGGGACTGGGCGGCATCTTCACTGAGGTATTCCGCGATGTCGCCCATCGATTGCTTCCAGTTGATGAAACAATTGCGCAGGAAATGCTTGAGGAACTGCGTGGCTACAAGTTGCTGACCGGCTTTCGCGGAAAACCCCAAGGCGACATCGCAGCAGCCTGTTCGGCGATCGCGGCTGTCTCGACACTTGCGATGCAGTTCGATGGGGAGATCAATGAACTTGAGATCAATCCACTTCTGGTTCGGGCAGACGGGGATGGGGTGGTTGCACTTGATGCGCTCTTGTCCGTTGCACCAGCTGAATGTAATCGCTAAAGGAATAACGAGATGAATCAACAACGAACTGCTGTGGTGACCGGTGCGGCGCGCGGAATCGGTTTGGCGACCGTAGTCAAACTGCTTGATGCTGGCCACCGTGTCGCCATGGTTGACCTTGATACAGAAGCGCTTGAGGCCACGGCTGCCGATCTGCCGTCGGACCGAGTACTGCCCCTGGCAATCGATCTTCGTCAGCCAGATGCACCCCAACAACTGGATACGGCAGTCCGCGAGCGCTGGGAACCGGTTGCCATCCTGGTAAATAACGCTGCCGTGTCGCCCAAGCATGCGGGTAAGGCAGCCGGGTTGGCAGGCATCTCGCTGGAAGAATGGGAGTTTGTCATGCAGGTCAACGTTACAGCGCCGATGCGGCTTGCGCAGCAGTTCGTGCCGTCGATGCGGGAACGTGGCTGGGGCCGGGTTATCAATACCTCGTCGCGTGCGGGCCGCTCCAATCCGAATCAGGCCAGCTCTGCGTATGCGACCTCGAAGGCGGCCATCCTTGGACTGACGCGCGCTATTGCAACTGAGTTCGCGCCGTATGGGGTGACCGCGAATGCCGTTGCGCCAGGTCTGGTAGAAACCAAACTGGCACTGGCAATGAGCCCCGACATCCTGGCGCTGATCCGCGCCAAGACCCCGGTGGGCCGCGGCGGAACACCGGAAGAAATTGCGGCGGTGATTGCCTTTCTTGCTTCGGAAGAAGCTGCATTTGTGACAGGCGCATGCTTCGATGTCAACGGCGGAGCGCTCATGAACTGACCGGCCATCGTTTCGCGCTGATCGTTTTGCAGGTTAAAACCATATTTAGGAGACACGTATGCGCTTCACACACTTATTTGCGGCTTGCCTGGCTGGAGTCGTCCATCTGATCGCGGCAAACGCTGTTGCTGCCGATAATTATCCGAGCCGCCCCGTCACCGTACAAGTTGCGTTTTCGCCGGGAGGTGCAACTGATCGTCAATTCCGGGTGCTGGCGGGATTGGCATCGAAGCATCTCGGCCAGAGCATCATTGTCGAAAACAAGCCGGGAGCGGCAGGCACACTCGCGTCAAGCACACTCGCCTTGTCCGGCAGGCCCGATGGGTACACGCTTGCCCAGGCGCCGGTCGGCGTATTCCGGGTGCCGCACATGCAAAAAGTGAACTGGGACCCGGTGCGGGATTTTACCCACATCATCGGGATGTCGGGCTATGTACTGGGTGTCGCAGTGCGCGCCGACTCTCCATTTAAGACATGGGAGGACGTAGTTCGGCATGCGCGCGCAAATCCTGGTGCCGTGAGTTATGCGTCGACTGGTATTGGCGGCACGCTGCACCTGGCGATGACGGATATTGAAAAGCAGACAGGGGTTCGCTTCAATCATATTCCTTATAAAGGTGCAGCGGATTCCTCGCGCGCCCTCCTTTCCGGCGAAGTCATGCTACAAGCCGACGCCGTCAGCGGTTTCGCCGGACTCGCCAATGCAGGCAAAGCCCGTATTCTGATGGTATGGGAGCCGACCCGCTACACGGGCTTGCCCGACGTGCCAACCGCGCGTGAACTGGGACTCAACATCGTGTACCAGAGTCCGTTTGGACTCGTAGGGCCAAAGGGAATGCCGGCAGAGGTCGTCAGCAAAATTCACGAGGCATTCAAGAAGGCCCTCGAGGATCCGGAGCATATCCAGCTGCTCGGGCAGATTCATCAGACGCTGTGGTACCGCTCGCCCGCGGATTACGCGGCATACGCGAAATCTGCGTTCCAAGAGGAGCGCAAGTTGATGGAACAGGCAGGACTGATTTCGAAGGACTAAAAACCTCCAAACATGTTGCGATTTAACCAGGAGACCCTTATGAGCATCAAAGCTTTCATCCTAGCTGTCTGTGCCTCTATCACTGCATGTCTCAACGTTACCGTTGTGCAAGCCGAAACCTTCCCGAACCGGCCAATCACAATACAGGTTGCTTATCCAGCGGGCGGCAGTACCGACCGGGAAATCCGTGTTCTGGCCAATCTGGCTAGCAAGGAGCTCGGCCAGCCCGTTATCGTGGAAAACAAATCCGGCGCAGGTGGAACACTGGCGGCCAGCACGCTTGCCAGCACTGGCAAACCCGATGGCTATACCTTGGCACACGCACCGGTGACTGTCTGGCGAATGCCGCACATGCAAAAAGTGAACTGGGATCCTCTGCGTGACTTTACTTATGTGACAGGACTTTCCGGTTATCTGCTCGGTGTTGCTGTGCGTTCCGACTCAGAGTTCAAGTCGTGGAACGATATTGTGAAGTATGCACGGGCCAATCCTGGCAAGGTAAGTTATTGCTCGGTTGGCATTGGCAGCACCCAGCATCTGGGCATGGCTGAAATCGAGCGGCAAACCGGTCTCAAGTTCAACCACATACCTTACAAAGGCGGGTCCGAGACGGCCCGTGCGCTTCTCAGCGGCGAAGTCATGATTTCCGCCGACGCCATCAGCACTCTTACCATGCTTGGTGACAAAGCGCGCATCCTGATGCTGTGGGAGCCCGAACGTTACGCAGGGTTGGCTGATGTGCCGACAGCACGTGAACTCGGCATCAACCTGGTATCCCAAAGCCCTTATGGCTTAGTCGGTCCGAAAGGCATGCCACCTGAAGTTGTACAGAAACTGCATCGTGCCTTTGACAAGGCATTGAACGATCCACAGCATCTGGAAGTCCTTAAATCCATCCACCAGACTCTATGGCGGAAAACGCCTGAAGAATATGCGGCGTATGCCAAAACCGCATATGAGAAGGAGCGCAATTCCCTTGAGCAGGCAGGTTTGCTTCCTTGATTTAGAGAAGATTGGATATTCGCAACGCCCCGCCAGAATTACCAAAGTTTGTCACCCTTTAAAGATGGAGTGCATTCAAGTGTCTAGTTTATTTACCTCGACCCATGAAGACATGCGACGCGGCATTAGGAAATTTGTAGACCAGGAATTGAACCCGCATGCGGACAAGTGGGAAGCGGCCGGCGCTGCGCCGCTGCCAGCGATCTTTGCGCGCGCAGGCGAACTTGGTTTGCTTGGCATCAACAAGCCGGCTGAATTTGGCGGGCTCGGACTGGATTTTTCCTACGTCATGGTCGCAGCAGAAGAGCTTGGACATGCGCATTCGCCCAGCATACCGTTTGCCATTGGAGCGCACTTGTCAGCGATACCAGCACTCACCGCCCACGGCAACGACGCACTGCGTAACGAGTTCCTGGTTCCCGCAATCAGCGGCGAAGCAGTGGCCAGTATTGGGGTGAGCGAATCGGGTGCTGGTTCCGATGTGTCAGCCATAAAAACGACTGCGCGCAAGGATGGCGGCGACTATGTCATTAATGGCGCGAAGATGTGGATCACTAATTCTACGCATGCACGCTGGATCAGCTTGCTGGTCAATACATCGGAGGAAGGTGGGCCATATCGCAACAAGTCCTTGATCCTGGTTCCCATGGACACGCGTGGAGTCAGTGTGGGCAAGCCGCTGCATAAGCTCGGCATGCAGTGTTCCGACACCGCGCCGGTATTCTTTGACGAAGTACGGGTGCCGCAACGCCACCTCATTGGTGAAGAAGGAAAGGGCTTCATCTACCAGATGGAGCAATTCCAGCACGAACGCCTATGGGCTTGCCTGCGCAGCATTTCCGCACTGGACGACGCGATTGCATTAACCGTCGACTATACCCGCGAGCGCCGCACGTTTGGCAAGCCGTTGATTGAAAATCAGGCGCTCTATCACCGGCTCGCCGACTACCTGTCACAGATCGAGGCAGCACGTTCAATGGCTTATCGCGCCGGGGAAGCGCTGGTTTCGGACCTCGATGTTACGCGTCTGGTGTCGATGGCAAAATATCTGGTCGGCAAGCTGGCGCTGGAAGTCCCTTCCACGTGTGCCCAGTATTTCGGCGGCCAGGGATATATGTGGGAAAACCGCATTACCCGCATGCTGCGAGACCTGCGTATTGTTGCCGTCGGAGGTGGTGCGAACGAAATCATGCTGGATGTGATTGCGAAGGAAATGGGCTGGATTGGGAAGCGGAGCCCGCAGCGAGGCAATAAATGAGTGCCCCGTTATCGGAATTTAAACTGCCGGATAGCATGCGGTGCATCGGCCTGCCACGCTTTGGTGGTCCCGAGGTCATGCGGCTGACGCAACGCCCGCTACCACGGTCAGACCCGTCGCAACTTCTTATCCACGTTACCGCTGCCGGCGTAAACCGTGGTGACACAGTTCAGCGCCGCGGTCATTATCCGCCGCCGCTAGGAGCTTCAGATATTCCGGGACTGGAAGTAGCTGGAACCATAGTAGAGGTTGGTTCGGCTGTTAACGGGTGGAAGGTAGGACAGCAAGTTTGTGCCCTGCTGACGGGTGGAGGTTATGCGGAATACTGCAATGTTCCCGCCGCACAGTGTCTGCCTGTACCCGCCGGCTTGTCGTTAACCGAAGCCGCGGCCCTGCCTGAAGCCTGCTTCACCGTCTGGACTATGCTGTGGGACGCGGGACGTCTCGCTCCCGGTGAAACAATTTTGATCCAGGGGGGTACTAGCGGAATCGGCGTCATGGCGATCCAGATGGCCGCAGCCCTGGGACACCGGGTTATTGCAACGGCAGGATCCGATATGAAATGCGAAGTTTGCAAGTCACTTGGTGCTGATGCCGCTATCAATTATCGTACTACTGACTTCGAGTCCGCTATTAAAGAGCTGACTTCCGGTCACGGAGTGGATGTCATTCTGGATATGGTAGGTGGCGACTACGTGAAACGTGAACAGAACATCATGGCTGACGGAGGGCGGCTGGTATTCATTGCATTTTTAGGTGGGACATCGGCCAGTTTTGATATCCGGCAGATGATGCATCGGCGACTGACCTTAACCGGGGCCACCCTGCGTGCGCGGTCGGTCGATTTCAAAGCAGCTATCGCCGAACAATTACGCACGCAAATCTGGCCACTGATCGAAACAAAGCGAATACGGCCAATCATTGATAGTACCTTTCGTCTTGAGGATGTTGCGCAGGCACATGAGCGTATTGAATCCGGCGATCATGTCGGCAAGATACTGTTAACGTTATCTGACGTTAAAAATGGTTCGACTCGCCTTTAGCCTTTAGTGCAAGGGCTTTAATTGAACGACAAATAGAGGAGCAGATGAAATCCGAACAGGTGTTGTGCAGCATCGAGAATGGCATTGCAACAATCACTTTGAATTGCCCGGAAACTGGAAATGCTATCGACCTTTCATTCGCGACGGCATTTTCCGAAGCAGTTGAACGCGTCGCAGGCAATCCAGACGTGCGTGTATTGCTGATTAATGGCAAAGGACGCGTTTTTTGCGTTGGCGGAGATATTGCGGCTATGTCGCGGTCAGAAGACCTGCCGGCTTTTCTCAATGCCTTGCTGGCCACTCTGCACAGCGCTGCACAACGGATTGCTGGGTTACCTGTTCCTGTTGTTTGCGCAATCCATGGCCCAGTAGGCGGCGGTGGCATCGGGATCGCATTATGTGGCGATATCGTGCTTGCATCGGAATCAGTGAAGATTCGTGGTGGCTATTCTGCCATTGGGTTGTCACCAGACTTCGGTGCCTCATGGTGGCTCACCAAACGCGCTGGTCCGGCACGTGCCAAAAGAATTCTGTTGCTTAATGAAGCCACCGACGCTGCTAAATGCCTGGAGTATGGCTTGCTGGACGCCGTGTATCCGGATCAGGAACTGGCGCCCGAAGCGGCATCCCTCACGAATCGCCTGGCGTCCGGTGCGACACAGTCTTTTCAAAAGATAAAACAGCTGGTTGATGGCGTGGCAGACCGTTCTCTGGAAGAGCATCTTGACCTTGAAGCCCGCTACATGATCGCATCAAGCACCACCACTGATGCCTCTGAAGGGCTGCGCGCGTTTCTCCGAAAAGCTACGCCTGTATTTAAAGGGCGTTAGAAAGCGATTTAGCTACGCCCTCACGCTTTATACATGTTCGTAACCTGATCGATGGCGACGTAACGACAAGCGTCGTACACGACAGGTGTTCGCGTGGCACGAACACGCCTTTCGAAACATTGAAATAGCCGGACCGGATTGCCCTATCTATACTCGATTCCGATATCGATAGGAGACAACATGCTTAAAAATGCACTGGCCGGCATTAAAGTGCTCGATCTGTCACGTATTCTCGCCGGCCCCTGGTGCACGCAAAACCTGGCCGACCTTGGTGCCGATGTCACCAAGGTCGAACACCCCGACCGCGGCGACGATACGCGTGGTTGGGGACCTCCCTACCTGGAAGGTGAAGATGGCCAGAAAATGTCCGCGTACTTTGCCAGCTGTAACCGGGGCAAACGTTCAGTGGGTGCCGACTTTTCAACGGCCGCCGGCAAAGACCTGATTCTGAGTTTAGCCAAGGAATCGGACATCCTTGTCGAGAATTACAAACCTGGCACGCTGGTACGCTACGGGCTGGATTACCCGACCCTTGCAAAGGAAAATCCCCGCCTTATCTATATTTCGATCACCGGGTTTGGCCAGGATGGGCCGATGTCCGACAAACCGGGCTACGACTACGTGTTCCAGGGCATGGGAGGCCTGATGAGCTACACGGGCCATTCCGACGGCATGGCGGGGGCTGGCCCATTGCGAACAGGCGTCGCGGTTGTTGACATTACTACTGGAATGTATGCAACCGCAGCGGTGCTGGCAGCACTGTATCAAAGGGAGCGCACCGGCGAAGGTACCTTCATTGACCTCGCTCTGCTGGATGTTGCGGTCGCGCTCAATGCGAACCAGGGTGCAAACTACCTGATATCCGGCGTAAATCCACCGCGGTCAGGGAACGCCCATCCGAATTGTGCACCGTATGAGGTGTTTCGCTGCGCCGACGGGCACTTGATCCTCGCCATTGGCAATGACAGTCAATTTCAGCACTTTTGCGACGTCGCAGGGATGCCCGCGTGGGCGAAGGACGCAAGGTTCAGCACAAACTCGCAGCGCATCTCGAACCTGCCCGCACTCAGGCAACTACTGGCAGATGTCTTCGTCACGCGTTCACGGCAAAGCTGGAGTGAGTCGTTCGACGCGGCCGGGGTGCCGTGGGGACCAATCAATACGCTTGATCAGGTTTTTACCCATCCGCAGGTGCAACACCGACGCATGATGCAACATGTGCCGCATCCCATCATGGGCTCGGTGCCACTGGTAAGAAATCCGATGCTCAGCGATGAGAAAGAGCGAACCCTTTCCGTGGCGGCACCGCCCCTGCTTGGGGAACACGATTGCAGTATTGCCCCTGTCTGCGATTGATCCCGCTTGCAGGCACCCATTCCATTTACGGAGGAGACCATATGAAGACAAACTTGATCATTGCCGCAGCCATGTTCGCAGGCGGGCTGTCCCTGAGTGCGCAGGCCGCCGACTATCCGGACAAGACCGTCCGTATCATTGTGCCGTACGCGCCTGGAGGTACCACTGATGTCATCGCGCGTATCGTCGGCGCAAAGCTCGGCAGTATCCTCAAGCAGCCATTCATCATTGAGAACCGTCCCGGAGCCGGCGGCGGCATCGGCAGCGCCTACGCTGCGAAACAGCCCGCCGACGGCTATACGCTGGTGATGCTGGTAGAAAGCTCGCACGCGGTGAATCCTCAGGTTTATGCAAAGACTGCCTATGATCCGATAAAGGACTTCGCGCCGATCAGCAAGCTCGCCGATGTACCGAACGTCCTGGTCGTCAATCCGTCTATGCCTGCTGCCAGCGTTCCTGCGCTGGTCAATGCGCTCAAGGCGAATCCGCAGAAATATTCATTCGGTTCATCCGGCAATGGCGGCTTGAGCCACATGAATGGCGAACTCTTCATGACGACCACAGGGACGACCATGCTGCATGTTCCCTACAAGGGGCTCGGCCCGGCGCTGAACGACCTGATGGCAGGGCAGGTTCAGGTGGTGTTCGACAACATTCCGTCATCCGCCGGCCTGATCAAAGCCGGAAAAATCCGTCCTCTGGCGGTAGCGGCAAAGCAAAGGTTGCCGATCCTCCCCAATGTGCCCACTTATGCGGAAGCGGGGCTGGCACCAATGAACAACCCGTCATGGTTCGGACTCGGTGCCCCGGCCGAAACACCTCCGGCTGTGCTCGACAAGCTTAACAGTGCGGTGCGTGAGGCCCTGGCCAGCCCGGAAGTCGCATCGGCAATCGAAAATCAGGGAGCGGTACCCAATTACACGCCGCGAAATGAATTTGCGGAGCTGATCAAGTCTGCGAACGCACACTGGAAGAAAGTGGTAACCGATATTAAATTTGAAAAAATGTGACGGGAAAAACAATGGCTGAACAACTAGCAATACGGCATGCGGTCGTTACGATGGATAAGGGCATCGCGACGCTGACTATCAGCGATGCGGGCTCGCTCAATATCCTGAGTACGCCGGTCATTAAAGACGTCATCGCCCGGCTGAAAATTCTTCGCACCGACAGCAGCATCCGTACATTGGTGCTGCGTGGCACTGGCGACAAGGGGCTGATCGGAGGAGCGGATATCAAGGAAATGGCTGCACTGAATCGCCAGACTGGCGAGGATTTCATCAGTAACCTGAGGGAAATGTGTGACGGCCTGCGTCATTTCCCGACGCCTGTCATTGCGCGCATGCCTGGCTGGACGTTGGGCGGTGGTCTTGAAGTCGCGATGGCTTGCGACCTGCGCATCGCGTCCCAGAGTGCAAAATTTGGCATGCCCGAAGTCAAGGTCGGGATTCCTTCGGTCATACATGCATCGCTGATTCCACGGTTGATTGGCGGTGCCCGTGCTGCATGGCTATTGCTGACCGGAGAAACTGTGGATTCTGCAACAGCGCTTGCCTGGGGTTTGGTGCATGAAGTTGTGCCGGACGATGAACTCGACAGCGCGGTTTCTCGTGTCGCCAGCTCGCTTGCGGGTATGGGACCGGAGGTGCTGCGCCAGCAGAAGCGCCTGCTACGGGAATGGGAAGACCAGGCGCTTGACGCCTCGATTGTCGCCAGCGTGCGGGAATTCGGCGTGGCGTTTGAGACGGGCGAGCCGCAGCGCTACATGCAGGAATTTCTCGACAAGAAAGCGGCTAGGCATTCGTCGTGAAACCCGGATGCTGGATCCTGATTTGTACTACCTGTCATGGATTCAGCATGGGTGGCGAAAGTACATATCGCGTTGGGTGGTGCATACCAGCGCGTCATTCACTCATCAGAAACTGGATAAAGGCAGCAGTAAAAGATGGTAACTGTTCGCCTGACTTCAGAATGAGATTTAATTCCCTCAAGGCCCATGGTTCGAGCAAGCCGATCTTTGTCACTTTGCCTTCGCGCAAAGAAGCAGCGGCGACACTTTCGGGAACAAGTGCGATTCCGACTCCTCCTGCCACCAGAGCAAGCACTGCTTCAAAACTATGCGCGTGGATACGCACGTTTGGATTTTTTCCTGCACGCTGCGCCACCTCTCTGAGAAATAGGAAGTTGCTGCTGTGTTTTTCCATGCAGATAAAGTCGAAATCAAGCGCGGCGCCGAACCGGACTTCTTTCTCTCGTGCCAGTGGATGATTGACAGGCACTACCAGAATCAATGTGTCGACGGCATAGCGCAACACATCGACGCCACTTGCATCCACAGAGCCGGCAAGCACGCCGATATCTGCCTCGCCGGCAGCAATCGCCGCAGGGATCATCGCGCTGGCGCGCTCTTCGAGATCAATATTTACATTCGGGTTCGAAACAAGAAAACCACTGACAGCAGGGATGATAAAGCCGTTTAACGAGCTGCTATTGGCAAGGATCCGAATCTGTCCCTTAAGTCCCGCAGAAAACCGTCCGACCTCGTCATGCATACGTTCGACGCCAGCCAGCAATCCGCGCACATGCCGTGCGAGCACTTCGCCAGCCGGCGTTAAATCCATTCCGCGTGCGCTTCTCAGGAACAGGTAGGTCCCGAGTGCCTGCTCAAGGTTCTTAATCCGATAACTCGCCGATGATGCCGTTATGTGTAAACTCGAAGCGCCCGCAGACAGGCTTCGCGCTTCAGCGATGGCGAGAAAAAGCTTGAGGTCAGTAAGTTCGTATCGCATTGTCTTGCGTTTAGCGATGTCAGGAAATTCAGTTTATCACTGAGGGCTCTCCCGACAGGTACCTCACCATCGCGAGAAGGTCCGAATCCTACGGACTGCAGACCGACCACGGTTCATCAACGGCATCGGGTGCACTGTCTACCAGCTACTGGTTGCGCAGCTTTGGTCTGGCCTAGAATGCGGGGATGCCGGTCTGTTCACGACCCAAAATCAGTGCATGAATATCGTGCGTCCCTTCATAGGTATTCACCACTTCCAGGTTCACCATGTGACGGATCACGCCGAATTCATCCGAAATGCCATTCCCGCCCAGCATGTCGCGCGCCATGCGTGCCA
>NZ_JBHTDH010000027.1:0-55409 GCF_042666555.1 Herbaspirillum sp. GCM10030257
CGTGCCGCTTCGGTCTTGAATTCTTCTGTGTACTGCCGTTTCGGTACTGACTTCTCTTCCATCGCTTCCTCCGTACAAACAAGAAATTATCAAATTTCCTGCTGTACGTGAAATCGGGGCAAGGTCAATCTTGATCGACCCCATCAAGCTGGCCAGCCGACCGGTGGTTTCCCAATCCATGTCATTCGTCAGCCCGTACATCAGGCCAGCCCTGAAAGCATCGCCACAGCCGGTCGGGTCGACGATGTGCTCGGCCGGCACGCACGGAATGTCGATGCGCTTGCCGCCGGTGAAGATTTCCGCACCCAGTTCGCCACGTGTCACGATCAGCGCGGACAGGCGCTGGGCGATCTGTTCGAACGACAGTCCGGTACGCTCGGTCAATAGTTCTCCTTCATAATCATTGACCGCCACATATGTAGCCAGTTCAATGAACTGTTTCAGGTCAGCACCGTTAAACATCGGTAAACCTTGACCTGGATCGAAAATCAGCGGGATGTTCAAATCGGCGCAATCCTTTGCATGCTGCAGCATACCGTCACGGCCGTCCGGTGCGACAATCGCCAGTTTCACTGCGCCCACGTCGGCGACCTTGTTCTCGTGCGACCGCGTCATCGCGCCGGGATGGAAGGCAGTAATCTGGTTACCGCCGGCGTCGGTCGTAATAAATGCCTGCGCCGTATAGGTGTCGTCGATCGTGCGGATACCGCGGCGCGAGATCTGCAAGCGATCCAGACGCTCCAGATAGGGCGCCGCATCCTGGCCGACGGTGGCCATGATCAGCGGGTCACCACCCAGCAGCTTGAGGTTGTAGCCGATATTGCCAGCACAGCCACCAAACTCTTTGCGCATTTCCGGGACCAGGAAGGATACGTTGATCTTGTGCAGCTGGTCCGCCAGCAGTGCTTCGGAAAAGCGCCCGCCAAACAGCATGATGGAGTCAAAAGCGAGCGAGCCGCAGATAAGGGATGTCATGGTGGTGATCTCAATGGAATAGAAAATGGACCGAAGTCTTATGCCAATTCTGACCTGTAAGGTAACGGATGGAATCGATAGAACTTTTTACTGGCACGCCACCGGATGGATCAATAGCGTTGCTGTTAACGAAGAGTGCGACGCAGACAGGCGGAAAAAGACGCGATTTCATCTTGCGTTATGGGTTGGTATTGGCATCAAGGGTAGAACAGGTAGACCCGGTAGCCTGCAGCCTTGAGCTGCGACAATTCGAAATACAGTTTCAGCGGTTGTTCAGAGTTAGCGGCGAAACCGCGTTCCAGCTCCTTGCTGGATGCAAGATACTCGCGTGGCATGAATACCCGACGCGCGAGCGGCTTTTCGCTCGTATCGTTAAGCGTCAGCTCGATGCTCGGCCATGCCTGCGCAACCATACTATGATTGCGAAGCAGCACCGTCAGGCTGAAAGTATTCGAATCCGGTGCCAGCGTTTGCAATTCGCTTGAATCGATTGAGACCGAATCAATCTGCGCCGGCAAGCCTACCTGGCATCCGCTACGCTCGCAGGCGGCCGCGAGTACAGGTTGTGCCTGTGGAAGGCGGGCGGCGATCTGGTTGCGGAATATATAAGCAGCCTGTGCAATCAGTACGCCGAGCAGCAAGGCTGAAGCCGTACCCATGAATATGGTCAGCGCCCGTCCGATTGTTTCGCGGCGTCGCGCCTGTCGGACAAATCCCGGTTCCTCATAGTCGGCCGCATCGGCCTGATCGAGCGCATCGCCGTCTTTTTCCAGTGACGCATCGGGCTTGCGCCGCCACGGCCGCGTCTGCAGGTCATCGATGGCCTGTTCTACAAAGTCATCTCCGGTGTCGTTTTTCCGGTTGCTATCGGCAGGCTCATCGGCGGAAGGTTTGCGCGGCACATGCGCAATGTCCATCAGCGTCATGCGCAGCAAGGGATCGTCTTTCTGTCTTGCAGCGCCCGTCGTGGTGATGGGATTTTGGATGCCAGCCGTGTCGATTGTGGCGGAAGGGGGTGCTTCCGCTTCGGTGTGTTCGCCTGTACCAGAGCCAGTCGGAGAATGATCCGGCATGATTTGTTTTCCCGCGTCGGAGGATGGTACGCTGGCAACTGAAGGAACTGAAGCGGGCGGTCCTTCTGAATCGGTCGAGGCAGGGCAAACTGGAGCCGTCGTACCGGAGGGCGTTCCGGACAATGTGGCAGGCGTACCCGCAGGTGCTTGCGTCGATGCAGGCGTGGTAGCGCCATCGGTTCCACCAGCAGCAAGCTCTTCCGGCCGGAGCAGGTTTTCTATGCCATTGAAAATCTGCTTGCAGGAGCCGCAGCGGACCAGTCCGGCCCGCAGTTTAAGTTGGTCATGCGCGACCCGGAATGTCGTATGGCAATGCGGACACTGGGTTGCGAGAGCCATTGCTGTTAAAGTTTGGCGGCAGACTGGCCAGCCAGGACAACCCAGCCGTCATGTTCAGCCCATACTGCCATCTTGATGAAGGGCGCATAGGCGGCAGCGACTTCATCAGCTTGTCGGGTCAGGATGCCGGATAACACCAGCATGCCGCCGGGAGCGACGCGCGATGACAGCATCGGTGCCATCAGCTTCAGCGGACTCGAAAGGATGTTGGCGACGACGACGCCATAGGCTTGCGGATGCGCTGCACCGGCAAACTCCTCAGGCACGTAATAATCGATTTCGCAGTGATTACGCTCACTGTTGTAGCGCGCGGATTCGATTGCCTGCGGATCAATGTCCACACCGACCACTTCCGCCGCGCCCAGTTTTTTGGCCACCATGGCCAGGATGCCCGAGCCGCAGCCGTAGTCAAGCACAGTCGAAGCTTGCGGCGGATGCGCTTCAAGCCATTCCATGCACAGGCGCGTAGTGGGGTGACTGCCGGTGCCGAACGCCAGACCAGGATCCAGTTCCAGTACCAGGCCGTTCGGGTCCGGCGCATCGTGCCAACTGGGTACGACCCAGATATTCTTGCCAATATGGATGGGGTCGAACTGCGATTGGGTCAGCCTGACCCAATCCTGTTCCGCAACGGGACGCAAGGTAAATTGCGGTACCGGAGCAACGCCGCAAGCTACAGCGGCGTCAGCCACGATCGCAGCGTGGTCGGCTTCTTCATCAGCGAGTGCAACGACGCGACTGTGTTCCCAGGCGGCTTCGGTCGGCTCCATGCCGGGCTCGCCGAACAGCGGACGTTCGGCTTCCGTGCCTTCATCAGCGTCTTCCACCGACACCGAAAGCGCACCCGCTTCCATCAATGCGTCGGACAGCGCCTCCGCATGGTCGCGTGCAACTTCGATGACGATTTCAGTCCAGCTCATGGTCTTCCTTGTTTACTTCCCACCCTTGGCCAGTGCCTTGGGCAAATCGGGCTTCGCAGCCAGTTTCTGTTCCAGATAATGGATGTTGGTGCCGCCTTCAAAGAAGCGTGCGTCCACCATCAGTTCCCGGTGCAGCGGGATGTTGGTCTGTATGCCTTCGACCACCATTTCGGACAAGGCGATCTGCATGCGACGGATTGCTTGTTCGCGGGTAGCGCCGTAGGCGATCACCTTGCCAACCATGGAATCATAGGTCGGTGGCACGAAGTAACCGGCATAAGCATGCGAATCGACACGAATGCCCGGACCGCCGGGAGCATGCCACGAAATGATTTTACCCGGCGACGGAGTGAACTTGAATGGGTCTTCCGCATTGATGCGGCACTCGATCGCATGGCCGGACAGCTCAATATCACGCTGCCGAAAACGCAGCTTTTCACCTGCGGCAACACGGATTTGCTCCTGCACCAGATCAACGCCGGTAATCATTTCTGTGACCGGATGTTCCACCTGGATACGGGTATTCATTTCAATGAAATAAAACTCGCCGTTTTCATAAAGGAATTCAAATGTACCTGCACCGCGATAACCGATCTTGCGGCAGGCTTCCGCACAGCGGTCGCCGATACGTTCGATCAGCTTGCGCGGAATGCCGGGTGCCGGTGCTTCTTCGATCACTTTCTGGTGCCGGCGTTGCATCGAGCAGTCGCGTTCGCCTAGCCAGATGGCATTCTTGAATTCATCAGCGAGGATCTGGATTTCCACGTGACGCGGATTCTCCAGGTATTTCTCCATATAGACTTCGGGATTGCCGAAGGCTACGCCGGCTTCGCTCTTGGTCATGGTGACCGCATTGAGGAGCGCAGCTTCGGTGTGCACGACACGCATGCCGCGCCCGCCACCGCCACCGGCGGCCTTGATGATGACTGGATAACCGATCTTGCGCGCGATACGGATGATTTCCTTCGGGTCTTCCGGCAAAGCGCCTTCCGAACCGGGAACGCACGGTACGCCGGTCTTGATCATGGCCTGCTTGGCGGACACTTTGTCACCCATCAGGCGAATCGATTCCGGGCGCGGACCGATGAACACGAAACCGGATTTTTCGACACGCTCGGCAAAGTCAGCGTTCTCGGACAGAAATCCATAGCCGGGGTGGATTGCTTCAGCGTCGGTCACTTCCGCGGCGCTGATGATCGCCGGCATATTCAGATAGCTCAGCGATGATGGTGCCGGACCGATACAGACCGATTCATCGGCCAGCTTGACGTACTTGGCTTCGCGGTCGGCCTCGGAGTGGACGACAACGGTCTTGATGCCCATTTCGCGGCATGCACGCTGAATGCGCAGCGCGATTTCACCACGATTGGCGATAAGAATTTTTTCGAACATGGCGGTTGAGTTACGTTGTGATGCGTTGGTTTGCGTGCAGGAGCTGTCTAGTGGTGTGGCCGGCAAGCGGGAGCCGGCCGCGAAACGCTTAACCGATCACAAACAGGGGCTGGCCGAATTCCACCGGCTGGCCATTCTCAACCAGGATTTGCTTGATCACGCCGGAAGCGTCGGCGTCGATTTCATTGAGCAGCTTCATTGCCTCGATGATGCAGAGGGTATCGCCTTCCTTGACGGTGGCACCGACTTCAACGAAAGCAGGGTTGCCGGGAGCGGACGCACGATAGAAGGTGCCAACCATCGGCGACTTGACAATATGGCCTTCCGGTTCCGGTGCAGCGGCCGGTATGCTGGCTGCTGCTGGCGTTGCGGCGGGAGCAGGGGCCGACAGCGTCTGTTGCGGCATCGACTGCGGCTGCATCATCACGACCTGGCTTTGCGGTGCTCCGGAGGATTTGACGATACGGACTTTGCTTTCGCCCTCGGTGACTTCGAGCTCGGCGATGTCTGATTCGGCGACGAGGTCGATCAGCGTCTTGAGTTTTCGTAGATCCATATGAAATCCCTCAGAATAGTATTTTTATTGCAATTGGAGCCGCCACGATTATAAGTGTTCGCGGCGAGATAGAGAAAATTAAAGCTTTTTAAGTGCGAAATCGATTGCGGCACGATAGCCGTCGACCCCCAGACCACAGATCACGCCGACGGCGACCGCTGATAGATAAGAGTGATGACGGAATTCTTCACGCCTGTGAATATTAGAGATATGCACTTCAATGAATGGGATGGCGACGCCGGCCAGCGCATCGCGCAGCGACACACTGGTGTGTGTGAGGCCGCCCGGGTTAATGACGATGCCGTCCACGCCTTCGGCCCGTGCGGCGTGAATGCGGTCGATCAGCTCGCCCTCATGGTTACTTTGAAAGCAGGTAAGAACGGCCCCGGCAGCCGCGGCTTGTGCGGCTGCTGCTTGCTCGACATCAGCAAGCGTGGTCGATCCATAGACCTCTGGTTCACGTGTGCCCAGCAGATTCAAGTTCGGGCCATTGACCAGAAGAAGCTTTTTTGCCATGGGAGTTCTGACTCCGTTTGACGAGGATGGCGCATTTTGCCGCCAAATGATGCCGATTGGCAAGGAAAAAGATCAGGCAAGCACTACAGCTGTTCAAGGTCCTTGCGCAATTCATCCATTTTCAGACGTCCGAGGTAGGTCTTTTTTACTTGGCCGTCGCTGCTCACCAGCACTGTAAACGGCAGTCCGCCAGCCTGATTGCCCAATCTCCGGGACAGCTCGCTACCGCCCATGCCACCCACATAGATTGGATACGAAATCTGGTATTTGGAGACAAATTGGGCGATGTTGGATGGAGAATCGATTCCAATGCCTAAAATCTGCACTTTTTTGCCGGCATTGAGTTCGCTCTGCAACGCAGACAATTCCGGCATTTCCTCGACACAGGGGGCGCACCACGTTGCCCAGAAATTGATGACCAGCGGCCTTCCCTTCCATTGCGACAGCGCTTGCGTCTTTCCAGATGCATCGGCCATTGATTCGGCGAGTAGAGCATTTACGGCAGACGCTTCGGCCGGTGCCGGCGAGGTTTGCCGATCGCCCAAATACACCCCAATTCCGGCAAACAAGACGGCAACTACGGCAAACAAAGCTATATTTTTCTTCATTCCTCTTCGCTTTCTGCGATCAACGCACGCACCGATTCGGTATCGGCGCGCGTTATTCTACCGTCAGACGACACTTTTATTGCGCCACGCAAATCATCGGTCTCGTACAGGCTGAGATGAACTCCCTCGTTGTGCCACATAAAGCTGACCGTTTCGACGGGTTCCCCGCGTCCCTTGAAGTGCGGCGTCTCGGAAACTTCAAAATCAACATTTTTGTTGATCAGGAAGATTTCGACGTCTTTGGCACTTTCCGCAAAAAGCTGCAGGTGAATGTCTGAGTGCTCGCCTGCGGTGCCGTTGAGCACGGCCCCGGTCAGATATGGCGAGAAACCGGCCAGATCGGTCATGAGGCGCAGGGCAAGTTTGCGCAAATGCAATAAGCGCTCCGGCTGAGTGTCGGCAAAGAACAACTCGTTATATATACGTACTTCATCCTCGATTTGGGCGTTGTCGGGCATGTATTCGCCCCGCACCTTGGTATTTCCGAGGACTTGTTTGGCGGCCTTACGCTTGGCGGTTCCATAATCCGCGCCATCCTCGGCGATCAGGCGGGCGGCGGCCGCGGCGATTTCCGCACGCAGCATGTCGATATTGCTTGTGAAATTGCTCATGGTGTCGATGATACTCCCTAAGGCAGGCGGTCGCCGGTCAGGTAAAATTCCGGATTCGCCGAATCCTGCCTGATTGGACCGATAGAAGTCGGACCTTTCTCCAGGCAGGCCGGTCAGATCTCTCTTTCATTTGAAACAGCACAATGCATATCCACATTCTCGGCATCTGCGGCACCTTCATGGGCGGACTCGCGGTGCTGGCAAAAGAAGCCGGCCATAAAGTTACCGGTTGCGACGCCAACGTTTACCCGCCGATGAGCACCCAGCTACAGGCCCAGGGAATTGAACTTATCGAGGGTTTCGCGCCTGATCAGGTCAACCTGCAACCGGATCTTTTTGTTATCGGCAACGTGGTGTCGCGTGGCAATCCTTTGATGGAAGAGATTCTGAACCGTGGTTTGGCCTATGTTTCAGGTCCGCAATGGATAGGAGAACATATCCTGCGCAATAAATGGGTGCTGTCGGTCGCCGGCACGCACGGCAAAACCACTACGTCGTCCATGCTGGCGTGGATACTGGAAGATGCCGGTTACGATCCTGGATTCCTGATCGGTGGCGTGCCAATGAACTTTGGCATTTCGGCGCGCCTGTCCGGCAAGGGCAAGGAGTCGTCATTTTTTGTTATCGAAGCTGATGAATACGACACAGCCTTCTTCGACAAGCGCAGTAAGTTCGTGCACTACCGGACCAAAACCGCGGTGCTGAACAACCTGGAATATGATCACGCGGATATTTTTCCGGATCTGGGTGCCATCGAAACCCAGTTCCACCATCTGGTTCGCACCGTGCCTGGCGTCGGCCGCCTGATCGTCAATGGCCGTGAAGAATCGTTGCGCCGCGTCGTCGCACGCGGATGCTGGAGCGACAAGGAATGGTTCGGTACGGATGCCACGAATGTCACAGACGCTACTGGGAACGCTGCAGGCTGGGCGCTGAAGACGCATGAGGATGACAGTTTTGATGTGATCTTCAATGGTGCACTTCAGGGAACCGTGAACTGGTCGTTGACAGGCGAACACAACCGCATGAACGCGCTGGCCTCGATTGCCGCTGCCAGGCATGTCGGCGTGACGCCGGCCGTGGCCATCGAGGCATTGCAGAAATTCGAGAACGTCAAACGGCGCATGGAAGTGCGCGGTCGGGTCAAGGACATCACGGTCTACGACGATTTCGCCCACCACCCGACCGCAATAGCCACCACAGTGGCTGGCCTGCGCAAGAAAGTCGGCAATGCTCGCATCCTCGCAGTGCTCGAGCCGCGTTCCAATACCATGAAGCTCGGCACGATGAAGGAAGCCTTGCCCGGCAGCCTGACCGATGCCGATCTGGTGTTCGGCTACGGCGCAAAGGCAGGCAAGGATGCGCTCGGCTGGAACTTGTCCGAAGCGCTGGCGCCACTAGGCCGGAATGCCACTGCTTATGACGAGCTTGATACGCTGGTGCAGGCCATCACCCGGGCGGCGCGCCCCGGTGATCATGTGCTGGTCATGAGCAATGGCGGTTTCGGCGGCGTGCATCAAAAAATTCTCGACGCCCTCGCGCAATGATCCTGTACCTGCACGGTTTCCGTTCGTCGCCGCTGTCATTCAAGGCACGCATGCTGCAGCAGCGGATGACAGAGCTCGGGCATGCATCCGAGTATCAGTGCCCCCAGCTGCCGGCATCCCCGCGTGAAGCGATTGCCCTGGCGGAGGACATTGCGAGCAAGGAAACATCCCAGTCTCTGACGCTGATCGGTTCATCGCTTGGCGGGTACTATGCGACCTATCTTGCGGAGCGGTTGGGATGCAGGGCGGTGTTGCTGAATCCGGCGATTACGCCGCCGCGCGATCTGGAAAAGTATGTCGGCGTGATGACGGCTTACCATTCCGACGAACCTTTCGAATTCAAGCGTGAATATATAGACGAGCTGAAAGCGCTGAAGGTAACGGAGGTGACGCATCCTGAACGTTACCTGCTGGTCGCTGCGACCGGTGATGAAGTGCTTGACTGGCGCGAAATGGTTGCTCATTATCCCGCCTCCCCGCAGATCGTCATCGAGGGCAGCGACCATGGCATCTCCGATTTTGCCAAATATCAGGACGAGGTACTGGCCTTTTGCGGCATTGAGACAGGAAACCGTCAGTGAAGCCGCTCAAGGTAAAACATGCACACTGGTGCGCGCATGTGAATGGTGTTTTTCCATCGCCCGTCATGCGTGACTGGCTGTCGGATAACGGTTCGCTCACACGCAAGCTGACTTCGCATAGCCGCCAGTTTCGGGTCGAGCGTTTGCACCAGAAACAGTCCAAGTGTCTCTCCGATGAGTTCCGCCTGATCGGACTGACTCGTCAGACCAGGGTGCAAGAGCGCGAAGTGCTGCTGCGATGCGATGAACTGCCAATCGTGTTTGGGCATACCATAGTACCGACAGGCGCAACGGCGGCGGACTGGCCTTTTTTCGGCACACTCGGCAATCGTTCGCTGGGAACAACATTGTTCGGTGATCCGCGTGTTGTGCAGGGAATACTGCAATACGCACGCCTGCATCTGCAGCACCCGCTGGCGCGCAGGGCGGGCATGGCAATTGGCAAGGAATTCACGGCGCCGCTGTTCGCGCGACGCTGCTTGTATCGAAGAAAGAAGGGCGTATTGCTGGTCACGGAGTTATTCCTGCCCGCACTGTCCGACCTCACGTCGCATTCGCGCCCAGGCGCGCGGCTTAACGAATCAACACGCTGAAAAGCGAAGCATCCATGAATCTATTCTTTGAAGAGTCCGGCGATTTCAAGGCCGGCACGGTACTTTCCCAGCAAGGTGAGGCATACCAGGTTGAATTGCAGACCGGCAAACGCACCAAGGTCAAATCGCGCGATGTGCTGTTGCAATTTTCCTCGCCTGAGCCGGAGCAATTGCTGAGCGATGCCAAGACAGTGGCGGACGAGATCGACCTCGATTTTTTGTGGGAGGTGGCTGGCCAGGCAGAATTTGGATTCACGGAACTCGGCGCGGAATACTTTGGCCATGACCCCAAACCGCACGAAGCAGCCGGCCTGTTGCTACGCTTGCACCATGCGCCTGTCTATTTTTACAAGAAAGGCAAGGGGCGTTACAAGGCGGCGCCGGAAGAGTCATTGAAAGCTGCGCTGGCCGGTATCGAAAAGAAAAAGCAGCAAGCGCTGATACAGGTGCAATACGTGGAAGAACTGAAGGCCAATCGCTTGCCCGAGGCGTTCAAACCTATTGTCATGCAACTATTGTTCAAGCCGGATAAGAACAGCATTGAATACAAGGCGCTGGAAGCAGCATGCTCGGAATTGCACACATCTCCACAGCGCCTGATGCTGGCGGTCGGCGGTATTCCATCGCCGAAACTGTTGCACCTGACGCGCTTTCTGCATGAATACTTTCCGAAAGGGACCGGTTTTCCCGCCATTGCCTTGCCGCAGGTGCCGACACTTCCGGTGGCTGATGTCCGTGCCTTTTCGATTGACGATGTGACCACCACTGAGATTGACGATGCCTTCTCCATCGTGCCGCTCGGCGACGGCAGGATCCGTGTCGGCATTCACATTGCCGCACCCGGCCTGGGAATCAAGCGCAATGATGCCATCGACGCGATTGCACGCCAGCGCCTGTCGACCGTTTATATGCCGGGGGACAAGATCACCATGCTTCCGGATGAACTGGTTGAAGCATTCACGCTGGGCGAAGGCCGCACTTGTCCCGCACTGTCCTTGTATGCAACTCTTGATACGAGCGACTGGTCGGTGATCTCCACCGAGACCAAGGCCGAAGCGGTACCGATTGCTGCCAACTTGCGTCACAACGATCTCGACGCATTGGTGACCGAGGAGACACTTGCCGCTGGCAGCGGCGACTATGCGCACAAGGACGATATCGCTTTGCTATGGCAATGGGCTCAAGTGTTGGAAAAAAGCCGCATGGCCAAACGTGAAGCATTTGGTCTGAAGCCTGAACAAACCAATCGTGTCGATTTCAATTTTTATGTTGTTGACGATGTTGTCAGCATCGTACGCCGCAAGCGCGGCGCACCACTCGACAAGATTGTCGCGGAGCTGATGATTTTTGCCAACAGCACTTGGGGCAAGCTGATGCACGACCATGGCGTGCCCGGGATTTATCGCGCTCAGGGTGGCGGCAGTGGCGGATGGGCAGCAAAAATGCAGGTACGCATGGTGACCCACGCGGCGCCGCACCAGGGACTTGGCGTCGACCAGTATGCATGGAGCACGTCGCCGCTACGCCGCTACACCGACCTCGTCAACCAATGGCAGATTCTCGCATGTGTCGAGCACGGCGTTACCGCGCCTCTGGCTGCGCAGTTCAAGCCCAAGGACGCCGACCTGTTCGCCGTGGTCTCCGCGTTCGACGCAGCCTACAGCGCGTATGCGGATTTCCAGGGCAATATGGAACGCTACTGGTGTCTGCGCTGGCTCGCTCAGGAAAACATCCGCCATGTCGAAGCAGTGGTGCTGAAAGATGAAGTGCTGCGCCTGGTTGATATTCCATTAATCATCCGTCTGCCGGGCATGCCGCAAGCCGCGCGCGGCACGCAGGTCCGGCTCGAACTGATTCGCTGGGATGAAGTCGAGCTCACCATCGAAGCGCGTCTGCTCGAAATGGCAACAGGTTCACCCGAGGATGCCGAAGAAGTCGAGGCACCCGATGACGAAATCGCTACAACCGAGACCGAAGCTGGGGCCGAGTCTGTTTCCGAGTGAAAAAGTCCGGCAAACAAGGCCGGGCTTTATCGTAAAATCCTAGGCTTCTACAACCGCTCGTTTCCTGCCGCGTGAAGCTACTATTACCTGATAACCGTACCCTGACGATTGCCATTGCGGCATCGGTGCTGGTGCACGGCGCGCTGCTGGCAGTGCGGTTTGCTGCGCCGGATTCCTTCAAGTTCAAACCGGCGGACCCGGGCCTCGAAGTCATCCTCGTCAATGCCAAGCATGACCGCAAGCCAGTCAAGGCAGAGGCGCTTGCCCAGGCCAACCTGGATGGCGGCGGGAATGCCGACGCCGGTCGTTCGAAATCACCGCTGCCCGACATGCGTCGCAGCGAAGACGGCGACGGCATGAAGACCATGCAAAAGCGCATTGAAGAACTGGAACGCCAGCAGCGCATGCTGGCCCAGATAAACAAGAAATCGCCGCTTGCCACCGCACCGACCAAGGATCGCAACAATCCGCAAGACAACCCGACACGTCCCGATGCCGCCGATGCCAGCGAAAGCGCCAAAGAAATCCTGCGGCGTGAAGCCGAGATTGCCAAGCGCATCGAAGATGAAAACAAGCGTCCGAAAAAAACCTTTATCTCACCGAGCACGCGTGAAGTCGGCTATGCGATGTACTTCAACAGCGTGCGCCAGAAAATCGAAAAGCTCGGCACCACCAACTTTCCGCAAAAGGATGGCCGCAAGCTGTATGGCGAATTGACGCTGTCGATTTCCATCTTCCAGGACGGCAGCATTTATGCAAAGGACAAGGATGAAGGCGTGACGGTCGAGCGTTCGTCCGGCAATCCTTCGCTTGATGAAGCGGCGCGCCGCATCGTGCGCCGCTCGGCGCCATTCGGCGCATTTGCCAAGAACATGCGATCGAGCGGCAAGGACGATGTCTGGGTAATGACGACACGCTTCAAGTTCACGCGTGACAACGAACTCGAAACCAATCTGCAGGGAGGAAGCAGTTGAGCCCGTCGCCAGAGCGTTACGGTGTGATCGGCAATCCGATCGCGCATAGCAAGTCACCGGACATCCATGCGGAATTTGCCCGGCAAACCGCGCAGCACATGGTGTACGAGCGCATACTCGCGCCGGTCGATGCCTTCGCGGCTAGCGTTCACGGATTGATCGTGCAGGGCTTCAAGGGCGCGAATGTCACCGTGCCGTTCAAGCTGGACGCACATGCGCTTGCGACCACCCTCACGGAACGTGCGCAGGCTGCCGGCGCCGTGAATACCCTGAAGTTCGATGGCGACCGCATCATCGGTGACAACACCGATGGGGTCGGTCTGGTTACCGATATTGTGGTCAATGCAGGAGTAGCCTTGCGTGGTCGCCGGGTCCTGTTGCTCGGTGCCGGAGGCGCAGCGCGCGGTGTCATTCTTCCCATTCTGGCAGAGTCGCCGGAACGACTTGTCATTGCCAATCGCACCGTCTCGAAAGCGGAAGAACTGGTTGTACAGTTCACAGCGAACGGAAAGGTGTCCGCTAGCAACTTCGGGGCATTGCATGAACCCTTTGACGTAGTGATCAATGCCACCTCCGCCAGCCTGTCCGCAGACTTGCCGCCTGTTGCCGTCGAAGTGTTCGGTGCTGGCTCGCTGGCCTACGACATGATGTATGGGAAGGAGCCGACGGTATTCATGCAGTTCGCGTCCCGCCACGGCGCATCGGTGCGCGATGGCTTGGGCATGCTGGTCGAGCAGGCGGCCGAGTCCTTCATGCTCTGGCGTGGCGTACGTCCCGCAACAGCTTCTGTATTCGCGGCATTGCGTTCCCGGCTATAAGCATGATGAAACGCTTGCGCAAGTTGTTGTTGTGGCTGATTGTCGCGCCGATCATGCTCGTCCTTGCCTTGCAGCTGTATTTTTTTGTGCAGATCTGGTGGTGGGTCGATCACAACCCCGATTCCACCAGCTTCATGAGCCGGCAGCTTTCCGTGCTTCGTGAAAAGGATCCCAAGGCCCAGCTCAAACATACTTGGGTACCGTACAACCGCATATCAAATCATCTCAAGCGCGCCATCATCGCTGCCGAAGACTCGAATTTTTCCGGGCATGAAGGTGTCGACTGGCAGGCGATGCAAAAAGCCTACGAAAGAAATACCAAGAAGGGCAAGGTGATCGCCGGTGGATCGACCATCACTCAGCAGCTTGCGAAAAATCTTTTTCTTTCCGGAGAGCGCAGTTATCTGCGCAAAGGGCAGGAGGTGATCATCACGTACATGCTCGAGTACATGATGGACAAGGAACGTATCTTCGAAATCTATCTGAATGTGGTCGAGTGGGGCGTGGGGGTGTTCGGCGCGGAGGCCGCCGCCCAGCATTACTATGGCGTATCGGCTGCCGCCCTCGGGCCGGCGCAGGCGGCACGACTTGCCGTGATGTTGCCGAAACCGCGCTTCTATGACAAGAATCGCAACTCCACTTATCTTTCCCGTCGCACCAACCTGATCTTGCGACGCATGGGGGCCGCGGAACTTCCCTGAACACGTTCATGCAAATGAGGGGGTAGGCGCAGGAATATCCTGCGGGACGGCCTGCCCTGGCCAAAGTGCGCCGCTTCATTGCGTTTTACCGTGACGATCTAGGTCCGCTTCGAACGTCGGTAGCAACAGTAGACTCAGGAAAAGGACAGCCGGGTTGGCGGCCACCCGCGAGGCGCACCATAACCGGTGCACCGCGCAGGAAACATCCCGGCCGTTGTTACCTTCAGCCGGTCGAGCGAAAACTGTCGCAGGTGCTGGAACACGCTCTGGTTGATTCCCATCGTGGCCTGCATCACCAACATGTCGACTTCGCGATGGACGGTATCGGCCAGTGGCTGCTCCGACAATGGGCGACGTTTCGCGACACGGACACTCTCCAATTGTTCGGATACGACGCAACGGAACGCATCTTCCAGCGTCAATTTACTGGTTGCGCAGGCCAGCGCCCAGGATTGCGGCTGTTCGGGATGCGGACGCAATAGCTGTTCGCGGCACAGCGTCGTGCACAGTTTCAGCAAGTCCCTGATCGGCATCCGGGTCTGTCGCTTCAACTGGTCAAGAGTCAGGGAACGTGGCGCGCAGGACACGAACTGGCCAAGCACTTCGGTCGTCACGCAGAGGCGTGCGTGCAAGGCGCTGTCGCCCAATAAGAAATCATCGATGGCGTTCATGCTGCTTTCTCCAATAAAGTCTGCGTCCAACGCCATGTGGGTCAGGGAGTTCCGCATCCAGTGACGCGCGTTCTTACGTAAGCGAACGAATTACCTGATAAGTGAAAAATTCTTGCTCGTGGTTCCATGGAGGCGGGCAGAAAAGCGCCTGGCAGGTGAAAAATGACCGCCGCATTGCAATCGGCTTACCTCAGGGTGCGGGATTGCAGAGAAGGAGTATCGAAACCCCTGTTGATAGGGAGCTGGCGTGCCATGCCGGGATGCACGAGTGGACAGTGAAGCAAGCATTTATCCGCGAATTTCCTGCCGGTTGGCCGACTCCGCAGAAAGTGTGCAGGGGGCACACAAACCCGCTTGCCTGCGGTCGTCTATCTCAGTACACTTGCGAAGTTTTCGTTTCCGGAGACCCGTCTTGGGTAGTCCTAGTACACACAGTCAACCGTCGACACACAGTCGACCGGCGAGATAGCGCTTTACCCAGCATCGGCAAGCGTCTTCTCGCCATACTCTGGTGGGCGGACGCGTCCAGGCCAATCCCGTGGCCGCGTTCCCTGAAAAATCAATCTGCCTGCGGAACTCTTTCGCAGGCGGCCGTGACCTATACAAAGGCCATGGCCGGGAGAGCACATGATTAATGTATTCGTCTTGCAGAACGGGCGCCTGAACCAGGTCAACATTGAAACCAGGAACGACCTGGAAAATGCTGCACCGGTCTGGGTTGACCTGACCGATCCAAACGATGACGAGCGCGCGTGGGTGAAAAGCATCTACGGCGTGACACTGCCTGGCGAAGATGAGGTAAAGGACATTGAAGCATCCGCGCGTTATTACGAAGCGGAGAACGGCGACCTGCACCTGCGTACCGATTTCCTGCTTGAAGAGGACGACGGGCCATCGCGCGTCGTGACGGTTGCGTTCATCCTCGCACGCAATATGCTGTTTTCCGTGCACACCGACGACCTCCCGGTTTTCCGTCTGGTTCGCATGCGCGCCCGTTCGCGTCCCGGCTCCATTGGTGACTACAAGGATGTCCTGCTCGACCTGTATGCGACCGATGCGGAATATTCCGCGGATGCGCTGGAAGGGATTTACCAAAGCCTGGAAGAAGTCAGCCGCCGCGTACTGCAAAAGGAACTGACTGACCAGGATGCCGCGGCAGCACTCAATGCGATTGCGCAGGAAGAGGACTTGAACGGACGTATCCGCCGCAACATGATGGATACCCGCCGCGCGGTCAGCTTTCTGATGCGCGGACGGCTGCTCAACGCGGAACAATTCGAGGAGGCACGTCAGATTCTTCGCGATATCGAATCACTCGACGGCCACACCGCATTCCTGTTCGATAAGATCAACTTCCTGATGGACGCAACCGTCGGTTTCATTAACATTAACCAGAACAAGATCATCAAGATCTTTTCGGTGGCGAGCGTCGCCTTCCTGCCACCGACGCTCATTGCGAGTATCTATGGCATGAACTTCCGCCTCCTGCCGGAGCTGAACTGGGAGCTTGGTTATCCGTTCGCGCTGACCTTGATGATAGGTAGTGCGGTTGCGCCGTTCCTGTATTTCCGCCGGCGCGGCTGGCTCAACTGAAGCAACTGAGGGGAAACAACCGAGGGCGGTTATGACGCCACTATCCCATGCCTGCATCGGGATAGTGGCTTATCTGGCTTATCAGGCTGATTTGGATAAGCACATCAAGGCTCATCAAAGACGGCCGAATGCGATCAACCCAACGACGCGAATGCCTTGCCGGCTGCGGTCAGTGTTGCATCAATGATGTCGTCGCCGTGCGCTGCCGACACAAATCCCGCCTCGAATGCGGATGGTGCAAGATACACGCCGAGGTCGAGCATCGCGTGGAAGAAGGTATTGAACTTCTCCTTGTCGCACGCCATGATTTCGGTGAAGCTGCCCGGCACCTTGTCGCCAAAGTACAGGCCGAACATGCCACCCACCGAATCCGCGCAGAAGCTCACGCCATTTGCCCTGGCTACTTCCGTCAGGCCGCGCGCGAGTTTGGCTGTCTGGGATGTCAGCTTTTCATAGAATCCGGGCTGCTGAATCAGCTTCATGGTAGCCATGCCGGCAGCTACCGCAACCGGATTGCCCGACAGCGTGCCGGCCTGATAAACCGGTCCGAGCGGCGCCAGAAACTTCATCAGATCCTTGCGGCCGCCGAAGGCCGCCACCGGCAGGCCGCCACCGATCACCTTGCCCAATACCGTCAGGTCCGGCGCGATGCCATACATGCCCTGCGCACCTGTCAGGCCGACGCGGAAGCCGCACATCACTTCATCAAAAATCAGGACTGCGCCATGCTGTGTACAGAGGCGTCGCATGGCTTGCAGGAATTCCGGTGTGGCGCGCACCAGGTTCATGTTGCCGGCAACCGGCTCGACGATCACGCAGGCAATCTGATCGCCCATCTTCTGGAATACTTCCTCAAGCTGCTGCGGATTGTTGTAGTCGAGCACCAGCGTATGCTTGGCGAAGTCTTCCGGCACACCGGCCGAGGTCGGATTGCCGAAAGTTAGCAAGCCACTGCCTGCCTTGACCAAGAGGGAATCGGCATGGCCATGATAGCAACCTTCAAATTTGACGATCTTGTCGCGGCCGGTGGCGCCACGCGCGAGACGCAAGGCGCTCATAGCCGCTTCCGTACCGCTGGAGACCAGGCGCACCTGCTCAACCGACGGCAGGATGCGGCAGATTTCTTCCGCCATCTCGATCTCGCCTTCGGTCGGCGCGCCGAAGCTAAGGCCGCGTGCGGCGGCTTCCTGCACGGCCCGGATTACATCCGGATGCGCGTGTCCGACAATCGCCGGACCCCACGATCCAATGTAATCGATATAGCGCTTGTCATCGGCATCCCAGAAGTAGGGGCCCTCCGCACGCGTGATGAAACGCGGCGTGCCGCCGACAGATCGGAATGCGCGAACGGGTGAATTGACGCCGCCCGGTGTGCTGGACTGCGCGCGGGTAAAAAGAGTGTCGTTCCTGGAAGTCATACGAGAAAAGAAAGAGGGTTATTGAGCAGGGTCTTCGTCTTGTTCGCGCGCCCAGAAATAGCGATCCGGAACCAGTTTGCCCATGCCAAGGCGATGGGCGTTGGTCAGCGCGGCATGGGTGAATTCCTGTGCCTCGAAGGCGGCTTCGGGTGCATCGACGCCATTGGACAGCATCGCTGCGATGGTTGCCGACAAAGTGCTGCCGGCGCCGCTGAACGAACCGGGTAGCCGTGGCCATGCATCGTTGCGCACCGCACCCGATTCATCGAACAGCGTGTTGTTGATCGCATGTACGTCGCCCGGCGTTCCCGTCACCAACAGGTATTCGCATCCCATTTCGATGATGCGCATCGCATCAACGGCAAGCATGTCGTCACTGGAAGGTTCGCGCCATGTTTCGGCCAGGCGGGATAGTTCAACGGCCGAAGCCACGAACAAGGTTGTTTGTGGAATCAGAAGTTCGCGAATCGCGATCAGCATGTCCTCGCTGTCCTGTCCCTGGTCCGGCATCGCGGACAGGAAGGGGTCAAGGATCAGCGGAATGTCCGGGTAATCGGAAACAATCTCGGCGATTACCGATACGTTCTCGATGCTTGCTACCGCGCCGACCTTGAGCGCTGCCACTGGCATGTCTTCAAGGATCACGCGGGCCTGGTCGGCAACCCAGTCGGCATCGATCACTTGAATGTCTTCAATGCGCGCCGTGTCGGCGATCAGGATGGAGGTGATGACAGACAAACCATGACAACCCATTGCCGCGAAGGCTGCCAGATCGGCCTGGATACCAACAGCACCGACCGGGTCCGTTGCGCCGAAGGTCAGAATCAGGGGAGAAGTTTGGTTTTGCACGGCTGGTAGATTAAGATATCCGACTTTGCATTTTACTTGATTGAAGGGCAGTCAACTGTGAGTAATACCGCTACATTGCCGAACGAAGAATTCAAAACCTGGATGTGCCTGATCTGCGGCTGGATCTACGACGAGGAAGCCGGTTTGCCGGATGAAGGCATTGCTCCGGGCACCCGCTGGGCCGATGTGCCGATCAACTGGACCTGCCCGGAATGCGGTGCTCGCAAGGAAGACTTCGAGATGGTGGCAATTTAAAGACACTTACGGAAAGAGGATGTTGAAAAATTTGCAACGTTCGTGCATCATTCTTCGCGGCAATGCTAAGATCGAAATAAGTGTCCATAGATTCTTCGCAGAAATCTCACGTTGATCTGCGTCAATCCGATACTTGTACTAATGCATCTTGCTTTTTGTTACAGTTGGATCGTATATTGCGCGAAGGCAAATGAGATTACGTCATGACAACATCTTTGGATAACGGCAGTCTCAAGATTATGGTGATCGACGATAGCAGCACCATCCGTCGGTCAGCTGAAATCTTTCTCGGTCAGGCAGGCTATCAGGTCGTGCTTGCCGACGATGGGTTCGATGCACTGGCGAAGATGAACGATCATCGGCCCGCCCTGATTTTCTGCGACATTCTGATGCCTCGTCTGGACGGTTATCAAACTTGCGCGCTGATCAAGAAGAGCGCGAAGTTTCATTCAACACCGGTCATCATGCTGTCTTCCAAGGACGGCTTATTTGATCGTGCGCGCGGCGCCATGGTCGGTTCCGATGCATATCTCACTAAACCATTTACCAAGGACAGCCTGCTCAAAACCGTGCGCGAGCACGCCGCCCAAGCCGTTTCCCGGTGATTTTTTTGCTGTAAAGGTTCAAGATGCCCATTCAAAAAATCCTCGTTGTCGATGATTCTCCGACAGAGCGTTACTTCCTGACGGACATTCTGATCAAGAATGGTTTTTCCGTCTCTACTGCCGAAAACGGGGAAGAGGCACTTCTCAAGGTCAAGGCCGACAAACCGCAACTTATCCTGATGGACGTGGTGATGCCCGGCCAGAATGGCTTTCAGATTACCCGTGCGATTTCGCGCGATCCGGAAACCCAGGAAGTGCCGATCATCATCTGCACCAGCAAGGGTCAGGAAACTGACCGTATCTGGGGTTTGCGCCAGGGCGCACGCGATTACATCGTGAAGCCGGTCGATCCCCAGGAGCTGTTGTCAAAGATCGCTGCGCTCGGCTAATCCCATCATGAGCCCGCCATCCCTGGATCCCGGATCCGTCGCCGTAAAAGAGAAGGACAGCGGCGCCCGCAGAAACCGCCTGCGCGAGTTCCAGGCGCAGCTCGTCGAGCGCATGCAGGCCGCCAGTACAGGGACCCAAGCGCAGGCCAGCCAGCTCGGCGTGATGATCGGGCAGAGCCGCTGGCTGATCAAGCTGCAGGAAGCGGGAGAAATCGTATCCGTGGGCGCCATCACCCAGGTACCCCTTACCCAAGACTGGTTCCTCGGCCTCACCAATATCCGGGGCAATCTGATCAGCGTCATTGACCTTGCACGATTCTGCGGCATGCCTGCAACTCCAGTAGACAAGGAAAGCAGGATCGTTGCATTTGGACCATCCTTGTCCTTCAATAGCGGATTGCTGGTGTCGCGCGTAATGGGCTTGCGCAATGTCGCCGAAATGGAAGTCCAGCAGGACGATACAGACAGCACAGGCCATGCAGGCAATACCCCATGGGTTGCACGGCGCTATGCCGACCGCGATTCCCAGGTCTGGACCGAACTCAACCTATCTTTAATTGTGCAGGATCCGCAGTTCCTGCAGGTCGGTATCTGAACCGTCCGGTTCCTTTGCCGCACATACCGTAAATAGAATCACGAGGAGACTCAGTAATGGCGTTTAAATTACCGTTCTTGGCTAACGATAAAAAAGAAGCATTTGCTGAGGAAGCCAATGTCGCGGGCGACGCAGTCGTTCTTGACACTCCCGAGCAATCTTTTGGCGGCGATACCGTCGCCAAAGTCACCGAGGCAGCAACGCGCGCCGCGGCACCTCAGCTTGCTGTTGCCGCTGCTGCTCCTGCATCCAATCCGTCGCCCGCTGCCGATCCACAGCGTAACCTGAATGCGACTTTCCTCGGCGATGCGCTCGAAAAAGGCGGCGATATCCGCCTGCCGCTGATCGGCAATCTGCCACTGCAGCAGCAGGTCCGAATTCTGCTCGGCATGCTGGGTACATCGCTGGTGATGGGTGCCGGATTCGTGTGGGTCAATACCAGCCACTCCTCGCTGGCCTCGACCCAGACGCAAATTGCCGGTGATGCGCTGATGCACTCGCAGCGTATCGGTAAGGCGGCACCGAATGCGATTCAGGGTAACCTGGAAGCGTTCAAGCAGCTCGCGGAAAGCCGCAAGGAATTCAATCGTGACCTGAGCGTGCTGCTTAATGGCGGTGACTATCAGGGCCGTGACATTGCGACCCCGGATGCGCAGATGGAAGCGATCCTCAAGGAAACGCAAAAGATCTGGATCAATTCCGACAAGGCCTCGGATACGATTCTCAAGCTCAAGAAAGAGCTGACCGGTTTCGGTACCACGCTGCAAAAGCTCAATACACTTTCCCCAGTCCTGCTGGAGTTGACCGAACAGATCGCGACGCTGAAAGCCCAGGGCGGCGCATCTCCACGTGAAATTTCCGCTGCCGGCCAGCTGGTGATGCTGACGCAGCGTCTGGGCCGAAGCGCCAACGAATTTCTGACCTCCGAAGGTGTGAACCCGGAAACAGCATTCTTGCTCGGCAAGGACACCAATACCTTCCGCGACATTACCGAAGGCTTCCTGAACGGCAGCGACGTGCTGCGCCTGACTGCGACCAAGGATGAAGACACCCGCGAAAAACTGCTCGAACTACAGAAAACCTTTGCGGAATACCAGCAGTCGGTCGCAAGCATTCTCGGCAACCTGCAAAACTTTATTGCCGCAAAACAATCCGAACAGCTGATCTTTGCGGAAAACGAGACCCTCAAGCAACGCATCACCAACCTGCAGAAAGCCTACCGCGCAGAGGAAGATTCCCAGCACTGGTCCGCATGGCTGATGATGGCCAGCGCCGCCGGTGCCCTGCTTGCCGCGGTCGGCATTGCGCTGGTCTTGTTGCAGGACAGCCGCAACCGTACCAAGGAGGCTGACCAGCGTCGCCAGGAAGCGGACGAGCAGCGTCTGCAGGCGATGCGCCAGGAAGATGAAGCCAAGCGTGCCAATGACCAGAATCAGGCTGCGATTCTCCGGCTGATGAACGAATTGCAGGAAGTGGCGGACGGCGACCTGACCGTGCAGGCCACCGTGTCGGAAGACATCACCGGTGCGATCGCCGACTCGGTTAACTATACGGTGGAAGAATTGCGTGGCCTGGTAGGCCGGGTTACCAAGACGGCGGAACAGGTTACCGCCGCATCGAACACGGCGCAGGAAATCTCCAACGGCCTGATGGACGCGTCGCAGAAACAATCGCGCGAGATTCAGGAAACCGGCCAGGCGGTACTCGAAATGGCAGTGCAGATTACCGACGTCTCCAAGTCCGCGAACGAATCCGCTGAAGTTGCGCGCCAGTCAGTGTCTGCTGCAGAGCAGGGTGCCAAGGCGGTGGAAGACGCGATCAAGGGCATGAACGAAATCCGTGAACAGATCCAGGAAACGTCCAAGCGCATCAAGCGCCTCGGCGAATCCTCGCAAGAGATTGGCGAAATCACCGAACTGATTTCCGATATTACCGAACAGACTAACGTGCTGGCGCTGAATGCGGCGATCCAGGCGGCTTCGGCAGGTGAAGCAGGCCGAGGCTTCTCGGTGGTTGCGGAAGAGGTGCAGCGCCTTGCGGAACGTTCCGGCGAGGCGACCAAGCAGATCGGCGCGCTGGTGCGTACGATTCAGACCGATACCCACGACGCGGTCGCCGCGATGGAAAAATCCACACAAGGTGTCGTTGAAGGAGCCAAACTCTCCGACGCGGCCGGTGCGGCGCTGTCTGAAATCCGTAGCGTGTCGAATCGCCTCGCGGACCTGATTCAGAGCATTTCCGCAGCGACCGAACAGCAGGCGACCTCGGCCAACGGTGTTGCTCAAAACATTCAGAACATCCTGACGGTAACCGAGCAGACGCAACAGGGTACACAGCAGACCGCGCAGTCAATTCGCGAACTGTCCAAGCTGGCCGAAGAACTCAAGAACTCGGTATCCCGCTTCCGGGTGACCGCGTGATCACTTGACGCCGAACCAGTCGTCACGGGCCGCGTCCGTACGCGGCCCCTGTAGTTCTACCGTTATACCAGGCAGCGCACCGGTCTGGTGCGCTGCCTTTTGACCCCGCGAGGCAGTCATGACCACCCCATCTTCCACCTCAACGCACGGTGCTCGCGAGACCTTCGACACCGGCCCGCTTTCCTGGGTAATGGGGGAAATCCGAGAATCACTCAACCGCTCGAAGACCTCTATCCAGGAAGCCGTCACGCAAGAGGCCGAAACGCAAGCGACCGCGATCCGTCATGCGAAGAGCTATCTGCACCAGGCGCATGGCGCGCTGCAGATGGTTGACGTCGACGGCGTCGCGATCATCACTGAAACTGTCGAAGATCTGCTTGATCGGGTCGATGCCGACCAGCTGAACCTGAGCGCCGAGCTTGCGCAAGCCATCGCGACCGGTTATCAGGCCCTGACCGAGTACCTCGATGAACTGCTGGCCGGCATGCCGCATCAGCCCGTCCGGTTGTTCCCGTATTACCGTGCATTGCTGGAAGTACGTGGCGCCGAGCGGATCCATCCGGCCGACTTGTTCTTTCCCAATCTGGCGGTCCGTCCGAAGATGCCGGTGCCGGCATCGATTGAGGAGGTGAAGCCTGCTCGTTACGTCGGATTGCGCCAGCGCTTCGAAAAGGCATTGCTGCCTTTTCTGAAGAGCAGCGACCGCGATGCCGAACTGGCCAATGCGGCTGTCATGCGCGACATCGTAGGCGAAATAGAAAGTCTGCAAACCAATCAGCAGATCCGGGCCTTCTGGTGGGTCATGCATGGCCTGACAGAAGCGGTTGCCGGCGGCCAGATCGAAAACGAAATTTACGTTAAGCAGCTGTTTGCACGCATCAACCTGCAAATTCGCCGGCTCTGCCAGGGATCGTCGAGTATTGCCGAACGGCTGCTGCGGGATGCCTTGTTCTTTATCGCCAGGGCAAAAGATCCATCGCCTCGTGCGCGTGAAATTCGCCGTGTCTACCAGATCGACGGTCTCGTGCCCGAGGACTACGACCGCAAGCGTTATGGCCAGATCGATGGCGACACGCTTGCACTGGCCAAGGACCGCCTATCCCAGGCAAAAACACTCTGGAATCGCATCGTCGGCGGTGACGCCAGTGTTGCTGAATCGTTCGAACATGAAATGCGTGTGCTGGCCGATGCCGGATCGCGGCTCAATTCCCCGCCACTCACAAAGTTGCTGCGTGAGCTCAAAGGCATTGCACGTCACGCTGCCCATGCGAAGCCGGGGGATATTCTCGGCCTCGAAATGGCAACCAGCCTGCTGTTCATAGAAAACTCGCTGAACCAGATCGGTCGCCTGCCGGAGAATTTCATGGAACGCGCGGACGCCATGACAGCCCGTCTGCTGGCGGTCGTCACCGGCGACCAACCCGCACAGTCGGTGCCCTGGCTGGACGATATGTCACGCGAAGCGCAGCAGCGTCAGACCATGACCGCGCTGGCCGGTGAAATGCAGAACAGTCTGCGCCAGGTCGAGAAGATGCTGGATGAATACTTCCGCGATCCCGCCCAGCGCAATGCACTTGGGCAGCTCGACCACGTTCTGCACCAGATCGAAGGCGCAATGGCCGTCCTTGACCAGGATGACGCGATGCGCACCATCCAGCACACCCGCAAGACCGTGCAGAATTTCCTGGTATCCGACGAAGAGACGCCAGCCGTCGAGGACTTCCAGCATGTTGCCCAGAACGTCGGCGCACTCAGCTTCTTCATTGAAACCCTGCAGCATCAACCCGATAGTGCCAAGGACCGTTTCTCGTTCGACGAAGGACAGGGCCTGTTTCGTGCAAACCTGATCGAACCGGGCGGGACCGACGACCCGGAAATCAATGAGCCGGTCGTGACGGATTTCAGCGCGGGCGAGACGGAAATTGCAGCTGAATCCGCTTCGCCCGCCGCCGTAGCGTCCGTACAGACTGTCGAAGATGAGCTCGCTTTTCATCAGCAACAATCGGCAGAACTGGCAATGTCCCTCAGTGCCCAGCCGGATAACCATGCGCTCCAGGAACAACTGAAGGAATCGCTGGAAAGGATTCGTCAGGACGCGACACTGGTCGACAATCCTGAGGCAAATGATCGTGCACAAGCCGGCATTGACATCCTGCAGCGGGCAGATTTCTCGTCCTCCAGTGAGGCGTTGGCAGAAATCATTACCGCCACGGTACCGGCGGTACAAACTGTGGAGACATTGCCCCCCATGGTTGCGCCGACAAGCGACGAGGCAATCGATGCCGAACTGCTGGAAATCTTCTTGCTCGAAGCGGAAGAGGTTCTCGGCACGGTATTGCAAACCTTGCCGGACTCGCGCAACCAGCCGCACAATCAGGAACACCTCACAACCCTGCGACGCTCCTTCCATACCCTCAAGGGCAGCGGTCGCATGGTCGGCCTTGTGGCGTTCGGCGAAGCAGCGTGGAGCATCGAGCAGGTATTGAACTTGCGTCTATCGGAATCGCGTGGCGGCGACCATGAACTGTATGCGCTGCTCGACAAGGCGGTAGTTGAGTTGGGCGACTGGGTTCAGGATCTCACGCAGACTGGTCGCTCCGACCGAACGCCGGATGCCTTGGTACGAGCAGCTGAACGGGTCAAGGCAGGCGGCCAGTTCGTCTACGAAGAAGAAGCGGCAAGTGAAACGTCTGGGGCGACCATTGCTGAGCCGGACACCGACAGCACGGTTACGAAGGCCGATGCAGCGTCGCAATTCGCAGCCGAGGCGGCAAATACCGCCATTGAGGAGCCTGCGGTTGAACAGGTTGCCGATGCACCGTTTGTGCCCTTCGTAACTGAATTCGATCTTCCACCCCTGCCTGAGATCCATCAGCAGGAGTCCGGGGAAGCGTCAGTCTCCGAAGCACAGGCAGAAGAAGTAGCCGAGCCTTCCGACCTGCCACTGGTTGAAGAACTGCCAATGTCCGATGCCGATATGGCGATGTTCGCCGTACCGGGCAGCAGGGATGAGTTGATCGCTTCGGCGAATGAGCATTCGACTAATGACAACTTGCCAGCGCTGGACATGGATACGGGTGATGCAAACATCGCCGATCCTGGCGATATTGCTGAAGCGCCTGCACCGTCAGCCGTAGTTGACTTCGTCGAACCGGTAGCTGACATCGATACCATCAAGGTCAGCGAAATCACCGAGGCCGACAACGCCAGTGAAGCCAAGGAAGCTGTTGCAGCGCTGACGCAAAAGATTGCCGATGCCGACCTGCTTGCCGACGTTCAAACGGTATCTGATGAAGCACTCGCCCAACAAGACGTCATACCCGACGCTGTCGTCCCGTCAGAGCCGGAAGCCGTGGACGCGCAGGCCGAGACAGCGCATCTGGCTCCGCCCCCCGCGACACCGGCCATCGCCGAGGTCATCGAATTTCCGACCATGCATGCGCCCGAAGTGCGCGTCAACGATAACGTCAAGCGTATCGGCGACCTCGAAATCAGCGTGCCGCTGCACAATATCTATCTGGCCGAAACAGATGAACTGGTCCGTGTTCTCGCACACGATATTGCCGAATGGCGTCATGAGCCGGACCGCGAAGTGAGCGTGCAGTCGGTCCACGCCGCACATTCGCTCGCGGGAAGCTCCGCAACCGTAGGCTTCATGTCGCTGCATGAAGTCGCCCACGCGCTGGAAAAGGTCTTGCAATTCCTGATGCGTCGCCCGGTGCACCTGCAGCTGCACGAATACGACACGCTTGAGCAGACTATCGAGCGCCTCAAAGCGATGCTGCAAAAGTTTTCTCTTGGCGAAATGCCGGCTGACGAACCGCATTATGTGCGCATCCTGGACAACCTGCGGCGCGATATCGAACTGCGCTCGCAGGTGGCTGAACTGTCGGACACGCAGGATCTGCCGTCCACACCCTCCGACATGCTTCCAGTCCCTGAACTGGAATTGGAATTGCCGCAAGCGGACACCTTTGAAGATATGTCGGCGCTGGAGGACAGCGACAGCGCGCTGATTCCCGAACTTGATCACATCATTGACAGCATTGTCGATATGCAGCCTGCGGAAACGCAGGACGTGTTGACACTGGCGGCCGTCGCCCAGCCCGTTGCGTCGCTCGCAGGCACAAGCGCCGAATCCGAACTGGCAGCCGATCCATCGCTCGCCATTCGTGATGAACTGGATGCCGACCTCTTGCCAGTTTTCCTGGAAGAAGGCCGCGACATGTTCCCGCAAATGGGTACCGCATTGCGCGGCTGGCAGGAGCAGGGCAGCAGCATCGCCGCGCCGCAGTCGGTGCTGCGCCTGTTGCATACGCTAAAGGGCAGTGCACGCATGGCCGGTGCGATGAACCTCGGCCAGCACCTGCACGATATGGAGACCCGCATTGAGAACATCATGCATCTGGGTACTCCCGAGCCGCTTGCGCTGGAAGATTTGCTGATCCGCTACGACCAGGCACAGCATATGTTCGAACTGCTGCAGAATCCCTCTGTCGCAGCGTCTGCCGCTACACCGGGTGCCGAAGCTCCCGCTAATGACGTGACGCCGCTCGCTGCGGAGCATGCTGTCAGTCCTGGTCCGGTTGTACTTTCGCCGCTGATGCCGGTTCCGTCCGTCAACCCGGCGATGCCTGCGCCGCTGGCAAACCGGGCCGTCGCCACATCCGCTGCGGTGCCCGCTCCTCTGGTCCGTGTACGGGCAGACATTCTCGACCGCCTTGTGAACCAGGCCGGTGAAGTTTCGATCTCGCGTTCCAAGCTCGAAACGGAAGTCGGGACCTTGAAACAATCGCTGTCGGAACTGACCGACAACGTGAGCCGTTTGCGCGATCAGTTGCGTGAAATCGAAATGCAGGCGGAAACGCAGATTACCTCGCGCATGGCGCATTCCGCCGATCGTGAATTCGATCCGCTGGAGTTCGATCGCTTTACGCGCCTGCAGGAATTGACCCGCATGATGGCCGAGAGCGTCAATGACGTCGGCTCGGTGCACCAGAACCTGAGCCGCACACTCGACAGCGCGGTAGGTGACCTGTCGATCCAGGCACGCCTGACACGCGACCTGCAGCAGGACCTGATGCGCGTACGCATGGTGCAGTTCGCCAGCATTTCCGAGCGTCTGTTCCGCGTCACCCGCCAAGCCGCCAAGGAAGTCGACAAGCGCGTCAACCTCGATATCCGCGGCAGTGCCGTCGAAATCGATCGCGGCGTTCTTGAAAAGATGACCGGCCCGTTCGAACATCTGTTGCGTAACGCGATCGTGCACGGCGTGGAAACACGCGATGCGCGCCGTGCTGCAGGCAAGAACGAAACCGGCGAACTGCTGGTGGAAGTGCGCCAGGAAGGTAACGAAGTCGTGATCCAGTTCTCGGATGACGGCCAGGGACTCAACCTCGGTCGTATTCGCGACAAGGCGCAACGGATCGGCTTGCTGACCAATGAGGCGCCTTTGTCCGATGACGAAGTGACCGACCTGATATTCCATCCCGGCTTTTCGACTGCCGAAGAAATCACCGAACTCGCCGGACGTGGCGTGGGTATGGATGTTGTGCGCTCGGAAGCGGCCGCGCTGGGCGGACGGGTGACCACCTGGACCGAACCCGGCAAGGGCACGCAGTTCACGATCCGCCTGCCGCTAACCTTGGCGGTAACACAGGTGGTGCTGATCTCGACCGGTGGCCTGACGTATGCACTGCCATCGGTGCTGGTCGAGCAGGTACAGCAACTCAAGACCAATGCATTGGCGGCCGCCTATAACGAAGGTGCTGTTATCTGGCAAGGTCAGCGCGTGCCAATGCATTACTTGTCCTCGCTTCTCGGTAATAAGCAGGCGTCGCCCGTGTCTCAGCACTATTCTCCCTTGCTGATCCTCAAGAGCGGCAATGATCGGGTCGCCGTGCACGTCGACGAAATCATGGGTAACCGGGAGGTCGTGGTCAAGAACATCGGCCCTCAGCTATCACGCATGATCGGTATCGCGGGCGCTACCGTGCTGGGTTCCGGCGACATCGTACTGATCCTCAACCCGGTTCCGCTGGCACAGCGTGCGGCGCAGGAAAACCTCCGTGCGCCGCGCATCACGGCATCGGACGCCCCTGAAGCGATGGGTGCAGTTGCGGAAATATCTGCACACGAGCCGTCCGCGCCCAAGAGCGGACCGGTACAGGGCTTGCGTACGCAAAGCATTGTGATGGTGGTCGACGACTCCCTTACGGTGCGTCGTGTCACCCAGCGTCTGCTGACCCGCGAAGGGTATCAGGTCGTGCTGGCAAAGGATGGCGTGGACGCGCTCGAGCACCTGCAGTCGATCACGCCGGATGTCATGCTGGTCGACATCGAAATGCCGCGCATGGATGGTTTCGACCTGACACGCAATGTGCGCGGCGACGAACGTACCAGGCATGTTCCGATCATCATGATCACCTCGCGTACTGCGGGCAAGCATCGTAACTATGCGCTGGAGCTCGGTGTCAACGAGTATCTCGGCAAGCCTTACCAGGAAGACCAGTTGCTTGGCTTGATCGCGGGTTTTGTGAAGAAGGATGCGACCGTCTCCTGAAGTAAGCGCCATCTGTAACCGCGCCGCTTGGCGCAAGTGAAGAAAGGCCCGCATTTATGCGGGCCTTTTTGTTTGACGAGCCTTTCAATATGCCACGTGCAGCATCGTACCCGCTGATCAGCTATGCAGCTAATCGGCGTACGTCGCCACACCCTCACTCGTCTTCTTCTATCGGAGTGGCCTCAGTCTTCACTTTCTTCACAACCGCATACCGCTGCAAGGTGCGTTGCCGCGCTTCGTCGTGCTGCACGAGAGGGAACGGGTAATCAGTACCAAGAACCAGGCCGGCATCACGCAAGACCGCCGTGGGTGCGAACCATGGGGCATGGATCCACTTGTCGGGGACACGGGAAAGCTGCGGCAGGTAACGCCGGATAAACTTGCCCTGCGCATCGAATTTTTCTGATTGGGTAATCGGATTGAAAATACGGAAGTAAGGCTGGGCGTCGCAACCGGACGACGATGCCCATTGCCAGCCGCCGTTGTTGGCCGACATGTCATAGTCATTCAGCTGCTCCGCAAAATAGCGCTCGCCACGGCGCCAGTCTATGCCCAGGTCCTTGATCAGAAAGCAAGCGGTGACCATGCGCAGACGGTTATGCATGAAACCGGTTCGGTTCAGTTGGAGCATTGCCGCGTCCACCAGCGGATATCCGGTGCGGCCCTCGCACCATGCGTTGAACAGTTCCTCGCCCGCCTCGCCGTCTTCCCAGCGAATAGTGTCGTACTCCGGCTTGAACGCTCGCTCGGCCACTCGTGGATGATGATGCAGGATCATGAAATAGAAATCCCGCCAGATCAGTTCCGATAGCCAGGTAGCCGCGCCGTTGCCAGTGCCGGGTTGTCGCATCGCGTCCACCGCTTGTCTGGCAAGCCCGCGTACCGATACCGTCCCAAAACGCAGATGCACCGAAAGATACGAAGTGCCCTGGACTGCCGGGAAGTTCCTGGCTTCATCGTAATGGCCCAGCTTGTCCCTGAATTCCGCAAACAATTCCTCGCCGCCTGACATGCCGGGTGGAATGCCGAATTGGGCAAGATCGACCGGTTCGAATCCGAGGGTCGCCAGCGACGGTATTACCACCTGTGCATGCTTATCGGAGGGTGCCAGCCGGGAGGCGTAGCTTTCGACCGGATAGGCCTTCAGGTAAAAACCATCATCCGCTGCATGCAATCTCTTCAGCCATGCATTCTTGTACGGCGTAAAGACCGCAAATGGTTTTGCGGACAAGGTCAGCACCTCATCTTTTTCAAATATCACCTGATCCTTGTAAGTACGCAAAACCTTTCCGTCGCGCTCCAGCGCGCGGGCGACAGCGGCATCGCGCGCCACCGCAGCCGGTTCATAGTCATGGTTGGCAAATACCGCATCGACCTGCAATTCCTCAGCCAGTGCAAGGATGTCCTGCGCAGCGGGGGCATGCCGCACGATCAGGTAGCCGCCAAGAAGACGCAGTTCGGTGTTCAGTTCCAAGATACTGGCGTGAATAAAGCCCACCCGGCGATCCTGCCGGGGCAGCGAGTTGAGAATGTCCTTGTCAAAAATGAAAGCGCAATAGACGCTGCGGCTTTGCTTCAGTGCATGATAGAGCGCCGCGTGATCGAAGCTGCGCAGGTCGCGGCGGAACCAAACCAGAGACTTGTTGAACTCTTGCATCGAAGACCTTTGATCGTACAGGGGGAAGATTTTTGAGAGGCGATCGGGATGGAGCATACGGCAAAACTGGTAAAATGCGCATCATGGTGAAACCCAGTAAAGCACGCATATCGTCCTCCAGAGCCCGGGCTGCCCGGAGCGCGGCCGAATTTTCGGATGCGCCCGAAACAGGCGCCGACACCGGGCTGAACCTGGCTGACCATTTCCTGATCGCAATGCCTTCCATGCTCGATCCGGTATTTGGCGGCACGGTAGTCTACCTGTGCGAGCACAACGATAATGGCGCGCTCGGGGTGATCATCAACAAGCCGACCGACATGACCATGGACGTGCTGCTGGAGCGCATTGAACTCGATCCTGAATATGCACTCGGTGCTGCTTCGGTCGACAAGAAGCCGGTCATGTTTGGTGGACCCGTCCAGGTTGAACGCGGCTTTGTACTGCATTCGCCGCACGGCGGATTTTCATCGATGTTGCCGGTCAACGAAGAGATCGCGCTGACCACTTCCAAAGATGTGCTGGAAGCGGTCGCCTCCGGTGACGGCCCGCGCCGCCTGCTGGTCAGCCTGGGTTGCTGCGGCTGGAGCGCCGGGCAGCTGGAAGAGGAAATCGCCCACAACGGCTGGCTGACGGTCCGCGCCGACCCCCATATCATTTTTGATCTTCCGGTGGAACAACGTTTCTTCGCCGCCATGAAATTGCTTGGCATCGACCCCATGATGCTGACCGGCGACGTGGGGCATGCCTGACAGTGGAAACGGTACTGGCGTTTGATTTTGGCCTCAAGCGGATCGGCGTTGCAATTGGCAACAGCCTGCTTAAACAAGGGCAGCCGCTGGCTGTCATTACCTCCGCCACCAACGACGCCAGGTTTGCCGACATCGAAGCGCTTATCCGGGAGTGGCAACCGCAACGCTGCGTAGTCGGGCTGCCGACGCATCCCGACGGTACCGAGCATGAGATGACGGCGCGTTGCCGCCGTTTCGCCAATCAACTCCATGGCCGCTTCGGTCTTCCCGTCGTGCTTGTGGATGAGCGCTACTCGTCCGCCGTACTATCGCAGCGTCGCGGAGAAGTGATCGACGATGCCGCTGCCGCAATCATTTTGCAACAATACTTTGACGAATATGCCGAATCTTAATTTAGACGCGGAAGCCCTGTACCGGCAATTGGCCGAGAGTGTCAAAGCCGGCTTGGGCGATGCCGACAATGTCGCCATCGTGGGCATTTACTCCGGTGGCGCATGGCTCGCCGAACGTCTTGCCACGGAACTGAAACTCGAGGGGCAGGGACGTCTCGGCTTCATCGACGTCTCCTTTTATCGCGACGATTATGCGGAGAAGGGCTTGCATGCCGAGGTCAAACCGACCCAGATCCCGTTTGAGGTGGAAGGCGCAACCATTCTCCTGGTTGACGATGTACTCTACACCGGGCGCACCACGCGCGCCGCGATCAATGAACTGTTCGATTACGGACGTCCGGCGCGCATCCGGCTTGCCGCGCTGGTCGATCGCGGTGGACGCGAACTGCCAATTGCAGCCGATTTTGTCGCGCAAACCGTAACCCTGACTCCTGACCAGCAACTCGTATTAGGCCGCGACGACGACGGCCGGTTTTCCCTGACGGTGGACCATGCATAACCCGCAATTGAATAAACATGGTGAGCTGCAGCACCTGCTCACCATTGAAGGCCTGCCGAAAGCAGTCGTCAACCACATCCTCGATACCGCGTCGTCGTTCGTCAGCATCAGCGACCGCGAAGTCAAGAAGGTGCCGCTGATGCGGGGCAAGAGCGTCTTCAACCTCTTCTTCGAGAACTCGACGCGCACTCGCACGACATTCGAGATCGCATCCAAGCGCCTGTCCGCCGACGTCATCAATCTCAATATCTCGGCATCGAGCACCAGCAAGGGCGAATCGCTGCTCGACACCATCGACAACCTCGCCGCGATGCATGCCGACATGTTCGTCGTGCGCCATTCGCAGTCCGGCGCGCCTTACCTGATCGCCAAGCACCTGATCGATACCAATCAGCCTCACGTGCATGTGGTCAATGCCGGCGACGGACGCCATGCGCATCCGACGCAGGGCTTGCTCGACATGTACACCATCCGTCATTACAAAAAGGATTTCACCAACCTGACGGTGGCGATCGTCGGCGATATCCTGCACAGCCGTGTCGCCCGTTCCGACATTCATGCATTGACCACGCTGGGCGTACCGGAAGTGCGTGCCATCGGTCCGCGCACCTTGCTGCCGGGCGGACTCGAGCAGCTTGGTGTGCGTGTGTTCACCGACATGAATGAAGGCTTGAAGGGCGTCGATGTCATCATCATGCTGCGCCTGCAGAATGAACGCATGACAGGCGCATTGCTGCCCTCCGCGCAGGAATTCTTCAAGAGCTACGGCCTCACCCCGGAGCGTCTCGCGCTTGCCAAGCCGGACGCCATCGTGATGCACCCGGGCCCCATGAATCGCGGTGTGGAAATCGACTCGGCGGTAGCCGACGGCGCGCAGGCAGTGATCCTGCCGCAGGTGACCTTCGGCATTGCGGTGCGCATGGCGGTGATGAGCATTTTGGCAGGAAATTAATTCATGAAACTCCAGATCAAGAATGGCCGCGTGATAGACCCGGCCAATGGCATTGATGCGCAAAACGATGTCTATATCGATAACGGCAAGATCGCCGCGATTGGACAGGTGCCTGCGGGCTTTGCCGCAGATAAAAGCATCGACGCGACAGGCATGATCGTGGCGCCCGGGCTCGTCGACCTGAGCGCACGACTGCGCGAACCAGGGTACGAATACAAGGCCACCCTCGAATCCGAAATGCAGGCTGCGATGCAGGGCGGCGTGACCAGCCTGATCTGCCCGCCGGATACCGACCCGGTACTCGATGAACCTGGCCTGGTTGAAATGCTGAAGTACCGGGCCAAGAGTTTGAACCAGGCGAATGTCTACCCCCTCGGTGCGCTGACCATGGGCTTGAAAGGCCATTCGCTGACCGAGATGGCGGAACTGACCGAAGCCGGCTGCATCGGTTTTTCGCAGGCGGAAGAGCCGATTGTCGATACCACCGTGCTGCTGCGGGCGCTCCAGTACGCGAAGACCTTCAATTACACGGTATGGCTGCGTCCCCAGGATCCGCATCTCGGTATCGGGGGCATCGCTCACAGCGGACCGGTGGCATCGCGCCTCGGCTTGTCCGGTGTGCCGGTCATGTCCGAAACCATCGCCTTGCACATCATTTTCGAACTGATGCGCGCCACCGGCGCACGCGTTCACCTGTGCCGCATGTCCTCGGCTTCCGGTATCGACCTCGTGCGGGCGGCCAAAAAGGAGGGCTTGCCAGTCACCTGCGACGTCGGGGCTCACCATATTCACCTGACCGATGTGGACATCGGATTCTTTGATTCGAATGCCCGCATGACCCCGCCATTGCGCTCGACACGCGACCGAGACGCCATTCGGGAGGCGCTGCGTGACGGCACCGTCGATGTCATCTGCTCCGACCATACACCGGTCGACGACGATGAAAAGCTGTTGCCATTCGGCGAGGCATCGCCGGGTGCAACCGGTCTTGAGTTGCTGCTGCCGCTGGCGCTGAAGTGGGCTGATGAATGCCTTGACAAATCAGAGCGTCCGCTATCGCGTGCGATCGCAAAACTGACCTCGGATGCGGCCAGCGTTGTTGGACTGTCCTGCGGCAAGCTGTCCGTAGGCAGTGCCGCGGATATCTGCGTATTCGATCCCGCGGCGCGCTGGAAGGTGGATGCCAAGGCGCTGGCCAGCCAGGGCAAACATACGCCTTTCCTTGGTTACGAAATGACGGGCCAGGTCAAGGTGACCATCGTTGGTGGCCATATCGCGTTCAGTCGCTGACGGCCCGCCGGAATGCTTGGTCTGCGTCTGTTGCGCGTGGTGTTGCACCTGTTCCAGGGGCTCGCCACGTGCGCGTTCGTGTTTCCCTTTCTCGATCATGCCGGGCGCCAGGGATGCATCAAGCGCTGGTCCGCCAAGCTGGTTCGCCTGTCGGGAATCAGCGTCATCATCGAGCAGCCGCATGCCGTCACCGCCGCGCCACGCGCACTGATTGTGTCCAATCACATATCCTGGCTCGATATCTTCGTTATCAATTCGCTGGAGCCTTGTCGCTTCGTCGCCAAATCCGATATCCGGGACTGGCCACTGATCGGGTGGCTATGCGAAAAGACCGGAACGATCTTCATTTCGCGCGGAAAATTGCGTGATGTGCGCAGGATCTATCAAGGCTTGGTGAGCAGTCTGCATTCGGGCGAGCGTGTTGCCTTTTTTCCCGAAGGGACGACATCGGCGCAAGGGGAGGTGTTGCCTTTTCATGCCAACCTGTTTGAGGCCGCGATTGAAGCTGAGGTGCCGGTGCAACCCTATGCGGTGCGTTACACCGACAGCGCAGGGCGTCTGCATCCTGCGGCGGATTTCATCGGCGAGATGACCTTTGTGCAAAGCATGGTGACCGTCCTCAAGTCCGGCGGCATGACGGCACGCCTGACCATGTTGCCGCCGATTGAAACACCGCCTGGTTCGCATCGACGCGACATCGCCGAGTTGGCGCATCGCTCTGTTGCCGGCGCCTTGAGGGAATGGAGCCTGACCGGGACCGTAGATTCGAGTCCGGCGGAAAAGGCCTCGTAGCGCTGTCCGGCCCCTGCTGCCTAAGGCCTAAAGAGCCGGCTCCTTCCCCCTGGCAGGGGGAAGGCTGGGAGGGGGGAGTGTGTCAAGTATTCACTGATTTGTTAAATCGAACCCGGCTTTTGGTATTGCGGGCAATCGACCTGCACTATGCTGCGGTCGTCCAGGCAGACCGCGCTCAGTTTGCCGCCCCAGAGGCAACCGGTATCAAGGCTGATGACATCGGGTCGCATGATCAATCCCAGTGTGGACCAGTGCCCGAAAACCACCGTCACATCTTCTGTCTTGCGGCCCGGGACGTCGAACCAGCGCATGAAACCCGGCAGCTCGATTTCGGCCCCCTTGGACGTCGTCAGATCCATCGTACCTGCCGCGTCGCAGAATCGGATACGTGTCAGCGCATTGATGATGCAGCGCAAGCGGTCCGCACCTTCCAGCCCGTCGTCCCAGCGTGCCGGCTGGTTGCCATACATCTGGCGCAAAAATTCCACCCAGTCCGGTCCCTGCAGTACGGCCTCCACTTCGCGTGACAAGGCAACGGTTTGTTCTGCGGTCCATTGCGGCAGCACGCCGGCATGTACCATCAAGTGATTGTTTTCAAGGATGGCAAGCGGGCGGTGCCGCAGCCAGTCCAGCAGTTCATCTCGATCCGGCGCAGCAAGGATATCATCCAGTGTGTCGGAGCGATGCTGCGGGCGAATTCCGTTGGCAACCGCCAGCAAGTGCAGGTCATGGTTGCCAAGTACCACATTTGTGGTATCGCCGAGAGCACGTACTTCGCGTAGAGTCTCGAGTGAATTTGGACCCCGGTTAACCAGGTCGCCCACAAAAATCAGGCGAGGGTCCGGGCAGGTAATCCGGATCTTGTCCAGCAGTTCGGTGAGTTTGGGGCGGCATCCTTGAAGATCACCGATTGCATAAGTTGGCATAGTACTTTGTTGTTTGATTGGCAAAAATGTGCTGGAACGACCACACTTTGGTCGTGCTTCGGCTTCGCATTATAGGGAAATCGGCCTGCTTCCCGCCTGCAACATGCCCACAGGCAGAACCGGCTTCATGGCTGTAAAAAGCGGTCAAAGGTAGAGCAAAGGAAGGGTGTCGTAACAATCCCTTACCCTAGTAACGAGCGAATCCTGTTTAAATACCCGCTGCCCAGATACGATTTTAATAATTAAATTCGAGTAAAATCATGGGTTTACTCAAATTCACCCACTTCCGGGATTCTGCATGATTTTAGTGACGGGTGGTGCCGGCTTCATCGGCTCCAACTTTGTAATTGACTGGCTGGCATCGAGTGACGAACCCCTCGTCAACCTCGATAAGCTGACCTATGCCGGCAATCTCAATAACCTGCTGTCCGTACGGCAGAACCCTCGTCACATCTTCGTAAAAGGCGATATCGGTGACGCAAGCCTGGTATCGGACCTGTTGCAGCAATACCAGCCCCGGGCAATCCTTCACTTTGCCGCGGAAAGCCACGTCGACCGTTCCATCCATGGTCCGGCCGATTTCATCAACACCAATATCAACGGTACCTTCACCTTGCTCGAAGCCGCGCGCGTCTATCATGCCGCACTTCCGGCGCCGCAGCGCGACAGTTTCCGTTTCCTGCACGTGTCGACCGATGAAGTCTATGGCTCGCTTGGTCCGGCCGACCCGGCTTTCCGCGAAACGACCGCATATGCGCCAAACAGTCCGTATTCCGCATCGAAGGCAGCATCGGACCATCTGGTGCGCGCATACCACCACACCTATGGCTTGCCGACGCTGACGACCAACTGTTCGAACAATTACGGTCCCTACCAGTTCCCCGAAAAGCTGATTCCATTGATGATCGCCAACGCACTGGCTGGCAAGCCGCTGCCGGTCTATGGCGATGGCGCCAATGTGCGCGACTGGTTATATGTCGGCGATCATTGCACCGCGATCCGCCGTGTACTGGCAGCGGGTGTCACGGGTGAAACCTACAACATCGGCGGCTGGAACGAGAAAACCAATCTTGAGGTGGTGCATACGCTGTGTGACATCCTCGACCAACTCGCAGCGAAGCCTGCCAGCTACCGTGATCAGATTGCATTTGTCACCGACCGGCCAGGACATGATCGGCGCTATGCCATCGACGCAAGCCGCATCGAGCGTGAACTGGGCTGGAGGCCGGCGGAAACCTTTGACAGCGGCATTCGCAAGACGGTGCGGTGGTATCTCGACAACGGCGACTGGCTGCAGAATGTCCTGTCCGGCGCTTACCTGCATCAAGCATCCCGGATTGCCCAGGCAGTTGACGGGGAAGGACTGCGCGCATGATGACGGCACGCAAGGGCATCATTTTGGCCGGCGGCTCCGGCACACGCCTCTACCCGGTCACATTGGCAGCCTCCAAGCAGCTGCTGCCGGTGTACGACAAGCCCATGATCTATTACCCGCTCAGCACCCTGATGCTGGCGGGGATACGCGAGATTCTTATCATTTCAACGCCGGCCGATACGCCGCGCTTCCAGGAATTGCTGGGTGATGGCAGCCAGTGGGGGATCAATTTCGAGTATGCGGTCCAAGCCGCGCCCGAGGGTCTGGCACAGGCGTTCATTATCGGGCGTCAATTCATCGGCAATGCGCAGTCGGCGCTGATCCTGGGCGACAACCTCTATTACGGCCATGCATTCGACGAACAGTTGCGCAAAGCCGCCGCGCAGGGACAAGGTGCCACGGTGTTCGCGTATCACGTGCAAGACCCGGAACGCTATGGTGTGGTGGAGTTCGATGGTGCCGGTCACGCGGTCAGCATCGTCGAAAAACCCAAGCTGCCAAAATCGAATTACGCGGTGACGGGACTGTATTTCTACGATAACCAGGTCTGCGATATTGCGGCCGGCATCCGGCCTTCGGCGCGCGGCGAACTCGAGATCACCGATGTCAACCAGGCTTATCTCGATCTCGGTCAGCTGAACGTGGAAGTCATGGGGCGCGGCATGGCCTGGCTCGACACCGGCACGCATGAATCGCTGCTCGATGCCGCGCAGTTCATTGCCACCATCGAGAAGCGGCAGGGCCTGAAAGTCGCTTGCCCCGAAGAAATCGCGTTTCGCAAGGGCTACATCAGTCCGGTGCAACTGGAAGCGCTCGCACAGCCGCTTAGCAAGAGCAGTTATGGCGAATACCTGATGCATATCCTTAACGACAAGGTGTTCTGACCATGCGTGTGATTTCGACAGCCATTCCTGATGTGAAGCTCATTGAGCCGGCTTGCTTCGGCGACGAGCGTGGATTCTTTTTCGAAAGCTACAACGAGCGCGCGTTTGCCGAACTGGTCAATGGCGGCCAGTCGGTACGCTTCGTGCAGGATAACCACTCCCGTTCCGCGCGCAACGTGCTGCGCGGCCTGCATTACCAGATCAGCCAGGCACAGGGCAAGCTGGTGCGCGTGGTTGCGGGTGAGGTATTCGACGTGGCCGTCGATATTCGGCGCAGCTCACCCACCTTCGGACAATGGGTGGGAGCGCTGCTGTCTGCGGAAAACAGGGTGCAGATGTGGGTCCCGGCCGGCTTCGCGCATGGGTTTCTGACCCTTAGCGAATCCGCCGAATTTTTGTATAAAACCACCGATTACTGGGCCAGGGAATACGAGCGTTGCATCGCATGGGATGATCCGTCGATTGCTGTCGAATGGCCGATTGAGGTTGCCCCGGTATTGTCCGAGAAGGATCGTCACGGCAGTCTGCTGTTGGATGCAGAGGTATATCCATGAAGATCCTGCTGACAGGGAGGACCGGCCAGGTTGGCTACGAGCTCGAGCGCAGCCTGCAGGCTCTGGGAACGGTGATCGCGCTGGACCGCAGTCAACTGGACTTGTCCGACCTCGATCAGGTGCGCGATGTCGTGCGGACGCAGCGGCCCGACCTGATTTTCAATCCGGCTGCCTACACGGCCGTCGATCAGGCCGAGAAAGAACCGGAGCTGGCAATGCGCATCAATGGCGAGGCGCCCGGTGTGATGGCCGAGGAAGCGCGCAGGCTGGGCGCCGCCATGGTCCATTATTCAACCGATTATGTGTTCGATGGTTCCAAGGATGGGCCGTACAGCGAGGATGACTTGCCGTCGCCTGCCAATGTCTATGGCCGCACCAAGCTGGCCGGCGAACAAGCCGTGCAGGCCAGCGGCATACCGCACCTGATTTTGCGTACCGGCTGGGTGTACGGGATGCGCGGCAAGAATTTCCTGCTGACCGTGCGGCGACTGGCGCAGGAGCGGGAAGAGCTCCGTATTGTCGCAGATCAACACGGGGCGCCGACATGGTGTCGTACCATCGCGGACACGAGCGCCCTTGTTGTGGCAAACCTACAGACTGCCGGCGGCAAAGGTGGGTTGGATCATGACCTGTGGCGCCAAAACAGCGGTGTCTATCATCTTGCTGCGCAAGGTCAAACCAGTTGGCACGGTTTTGCCCAGACTATTGTTGCGCACTGGTCATTAAATAAAAAGCCAATGGTCACGCCGATCAGTACGCACGAGTACCCGCTACCCGCAAAGCGGCCCGCAAATTCGGTGCTGTGCTGCAAGCGGCTGACGGAGCGGTTCTGCCGTTTGCCCGCATGGGATGAGGCGCTGAAACTGTGCCTGGAATGATTTATGGCGATGCCGGATGGCGTTGAATTTCAATTACTGGCTCTGTCGTCAGCCTCAACGAATTAACACTGTGAGAAAAAAACTATGCTGATCCCCATTATTCTTTCCGGCGGCGCCGGCACCCGACTGTGGCCTGTTTCGCGCGAAGCGCATCCAAAGCCTTTCATGCGCATCGGCGGCGGCAAGAGTCTTCTCACGCAGACGCATGAGCGCGCGCTCGAAGTGTCCGGCAATACGCAGCCGCTGATCGTCACCAACCGCGATTATTATTTTCTGTCGAAGGATGAGTTGGCGGACCAGCAGGTCAAGCCACAGTACATGCTTGAGCCGTCCGGCCGCAATACCGCGCCGGCGATTGCGCTTGCCGCGCTGTGGGCGGTCCAGCAGAAACCCGATGCCTGCATGCTGGTGATGCCGGCCGACCATCTGATCAAGGACACGCCATCCTTCTACACCTCGGTGCGTCATGCGGAAAACCTCGCGAAAGATGGTTTTCTCGTGCTGTTCGGCGTCAAGCCGACCGGCCCGGAAACCGGTTTTGGCTACATCGAAATGGGCGACAAGGTCAGCGAACACGCACAGGTCGTTCAGCGCTTCGTCGAAAAGCCGGACGCCGTGAATGCAGCCCGCATGCTGGCCGAAGGCAACTTCGTCTGGAACAGCGGCATGTTCTGTTTCAAGGCCAGCACCATCCTCGATGCATTTGCGACCTACAACCCGGCATTGCTCGAATCGGCACGCGAAGTCTGGAACAGCACCAAACCGGACGGCGACAAGATGGAACTGCCCGCCAGCTTCACTGCGCTGGAAAACATTTCGATCGATTACGCGGTGATGGAAAAGGCGAAAAACATTGCTGTGATCCCCGGCGATTTTGACTGGAGCGACATCGGCGCCTGGAAAGCCGTGGCGGAAGCCATTCCGGCGGACGCGCAGGGCAATACCAATAATGATTGCCAGACCATCGTCATCGACAGCCGCAACACCCATATCCAGACCACCGATCGTCTGGTCGCGGTGATCGGCCTCGACAACCTGCTGGTGATCGATACGCCAGACGCGCTGCTAGTGGCCGACAAGTCGCGCAGCCAGGAAGTGAAGGAAGTGGTCAACCGCCTCAAGGCCAGCGGCCATGAAGCGCACAAGAACCACCGCACGGTGGCTCGTCCCTGGGGCACTTACACGGTGCTGCAGGACGCGCCGGGATTCAAGATCAAGCGCATTGCGGTCAAGCCGGGTGCTTCCCTGTCGCTGCAGATGCATCACCACCGCAGTGAACACTGGGTCGTGGTGTCCGGCAAGGCCGAAGTCATCAATGGCGAACAGACCGTCACGCTGGAAGCCAACCAGTCCACCTATATCCCGGCCGGCAACAAGCACCGCCTGACCAACGTCGGCGACACGGAACTGGCCCTGATCGAGGTACAATGCGGCTCCTATCTGGGCGAGGATGATATCGTCCGCTTTGAAGATATATACGGCAGGGTTCAATAATGGCAGTAAGCATGTTGCGTTCGATATGGAGCTATCGCGGCTTCATATCGGGCAGCGTCAAGCGGGAGTTTCAGTCGCGTTACCGCAATTCGCTGTTGGGCGCAGCATGGACGGTTCTGAATCCGCTGGCGATGATCGTGGTGTACACGGTCATCTTTTCGCAGGTCATGAAGACCCGCCTGCCGGGTGTCGACAACGGGTTCGCGTACAGCATCTACCTGTGCGCGGGCATCCTCACCTGGGGATTGTTTGCCGAAATTGTCAGCCGGGCGCAAAACGTCTTCCTCGAACACGCCAATCTGATCAAAAAGATCAGTTTCCCCCGCATCTGCCTGCCGATTATCGTGGTGCTCAATGCGGGAATCAACTTTGTGATCATTTTCAGCCTGTTTGTGCTGTTTTTGCTGTTTTCCGGCACATTTCCGGGAATCAGCTTTATAGCGGTCTTTCCTGTGCTCGCGATACAAATCGCGTTCGCAATTGGCCTTGGTATCATTGTCGGCGTGTTGAATGTTTTTTTTCGTGATGTAGGTCAGTTTTTCGCCGTTTTGCTGCAATTCTGGTTCTGGTTTACACCGGTGGTCTACCCGGCGTCCATCCTGCCCGAAGCAGTGCGTCCTTACCTGAACCTGAATCCGATGGCGCCCCTCGTCAGCGCCTATCAAAACATCCTGGTGCATGGACAATGGCCGGAGTGGGGCACGCTGCTGATTCCCGCAGCGCTGGCCGTGCTCCTGTGTGTCATTGGCATGCGCCTGTTCCGCAAGCGCGTCGGCGAAATCGTGGATGAACTCTGATGGGCCGGATACGCGTTTCAAACCTTGGTAAAGCCTACAAGCAGTACCACAATCACTGGTCGCGCCTCGTAGAATGGGTATTTCCCTTCGGCGGGCCACGGCATCGCCTGAAATGGGTAATGCGCGAGGTCAACTTCAACCTGGAGCAGGGCGAGGCGGTCGGTATCATCGGCATCAATGGCGCCGGCAAGAGCACGCTGCTCAAGATGATCACCGGGACCACGCAGCCCACTACCGGCAGCGTCGAAATCACCGGACGGGTGGCGGCGTTGCTGGAGCTCGGCATGGGTTTCCATCCTGATTTCACCGGCAGGCAGAATGTCTTCATGTCGGGTCAGCTGCTTGGACTGAGCGTCGAGGAAATTGCCCAGCTAATGCCGGATATCGAAGCATTTGCTGAAATTGGTGACTACATCGACCAGCCGGTACGTACGTACTCAAGCGGCATGCAGATGCGGCTCGCCTTCAGCGTCGCCACCGCCAAGCGGCCGGATGTGCTGATCGTCGATGAAGCGCTGTCGGTCGGCGATGCCTATTTCCAGCACAAGAGCTTCGACCGCATTCGCTCGTACAGCAGGGCCGGCACCACGCTGCTGATCGTCTCGCACGATAAGAACGCAATCCAGTCGATCTGCGACCGAGCCATCCTGCTCGACGGCGGGCGACTGGTAAAGGAAGGTGCGCCGGAAGAGGTGATGGATTACTATAACGCCCGGCTGGCGGAGCGGGAAAATGCCAACCTGAACCTGCAGCAACAGGTGCTTGCCGATGGCAAGGTGCAGACGATTTCCGGCACCGGCGAGGCAACCGTCATCGATATTGCCCTGCTCAATGAACGTGGCGAAGCGCAGGAGGTGCTCGATGTCGGCGTGCCCGTCACGCTGCAGGTCAAGGTCAAGATCCATGCCGCGATTCCGCGACTGGTGCTGGGCTACATGATCAAGGACAGGCTGGGTCAGGCGATTTACGGAACCAATACCGATCTGACCAGGCAACCCTTGCATGAAGTGGCAGCGGGCGAAGTGATCACTTACCGGGTCGATTTTCCGCTGAACCTGGGGCCGGGGACTTATTCGATTGCGACCGCGCTGGAAAGTACAGATACGCACCTCGTCCATAATTATGAATGGCGCGATCTGGCACTGGTCTTTTCGGTGACCAATCTGAGCAAGCCGGAGTTTGTCGGCTGCGCATGGCTCAACCCGCAGATCAGCATCGCGCGGCCCGGTTCGGCCGCTGCGCACGTTGCCGATGCAATGGCAACACACACAGCAACAAGATAGCAGCACATAGTGTGCAGGACAGAGACGCTTGCCGGCCAGGGCAGGCAGGGAGCAGTATTGAATTGATAGGGGCTGTGATTCAGGCTCGTACAAAATCAATCGGGATACGATGAAGAAGATAAAAATACTGATGCTGGCGAACTATCCGATCGTCGAGCCGCGCCATGGCGGACAGCTTCGGACATTCCACATCAAGCAGGAATACGCAAGGGCTGGGATCGAGGTCGATCTGGTGTCGTTTTTTCAGGAAGGCGGCTATCAGTACTACGAGAGCACCGACATTCCGCTGCCGGGCAGCCTGGCCGTCACCATCAACAAGGAGTTCGACTACGCGGTCTACGACTACCTGTCGGCGCTGCACGTCGCGCAAGATCCGGTCATCTACGACAAGCTCGCGTCGAAAATCCGTACCGGCGGCTACGACTATGTGCAGCTGGAGCAGCCGTATTTCTGGCCGGTCGTCAAAAAGATCCTTGCGTCCCAATCATCGGAAGCAGCAGGCCCTGCGCCGCGCGTCATCTTTTCGTCTCAGAACATCGAATACGAGATGAAAGAAGAAGTGCTGCACAAGATCAAGGCGCCGCAGGACTATGTCAGCCTCATCAGTGACAGCATTCGCCAGATCGAAATCGAACTGGTGCGCAGCGCACACATCACTTTCGCGGTGTCGGAGCAGGATCGCGTCAAATTCCAGCAACTTGGCGGTCGCGACGATGTGGTGCTGCTGCCCAATGGCGTGGGCAAGCTGGATGTCGATCCGCAGTCAGTCGAAGGCTGGCGCGCCATTGTGCCGAAAGAACCCTTCGCCACCTATATCAGCAGCGCCCACCTGCCAAATGCGGTCGGTTTCTTTTCGCTGCTCGGCAATTCGCTGGCCTTCCTGCCGCCCGATCGCAAGATGGTCGTGGCCGGAGGCGTGTGCCAGCTCATCGATCGTTCCGAGGAATTCAACAAGTGGATCAGCATCAACCGCTCGCGCAGCATCCTGTTCGGACCGGTGGATAACATCGGCGTAGCAGCACTGCGCAAATTTACGCAAGTCTTCGTGCTGCCGATCACGACCGGTGGCGGTTCGAATATCAAGACCGCCGAAGCCCTGGTGACCGGCGCCTATGTGCTCGGCACCTCGACCGCTTTTCGCGGCTTCGAACATTTTGCCAATGAAGCCGGGGTCTTCATCGAAGACGATCCGCAGGCGTTCCGGAGCCGTCTCGTGTCGCTGCTCAGCCTTCCACCCAACAAGGTCAGTGAAGATAGCCGCCGCAGGCGCGAAAGCCTGTTGTGGGAAAACACCCTGAAGGAAATTTCCAAAGTTGTTCTGAAAGATTGCAATGCTCGCTAACGCCGTGTCCACTCACACTGAGCCAACCATCTGGTTCGATTTCACGACCTCGTTCAACTGGACCCGGCCGGCAGTGGGCATCGTGCGCATGGAGCAGGAGTGCTGCCGCGCGCTGCTGAACATGGTGCCGGGCCGGATGCGTGCCTGCATCTTCGATCAGCGCACGCTGTCCTACTATGAATTGCCGCTGGATGAGGTCTGGCGCATCCTCAACCGCGTATGGTCCGATGCGCCGACGGTGGCGCCGGTCGTCGCCCCGGTCGCGGCAGCATCCGGCGAGGTCGGTTTTGCCCGCCGCAGCGAACAGGTATTGCGCCGTATCGCTCGCAAGTGCGTTTCTGCATTGCCGGTGCGCCAGCAGCTCGCGGCAAAGGCCAAACTGATGAAGATGCGCCGTATCGCCGCGTATGCCTACCGTGAATGGAAGACGCCGGACGCCATTGCCCCGGCGCTGCAGTCGAATGCAGGCGTCGCGAACGAGCCATCCAGCTATCCGAAGGCCAATATCCGCAAGACCGATACCTACCTGACCATGGGCCTGGACTGGGATCACAACAAGATCGAGTTCCTGTATCGCCTGAAGAAGGAAATCGGCTTCCGCATCAACTGCGTCGCCTACGACATCATTCCGGTGCTGTTCCCGCACTTCTATTCGGAAGGCGCAGACCAGTTCTTTGCGCATTATTTCTCGAACATGGCATGGATTGCCGACCACATCTTCTGCATTTCGGAATGCACGCGCAAGGACCTGCGCAAGCTGCTGGTCGAGCTCGGCACGCCTGTGCCCGACATGTCGGTCGTGCGCCTGGGCGACATGTTGCCGGTCATCCACGAACAGCAGCATTCGGATGCGGTCAAGCGCGTCGCGCAGGAACGTTTCATCCTGATGGTGTCGACCATTGAAATCCGCAAGAACCACCAGGTGCTGTACAACGCCTATGTGCGCCTGATCGAGCAGGGCGTGACCGACCTGCCGAAACTGGTGTTCGTCGGCATGCCGGGATGGCGGGTCAACGATTTCATTTTTACCATCCAGCAAGACAAGCGGGTACGCGACAAGATCATTGTGCTGAACCGTGTGACGGACGCCGACCTGGACTTGCTCTACGAAAGCTGCGCATTCACCGTATACCCGTCGCTGTATGAAGGTTGGGGCTTGCCGGTCGCAGAGAGCCTGACGCATGGAAAATTCTGTCTGACGTCCAATGCGGGGTCGATTCCGGAAATCGCCGGTGATATCCTTGACTATCTGGAGCCATGGGACGTGCTGGGCTGGGCTGACAAGATCAAGACCTATTCGACTGACCCGGCTACGCTGGAGGCAAAGGTGCATGCCATCAAGAGCCGGTACAAAACAACCTCATGGAATGAGACTGCTGCGTCAATTCTGAAGCAACTTTGATTTCCGTTATCACCGACAACATTGAACTCGATTAATTTGTGCAGATGCTCCGAGCACTGTTTCTAAAATGCAATGACGAGCAGATTTGCCGACCCGTGTTGGTATTCCCTTTTCATTTCCAGACTTTATAAAGCTTAACAATGACTACACCATCTACTGCAATCGTCACCGGTATCACCGGCCAGGATGGCGCTTATCTCGCCGAACTTCTGCTTAACAAGGGCTATACCGTCTACGGCACCTATCGCCGCACCAGTTCGGTCAATTTCTGGCGGATTGAAGAACTGGGCATCGAAAAGCATCCGAAGCTGCACCTCGTTGAATACGACCTGACTGATCTGAGCGCCAGCATCCGCCTGCTGCAGTCAACCGGCGCCACCGAGGTGTACAACCTCGCCGCGCAGAGCTTCGTCGGCGTGTCCTTCGACCAGCCGGCCACCACTGCCGAGATCACCGGCATCGGCCCGCTCAACCTGCTCGAAGCCATCCGCATCGTCAATCCGAAGGTTCGCTTCTACCAGGCATCCACCTCGGAAATGTTCGGCAAGGTACAAGCGATTCCACAGATCGAAAGCACGCCTTTCTATCCGCGCAGCCCGTACGGGGTCGCCAAGCTGTACGCGCACTGGATCACGATCAACTACCGCGAGTCCTACGATATCTTCGGCTGCAGCGGCATTCTGTTCAACCATGAATCCCCGCTGCGTGGCCGCGAATTCGTGACACGCAAGATCACGGACACCGTTGCCAAGATCCGCCTCGGCAAGCAGGACGTGCTCGAGCTCGGCAACATGGATGCCAAGCGCGACTGGGGCTATGCGAAGGAATACGTGGAAGGCATGTGGCGCATGCTGCAGGCTGACGAGCCGGATACTTTCGTGCTGGCCACCAACCGTACCGAAACCGTACGCGATTTCGTCACCATGGCATTCAAGGCGGCTGACATGCAGCTCGAATGGCGTGGCTCGGGCGAGAATGAAACCGCGGTCGACACGTCGAGCGGCAAGATCATGGTCCGCGTGAATCCGAAATTCTATCGTCCCGCGGAAGTCGATCTGCTGATCGGCAATCCCGAGAAAGCCAAGCAGAAGCTGGGCTGGGAACCGCAAACAACGCTGGAGCAGTTGTGCCAGATGATGGTACAGGCCGACTTGCGGAGAAACGAGCGTGGGTTCTCCTTCTAATCAGGATCAGTCAGCAGACGGCCATCGCGGCCGCGTGCTGCTCACCGGCGCCAACGGTTTCACCGGCAAGTATGTGCGGGCGGAACTGGAGGCGGCCGGCTATTCGGTGTGCGGCGCGCTGGTTGGCGCCGCGCGCGGATCGCATGAAACGACGCTCGACATCACGTCGCTGGATGACTGCCGGCGCGTGATCGACAAGGTCCGCCCGGATTTTCTGGTGCATCTGGCGGCGATCAGCTTCGTTGCCCATGCCGATGCCGATGCCTTCTATCGGGTCAATGTCATCGGCACCATGAATCTGCTGCAAGCCATTGGCGACACGGGGACGCCAGTCAAACGCGTCCTGGTCGCCAGCAGTGCGAATGTGTATGGCAACGCGACTGCCGGTGTGATCGCCGAAACGCAGCCGCCGCAGCCGGTCAATCATTACGCGGCCAGCAAACTGGCGATGGAACACCTGGTGCGAACCTGGTCCGACCGTTTGCCCATCGTGATTTCGCGTCCGTTCAATTACACCGGCGTCGGCCAGCAGCCGAATTTCCTGGTGCCCAAGATCGTTTCGCATTTCGCCAGCAATGCATCGGTCATCGAACTTGGCAACCTCGACGTGGAGCGGGATTTTTCCGACGTGCGCATGGTGGCGCATGCCTACCACGGCTTGTTGGAAAATGACTGCGCTGGTGAAACCGTCAATGTCTGCACTGGTCAGCCTTATTCGTTGCGTTCCATCATTGAGATGATGCAGGAAATCGCGGGTTATCAGATTGAAGTCCGTGTCAATCCTGCCTTCGTGCGGCAGTCTGAAGTAAAGACCCTGGTTGGATCGCCCGACAAGCTGCGCAGCATCGTTCCCGACCTCAATCCCATTCCTTTGCAAGAGACCTTACGCTGGATGTATGCGGCTGGCATCGGACAATAAGCGTGCATACCTTGTGTGACAAAACCGGCGCGCCGTTTCAGGACGAGCAAGTGCTCCCTACCCGGGAGCAGCTTCGCACGGACGTGATCTCCGGTGTGCGACTGGGTATCAACGCCGTGCCTTTGCTGGGACCGCTGACCGGTGTCGGACAGTACACGTATCGATTGATTGCCGAAATGCAGCAACTGATGCCGCAGCAGCCATGGCTGTTTTACGGCACTTCCTGGGATACCAGGGTGCGTACGGCGGCACCGGCGGCAGTCCGCCAGGTCAACAATGCGATCAAGCGGCTGCTGCCGCGCCCGCACGTGATTGCGCGTTTTCTCAAGCAGACGCGGTTTTCTGCAGGCGTGAAGGCCAACGGCATCACGCTGTACCATGAACCGGCTTACCTGGCTTTCCGCTTCAAGGGACCGACCGTGGTTACCGTGCATGACATTTCCTGGATCCGCCATCCGGAGACGCATCCGGAAGACCGGGTGCGCGAAATGAACCGGGTGATGCCTTCGGTGGTCAGGCGCGCCAGTCACATCATGGTCGATTCCGAGTTTGTGCGGCGTGAAGTGATGGACTACTACGGCGTGGCGCCGGAGCGGGTGACGACGGTCCTGCTCGGCGTGTCGCCTGAATTCCAGCCGGTGGCACCGCTCCACTGCGCGCCGGTCCTGCAGCAGTTTGGCCTGCAACCCGGCCAATACCTGCTGGCCGTCGGTACGCTGGAGCCGCGCAAGAACCTGTCCACCGTGATTGCCGCCTACGCTCAGTTGCCCGACGCGGTGCGACAGCGCTATCCTCTGGTCATCGTCGGCATGAACGGCTGGGGGATGGAAAGCTTTTCCGACAGCCTCAAGCACATGATCCGGCGCGGCGAAGTGCGCTTGCCGGGTTACGTCGCACAGGCCGATCTGCCGGCGCTGTATTCGGGCGCACGCTTGTTCGTGTACCCGTCGCTGTATGAAGGTTTCGGCTTGCCACCACTGGAAGCGATGGCCTGCGGCGTGCCGGTCATTGCGTCGAACCGTGCGTCGCTGCCCGAAGTGGTAGGCGATGCAGGCCTGCTGGTTGAGCCGCTTGACGATGGCGGCATCGCCACATACATGCGCGCGCTGATTGAAGACGATGCCTTGCACGCCCGTCTGAGCACGGCAGGCCGCCAGCGAGCCGAAGGTTTTACCTGGCGCAAATTTGCGTTGGAAACGCTGGCGATTTACCGTAAGGTGCTTGCCTGAACGACGGCAAACCCTCATGCCGATAACACGAGTCCCGAGATTATTTTTGCAAGCGAGCCAGCATCATGCGCCTTAGTTGTGCCGTCGTCAGTTACCACAACGACCCCGAGCAGATTGCCGAGGTGTTGCGCAGCGTCGCGTCGACGCCGATGGATATTGCACTATACCTCGTCGATAACTCGGGTAACGACGAACTCGCCGCTGTCGCGCATCAATTCGGCGCCCACTATATCCATCGTCCGGACAATCCCGGCTTTGGCGTTGCGCACAATCTTGCGATGGCAGCCGCGCTGGAGCAGGGTGTCGACTATCACGTCGTATTGAATCCGGATATCTCGTTCGGCCCCGAAGTCTTGCCTGCCCTGTTTGCTTACATGGAACAGCACCGGGATATCGGCCTCATCATGCCTGATATCCGTTACCCCGACGGCAGCCGCCAGCATTTATGCAAGTTGCTGCCGCATCCGGTCGACCTCACGGTGCGACGTTTCCTGCCGGGACTGTACCGGCTGAGCGGACGGCTTGAACACTATGAAATGCGACGCGGCGATTATGACCGCATCATGGAAGTGCCGGCGCTGTCCGGGTGCTTCATGTTCCTGCGCAGTGCAGTGCTGAAGCAGGTCGGCGGCTTCGATGAGCGTTTCTTCATGTACCTCGAAGATGTGGACCTGTCGCGTCGTGTCGGGCGCGTTGCCCGTACCGTTTATTTTCCCGGCGTGTCGATCACCCATGCCTACCAGAAGGGTTCGTACAAGAACAGCGCATTGCTGCTGAGGCATATCCGCTCCGCAGTCCAGTACTTCGGCAAGTGGGGCTGGTTGTGCGATGCGGAGCGTGTTGCGGTCAACCGCCGTGCGCTGCAAAATTTGCAGCACGCTGCCGAACTCCCGGCCGCAACCGGTTCGCTGCTCGATCGCAAACCCTGAGTTTGGCGCAACCATGAAAAAGGTGCTGATCGACCTCACCCAATTGCCGCTGCAGCGAACCGGTGTCGGCATCTATGCGGTGAACTACGTGCGCCGCCTGCAAAGCATGTCGGGCGACCGGCAACTCTATTTCCTGGTGCAGGACGATGACAGCGAATTGCTGGCCGAGACGCGCGCCATTCCCGCTGCCGTCGTGCTGCCTCTGAAAGCAACTTTGTTCCGCCGCTTTGCCTTTCGGGTACTGCTCGAACAGGTATTGATTCCTGCGTATGCACTTGCCAGAGGCATCGACGCCGTTCATTCGCTGCACTACAGTTTTCCGTTGTTATCCTTCGGTCGCTTCAAGCGCATCGTGACAGTTTGCGACATGTCGTTCTTTCTGTTTCCGGAACTGCATGTGCCGGTCAAGCGCAAGTTCTTCCAGTTCTTTATCCGCCACCTGCCGCGCGCCGATGGGCTGCTCTTCATTTCGGCATCGACGAAAAAGGACTTCCATCGTTATTTCCCATCCAGTCGGGTACCGGAAGAGATCATTCCGCTCGGCACCGATCTGGCGCGTCTCGCCAGTCCGCCCGACCCGACGCTGCTGGATGGATTGCGACAGCGCTTCGCGATCGACCAGTACATCCTGTATGTGGGCACGATCGAGCCACGTAAAAATATCCTGGGCCTGGTCAAAGCTTTTGAAAGCATCGCCGCGCGCCATCCCGCAGTCAAGCTGGTCATCGCCGGCAAGCTCGGCTGGGATTACGACACGCTACTGCACTACGTGCAGGCATCGCCCTTACGCGAACGTATCGTGCTCACCGGCTACATCAATGAAGCGGAAAAGCATGCGCTGCTGAAGGGTGCGCTGCTGTTCACCTATGTATCCTTTTACGAAGGGTTCGGTCTGCCGGTGCTGGAGGGCATGGCGGCCGGTGTCGCGACGATCACCAGCAACCTGTCGTCGATGCCCGAAGTGGCGGGCGACGGCGCCCTGCAGGTTGACCCGCATCAGCCAGCGCAGATTGCGGAAGCTATCGACGGACTGCTGGCGGATCCGCAGGCGAGGGCGGCGCTCGCTGCTCGGGGACTGGAACAAAGCCGCCACTTTACCTGGGAAAACATGACCAGCACCTCGCTCGCGTTTTACGACCAGGTCGTCACGCCATCGGCCATCGCGGCCTGAGTCGCATTCTTCATGCACACCCTGCGCTTCTTTGCCTTCAACCTGCTTGGGCACGTGCTTCCCATGCTGGTAGCGCTGGTATCGGTGCCGGTAATTGCGCATGCGGCCGGCGTGGAGCGCCTTGGCGCGCTCGGCATCGTCTGGGCGCTGGTGGGTTATTTCAGCTTTCTCGATTTCGGTCTCAGCCGCGTCGTCACGCGACGGGTCGCCAATGCGGCCGACCAGGGAAACCTGGCCGAAGAACTGACGATCCTGCGTGGCTTTTTCTGGTGGCGGGCGCTTCCCGGCTTGCTGACGATCGGCGCGGTGCTGTGGTTGTTGCGTCCGCTGTTCCAGCCTTACCTGCCGCCGGATAACCTGGGTCGTGAAATAGCCGCAGGATGGGCGTGGATCGCGTGGAGCATTCCCGTCACACTGGCCACCAACTGGTTGCGCGGCGCACTGGAGGGCGTCCACCGTTTCGCGCGGGTCAACTTGCTGCGCACTGTGTTCGGTGCATGGACCTATGCCGCTCCGGCCGTGGCAGCGCTGGTGTCGCCGACGCTGGATAGCCTGATCGCGGCAATCGTCATTGGACGCGTGCTGGCCTTGCTCGCCCATGCGCTCGCGTGTCTGCGCGCCGAGCCGGGCATTCTGCTGGGGGCGGCTCGCCCATCCAGCATGCGACTGTTCTTTCAGGAAGGCGGGTGGATCACCGTGTCCAATATCATCGGCCCGTTGATGGTGTACTCGGATCGCTTCGTCCTCGCTGCCTTACTGCCGCCAAAGGCAGTTGCCTGGTATGTCACCTCGCAGGAGGTGATGCTGCGTACGCTCGTGATTCCCGGTGCGCTGGCGGGTGTGCTGTTTCCCAAGTTCGCCGGTAAGCTTGACGCGCGGAGCGAGGCGGCGCTGACCGGGCTCTACGAAAGAGGCATTCGTGTGGTGGCTGCACTCATGCTACCGCTGTGTGCGCTGGCAGCGGCAGGCGCCTATGACGGACTACGCTTATGGCTGGGCGAAGATTTCGCCATCAATGGCTATCGCGTGGTGGAAATCGTTGCGGTCGGGATCTTCGTCAATGCCATTGCCTACCTGCCATTTGCCTGGCTGCAGGCGACCGGGCGCTCGAGCTTGACCGCCCGTATCCATCTGGTCGAGTTGCCCTTGTATGCGTCCGGTTTGTATGTCGCCGTCGCCACCAACGGGATCGTCGGCGCCGCAGCGTTGTGGACGGTGCGGGTAACGGTCGACTGCTTGCTTTTACTTGCGTATGCCGGCCGGACGGGGCTCCGTCCAGCCGCTTTCCCCTTGCTGGCCGGCATGATCCTGATCATTGCGGCGGGCCTATGGTCCGGGCCCATGGTGCCGTGGCCATGGCGAGCCGTCGCCTGCGCGGCGGCCACCCTCACAGGCTTGGGTCTTGGCTGGCTGCAATTCCTTTCTCCGCAAGACCGCAACGAGGTCTTGCGGCGTCCTCGCCGCCAAGTTGATAATCAGATAAGTCCCTGAAAGATTAGTAAAAAATTCCCAAATCAGGTGATAAACGTATGGCAATAATTTAGACTGTCACCTTCTTTCGCCCGGCTAAGCAACGCCAGCTTCCATGTCATGAATATCTGGCCTGAGAGCGTCGGCCTGTAGCCATTGTTAATCTTTCATGTCGTCTTTTCTCATCAGTTTCATTGTTTCCGCCTTTCTGACGCTCTTCATCATCAAGCAGACCCGACTGCATGGATCGGCGCTTGACAACGATCTCGACGGCGTACAAAAGGTGCATGCCCGCGCCGTGCCGCGCATCGGCGGGGCAGCTATCTTCCTGGCCGTGGTGATCGCAGCAGGGATCGCCATGCTGCGCACGCCGGATATCGGCAAGGGCATCCTGCTGATCCTGCTTTGTTCGACCGTCGCCTTCGCCGGCGGCATCATCGAGGATTTCACCAAAAACGTCAGTCCTGCACGCCGGCTGTTGATGACCATGGTGGCTGCCGTCATGGGCTTTTACCTGCTCAATGCGCGCATCGAGCGGATAGACTGGATCGATTCGGTCTGGTCGCTGCACTATGTCTGGATCGCCCTGCCGCTGACGGTGCTGGCCGTCGCAGGGATTGCCAATGCCATCAATATCATCGATGGCTTCAATGGCCTGGCCACTGTCGTCAGCATCTGCATGCTGCTGTCGCTCGGTTATGTCGCGCTGCAGGTCAACGATACCTTCATCGTCGTGGCGGCGCTGGTCGTGGCTGGTGCGGCAGCCGGCTTCCTGATCTGGAACTATCCGGCCGGGCTGATTTTCCTGGGCGACGGCGGAGCCTATTTCCTCGGATTCATGCTGGGCGAACTGTCGGTACTGCTGGTCATGCGCAATCCGGAAGTGTCGACCTGGTATGCAGTGCTGCTGCTGATTTATCCGGTATTCGAGACGCTGTTTTCCGCATACCGCCGGCTTTTCCTGCGTGGCCAGTCGCCCGGGACGCCGGACGGCATCCACCTGCACAGCCTGATTTTCCGCCGCGTGGTGTTGTGGGCGGTGGGCCGGCGCGATGCGCGCGCATTGAACCTGCGCAACGCCATGACGTCCCCCTATCTATGGCTACTGTCCCTGATGGCAGTGATTCCGGCCACGCTTTTATGGCGTCATACCTGGGCATTGATGTCGCTATGCATGCTTTTCATTGTCAGCTACGTCTGGCTGTATGCGCGGATCGTGCGTTTCCGGTCACCGCGCTGGATGATTGTTCGCAGAAAAAAAAAGTCACAGCGCAATCAGCGTGACAAGTAGTCCCACCAGTCCGGCCGAAAGCATTCCGGGCGAACGCGCCTCAGGCGAACATGGCGCCTGCAGCATCGGCCGGTCTTCCGTATAGTTCTATGTTTTTGTGGCTCTGTTAATTATGGCTTCTCTTTCTCAAAGCATCTTCAAGGCCTACGACATCCGTGGGATCGTTGGCAAAACACTCGACGCGGATGTTGCCGCCGGGATCGGTCAGGCATTTGGCACCGCTGCAGCCCGCAAAGGTGAACAGACCGTAGTCATCGGCCGCGACGGCCGCCTGTCCGGCCCTGAACTGTCGGCCGCACTGGCCTCGGGCCTGCAACGCGCCGGCATCAATGTGATTGACCTCGGCGTGGTCGCCACCCCGATGCTGTACTTCGCCACCCACGTGC
>NZ_JBHTDH010000028.1:0-55161 GCF_042666555.1 Herbaspirillum sp. GCM10030257
TACTGTCGCCTCGGGCCGCCTTGACGCGCCGGGCGGCGTTGCTTGTCGCTTGTGTGGCCCGCCACACGGCGCTCCGCGCGCCTTGCCCTGCACGCCAAATCGACCCGCTTCTCCGCACACCAATATGGAACCCGCGCTAATTTATGCAGATCGTGGCACCCAATGTATTTTGGGAACGACTTGGGCAAAATCGGCGCAGGAGACCAGCCGCATGCTCATGGATAATGTCCCGGGTTGGCGTATCCGGAAAATTGCTTAATCAATCTCGTCATGGCAACGAGTATTGTTAGATATATGAACGATTCGTTGCGTTACAGAAAAGACGTACGATGCTCAGGCATTAGCAATCATGCGTCGTAGGAATTCTTTAAACTGACCGACTTCTTCTTGTGTAAAGCCGCGCAAATGATGATTCAGCGCATCGACGGCAACCTGAATCATCTGTTCTGCCATTTCATGGCCTTTTTCAGATAACGTAACTTCCACGACACGGCGGTCAGCAATACTTCTGCAGCGCTGAACAAAACCTTTTTCTTCGAGCCGGTCAAGGAGGCGCGTCATGGCTCCGGTGTCCGTGGCAAATTCCCGGGCAAGATCTGCAGCAGTATTCAAGTTGCTAGAAAGCAGCTTCATAAAAATACCTAACTGGGCATGCGTCATATCAAACTCGGCAAGACGCCGATCGAGTGTAACGGAGAGCTGACCGCCAGCGCGTTTTAAAAGATAGCCAATGCTTTCGGCCGAGGTATAGGTTTTCAGGTTATATGGGTGAGACATGGCACGTGCAGTTGGCAAGAGGATAGGAAGTGCTCAATGTAGATGCCTAGGCAGTTAGCGTCAAGGCAGTAAATGCTTGGGCAAAGAATTGTAATATGGATATATATGCCACACTTGCGCGGAATATTCCCCTAGCTGCCGTGCCTTGCTTTCAGGCGAGAAGGTATAATTCGCGCCATGAATACACGCACCGATCCTCAGCTGGATGCGCTCCGCGTTCCTCCACATTCCATTGAAGCAGAACAGTCCGTTTTGGGCGGTCTATTGCTCGATAATGCCGCGTGGGACCGCATTGCGGATTTCGTGCATGAAGACGATTTTTATCGGTATGACCATCGCATCATCTTTCAGCACATCGTCAAGCTGATCAATGCCACCAGGCCGGCGGATGTCATCACGGTCTATGAAGCGCTCACTGGTAGCGGCAAGGCCGACGAAGTCGGCGGACTTACCTATCTGAATGCGCTTGCGCAGAACACTCCATCGGCGGCGAACATTCGCCGCTATGCAGAAATCGTCCGCGACCGCGGCGTTTTGCGTAAGCTGATTACGGTTTCCGACGAAATTTCGGGACAGGCCTTTAATCCTCAGGGCAAAGAAGTTAAACAACTTCTCGATGAAGCCGAATCCAAGATCTTCGCGATTGCAGAAGAGGGTGCGCGGGGTGCACAGGGTTTCCTGGAAATCCAGCCGCTGCTGACGCAGGTCGTCGAACGTATCGATGAACTCTACAACCGCGATAATCAGAACGACATCACGGGCGTACCCACCGGCTTCGTCGATCTGGATCGAATGACTTCGGGTCTGCAGCCAGGCGATCTGGTTATCGTGGCGGGTCGTCCATCCATGGGTAAGACGGCATTCTCGATTAACATCGGCGAGAACGTGGCGATCGACAGCGGTCTGCCGGTTGCTATCTTTTCGATGGAAATGGGTGGCGCCCAGCTCGCGATGCGTATGTTGGGATCGGTCGGACGTCTGGATCAGCATCGCTTGCGTACCGGGCGCCTCAATGACGAGGACTGGCCCCGGCTCACGCATGCGATTCAGAAGATGAACGAAGTCCAGATCTACATTGATGAGACTCCTGCACTGAGTTCAATTGAATTGCGCGCCCGATCACGCCGGCTGGCTCGGCAATGTGGCAAGCTCGGACTCATCATCATCGACTACCTGCAGTTGATGTCCGCAAATTCCGCGGGTGAAAACCGTGCAACCGAAATTTCGGAAATTTCCCGAAACTTGAAGGGGCTCGCAAAAGAACTTAACTGCCCCGTGATTGCGTTGTCACAGCTGAACCGTTCATTGGAACAGCGTCCGAACAAGCGGCCCGTGATGTCTGACTTGCGCGAATCCGGCGCTATCGAACAGGATGCCGACGTTATTCTGTTTATTTACCGTGATCAGGTCTACAACCCCGATTCGCCGGACAAGGGCACTGCCGAAATTATTATTGGTAAGCAGCGTAACGGCCCGATCGGCACTGTTCGGCTGACTTTCCTGGGTGAGTACACCAAATTCGATAACTATACCGGTGGCAACGCGGTATTCGACAACGAATAAAGACATAGGCATTCGGCGGCCGACTTGAGTCTGCCGCCGCCAGAACATTAACAATTTGACTTTTTGAGAGTGCAATTATGTTTGGACGATTGATGCCCAATGAGGGCAAGTTCTTCGAGTTGTTTGTCCAGCACGGGGAACTGTGCGTAAAAGGGGCGAAGGAAATGGTTGCCCTGATGACTAATTTCGACGACCTCGAAAACCGCGTGCATGCCATTGAAGGCATCGAAAAACAGGCGGACAAGGTAACCCACCAGACTTTGGACCTCTTGCACAAGACGTTCATTACACCGCTCGACCGCGATGACATTCACAAACTGATCACCCGCATGGACGATATCCTGGACTTGCTGGAAGATGCAGGCCAGACAATTTCCCTGTATGACATCAAGGCTATTACACCCGAGGCAAAGCGGCTTGCCGAGCTTTGCCATGCCTGCACGGAAAAGGTAAAGGCTGCGGTGGGTTTGCTGCACAACATGGACAATTCAACGCAGATTCTTGGGATCTGTGAGGAAATCGATCGTCTCGAATCCGACGCTGACCACGTGATGCGGGCAGCAATGTCCAAGCTGTTTCGCGACGAACCGGACGTGCGCAATCTGATCAAGCTGAAAGCGATTTACGAGATTCTTGAAACCGTGACTGACCGTTGCGAAGACGTTGCCAACATCATTGAAGGCATCATCGTCGAAAACGCCTGATGTAATTGTCCGCAGGAACCGCACGGCGACCTTACGCCGCCGGCCTTGGCTCGGAAACGTCGATGTGCGGGCGCGTTATGCGCACGGATCTAAACACAACAAAAATCTCATGCAAACCCTACAAATCAGCATTTACACACTTGCGTTTCTGATTGCGCTTGCCTTGCTGTTCGACTTCATGAACGGCTTTCATGACGCGGCAAATGCAATTGCTACGGTCGTTTCGACCGGTGTTCTCAAGCCGCAACACGCAGTGGCAATGGCAGCGTTTTTCAATGTCGTCGCAATTTTCTTCTTTCAATTGAAGGTTGCAACGACTGTTGGAAAAGGAACCATCGAACCTTCCGTCGTCGATCATTATGTCGTCTTTGGCGCGCTCGTCGGCGCCATTTTCTGGAATATCCTTACCTGGTACTACGGCATTCCATCATCTTCTTCCCACGCCTTGATCGGTGGTCTGGTCGGGGCTGCAGTCGCCAAGGCTGGAACCGGCGCTCTTGTTTCATCTGGCCTGATCAAGACGATCGCCTTTATCGTCCTGTCGCCGCTGCTTGGATTCGTTTTCGGCTCGATTATGATGGTGGTCGTGTCATGGCTCTTTGTGCGTTCTACACCACGTCGTGTGGACAAGTGGTTCCGGCGCGCCCAGTTGGTATCCGCATCGATGTACAGCCTTGGCCACGGCGGTAACGATGCGCAGAAGACGATGGGCATTATCTGGATGCTGCTGATCGCCGCTGGTTATTCAACGTCAACGGATGCACTCCCGATGTGGGTCGTATTAAGCTGCTATGCGGCGATTGGCTTGGGCACCTTGTTTGGTGGATGGCGCATCGTGAAAACCATGGGCCAAAAGATTACCAAGCTCAAGCCGGTCGGTGGATTCTGCGCTGAGACTGGTGGCGCGATTACCTTGTTCCTCGCCACCGCGCTCGGCATTCCTGTCTCGACTACGCATACCATCACTGGCGCTATTGTCGGTGTCGGCTCGTCGCGCAAGATGTCTGCAGTGCGTTGGGGTGTTGCCGGCAATATCGTCTGGGCTTGGATCTTTACCATTCCTGCATCTGCCTTCGTAGCCGCAATTGCATGGTGGATCGGTACAAAAATTCTTTAATCGAATCGACGCTATAAATGAAAAAGCCTGCACATGTGCAGGCTTTTTTGTTGGGTGTGCCAATCGTGCCAGTTACAACACGTCGCTCGCATGATCTGCCAGTCGCGAACGTTCGCCCCGAGCCAATGTGACGTGCCCACTGTGCGACCAACCTTTGAAGCGGTCAACCACATAGGTCAGGCCGCTTGAACCTTCGGTCAGGTAAGGTGTGTCGATCTGCGCAATATTGCCAAGGCAGATGATCTTTGTGCCCGGACCTGCCCGCGTCACAAGCGTCTTCATTTGCTTCGGCGTCAGGTTCTGTGCCTCGTCGATGATCAGGAACTTGTTGACAAAGGTACGGCCGCGCATGAAGTTCATGGATTTGATCTTGATGCGTGAGCGGATCAGATCCTGCGTTGCCGCGCGACCCCATTCGCCGGCGTCATTATCCGACTTGTTCAAAACTTCGAGGTTATCGTCAAACGCGCCCATCCACGGCGACATCTTTTCTTCCTCTGTGCCCGGCAGGAAGCCGATGTCCTCACCGACCGGCACGGTGACACGGGTCACGATAATTTCATTGTAGAGTTTGGTTTCCAGTACCTGCGCCAATCCCGCTGCCAATGCAAGCAAAGTCTTGCCGGTACCAGCCTGACCAAGCAAGGTAACGAAGTCGCACTCGGGGTTCATCAGCAGATTGAGGGCGAAATTCTGTTCGCGATTGCGAGAAGTAACGCCCCAGACACTGTTCTTTCCATGGGTGTAGTCACGCAGAGTTTGCAGCACGGCGGTTTTGCCGTTGATCTGCTTGACCTGTCCATAGAAAGACGCCTCGCCATTGTTGGGTTCCAGGAAAACAAACTGGTTGACCAGCAGGGAAGGGACGACCGGTCCAGTCACACGATAGAACGTATAGCCGGTACCATGCTTGTTTTCCTGCCAGGATTCCATGCCCTTGGCGTGCTTGTTCCAGAAGTCATCTGGCAACTGCACGATGCCGGAATACAGCAGGTCCGTGTCTTCGAGGACATGGTCGTTAAGGTACTCTTCCGCCGGCAGACCCATGGCTCGGGCCTTGATTCGCATGTTGATGTCCTTCGACACCAGCACCACTGGACGACCGGGGTACTGACCCTCGAGGGCACGAACCACGCCGAGAATCTGGTTGTCGGCCTTGCCGATCGGTAGTCCTTCCGGCAATTCCACGTTCTGCAGCCTGGTCTGGAAAAAAAGGCGGCCTTTTGCATCCTTATTGCCCAGCTTGGCGAGTGGAATCCCGTCTTCGATCTCGTGTTCAGCAACACCCGCGACAAGTGCATCGAGGGAACGCGACACCTGTCGCGCATTGCGTGCGACTTCCGACATTCCTTTTTTGTGATTGTCGAGTTCTTCCAGCGTCATCATCGGCAAATAGACATCGTGTTCCTCAAAGCGGAACAGTGACGTCGGGTCATGCATCAGCACATTCGTGTCGAGTACAAAGAGCTTGGTTAGACCAAGCTTGCCGGCCAATCGGCTGGAACTGGATTTAACGAGGCTATCGGCGGCCTTCGGCTTGGCGGTACGACTTTTTACGGCGGGCGCCTTTTCAGTTGTTTTGGCGCGTGCTTCAGGAGGAATTTCGATTACTTGCGGAGCGGATTCAACCAGCGTCATCACAGGTTTTACCGATTTGCCTTTCTCTGCCTTGGGGTAATCCTGCGGGGAGAGCATTGTTGCGGGTTTTGTCGGTAATTTGGGCAGTGGCATCAGGACCTCAATCTAAAAATGTATTGAATAGACGACTCGTCGGGGCCAAACGGTTGCACGGCGGGTTGCGGGTTGATTGAAACAGCGGGTTGGGAAAAACGAGTGCAATACAACCTGAGAAAAGAATGGTAAAGGATAGGGAAGCGATCGGGCAGAGCGATGATGCGTTCCGGAATGCAGAAACGCGAAGTAAAAAAGCCGTTTGAGGGGGAGGCTTGATGCCTCTTCCACAAACGGCTTTCGAAGAGAAAATTCTTTTAGATTCAATGGGTTCAGCGGTTACGCAAGAGCCTTCACGAACTCCAGTACTTCATCAACGTGCCCAGGCACTTTCACTCCACGCCATTCTTTCACCAATGTCCCGTTGCCGTCAATGATAAATGTCGACCGCTCTACGCCGCGTGCCTGTTTGCCGTACATGGTTTTCATTTTCATGACATCAAACAAATTGCAGACTGTCTCGTCAGGGTCCGAAATCAGCTCGAACGGCATGTCAAGCTTGGCCTTGAAGCCTTCGTGCGAACGGATGCTGTCCCGGCTTATACCGAATATCTCGGTGTTGGCCTCTTGAAACTGCGGATAGAGATCCCGGAATTGCATGCTTTCGGTGGTGCAGCCGGGCGTATTGTCCTTCGGGTAAAAGTACAGTACGAGTTTCTTTCCTCTGTAATCGGAAAGGCGAAACATCTGGTCGCCGGTCATTTCAGCCGAGAAATCGGGTACGGTCATATTAAGTGCGGACGGGCTTTCAGCCACAATGGTCTCCTGGTACAAATGTTTTGTCGTTTGTGACGACGATTAGTGCGTCTGCGGTCAACTGGTAATGAAGACCACACCCCTGATGTTATCGAATGTTCATTCAATTTGAAATGCCACATGTCACGAAAACCCGAATTGCCGGATAGGGTGCAGTAACAAATCAAGTATGCATAATCATATTGATCGAGGAACACGCTGTCTGTTCTCCGAACATGACGCGAAATTGACGCCTTTGTTCCGGCGGTGTTTGCCATATGCCTCCATATGGAGGTGCTTTGCAGAGTTTCAAGAAGGCAATCGTGCTGATGCCATCACCCCTGATAGGGGCAGGTACGGTGCCGCACAGGATACCGCTTGAAATGTACGGGTTTCAGGATCAGGTTTCGTCGAAGATCAGCGCAAGAGCAACCTTGCGTCCTTCGCCCATCAAGATGTTGTAAGTGCGGCATGCGGCCGGGTTATCCATGCACTCGACGCCAATGCGACGCGAAGTCAATGCCGCAATCAGGCGAGGGTGAATGAAGCGCTGACGCCTGCCAGTGCCAAGAATGACAACATCGGGCGAGACTTCGTCCAGCCGCGAAAAATCTTCTGCCCTCAGGGCGTCGAAGGATACGACTTGCCATTCCTGTGGCGGAGTCTCCGGCATGACGATTAGACTGTAGCTGAAGCGCCGGGCATTGATTTCAACGCCTTGCTCGTCATAAGCGGTAACGGTCTGATAATGTTGGGTGGGAGTTGAATGGAGCTTCATGGCGTAATAGACCCGCGAAAAGACATAAATTTCCGACAACAAGAAGAAAAAGAAGGGGCATTGTAGCCCTTCTCGGATTAAAAGGCGGCCGTACGCATTGATAAAACGGGTTGCTTTCGGCAAAATGGTTCTTTTGGCGGTGCAGCATTGCACGCCGTTATGCGTAAACCACGGGGAATATACCGAGTGCGACCGATTCAAAAGTCCAGGAAACTGGCAGACGTCTGTTACGACATCCGTGGCCCTGTCTTGGAAAAAGCCAAGCAGATGGAAGAAGAGGGCCACAAGATTATCAAGCTGAACATCGGCAATCTCGCCGTGTTCGGCTTCGACGCACCCGACGAGATCGTGCATGACATGATCATCAACATGGGTAATGCCGCCGGCTATACCGATTCCAAGGGCATGTTCGCACCGCGCAAGGCGATCATGCACTACACGCAGGAAAAGAAGATCGAAGGCGTCACGATTGACGATATCTATATCGGCAACGGCGCATCCGAGCTGATTGTCATGGGCATGAATGCCTTGCTCAACAGCGGTGACGAAGTTCTGGTCCCAGCGCCCGATTATCCGCTCTGGACTGCGGCGGTCAGCCTGTCCGGTGGCAAGCCCGTGCATTATGTCTGCGACGAGCAGTCCGGCTGGCTTCCCGATATCGAGGACATCAAGAAAAAGATCACCTCCAATACCAAGGCCATCGTTGTCATCAATCCGAACAATCCGACCGGTGCCCTCTATCCGGTCGAAGTGCTGCAGCAGATTGTCGACGTGGCGCGCCAGCACCAGTTGATCGTGTTTGCCGACGAAATTTACGACAAGACCCTGTACGACGGCGAACAACACACATCGATTGCATCGCTGGCTGATGATGTGCTCTTCCTTACGCTTAACGGTCTGTCCAAGAATTATCGATCCTGCGGCTATCGCGCTGGCTGGATGGTCGTATCCGGCGAGAAGAAGCCGGCCAAGGACTACATCGAGGGCCTGAACATGCTGGCGTCGATGCGCCTGTGCGCCAACGCGCCGGGGCAGTTCGCGATCCAGACCGCGCTGGGCGGGTATCAAAGCATTAATGATCTGGTAGGACCCGGTGGGCGCTTGCTCAAGCAGCGCGATCTCGCGCACAAGCTGCTCACTGAAATCCCCGGCGTCACCTGCGTCAAGCCGAAGTCCGCGCTCTACATGTTCCCAAAACTCGATCGGAAGATTTATCCGATCGAAGACGACCAGAAGTTTGCCTATGAACTCCTGGCCGAGGAAAAGGTCCTGATCGTTCAGGGTACCGGCTTCAACTGGTTCGCACCCGATCATTTCCGGGTCGTTTTCCTGCCGAACTCCGACGACCTGACCGATGCCATGGGGCGCATTGCGCGCTTCCTTGAAGGCTACCGAAAACGCCACGGCACGGCCTGAGGCTGCCGGTCCGTGACGCTGTCAGTCCGGCGTCGCCCGCCAAGGCGGGTATGCCGGGCCTGCCGAACCACATGTCTTCAGCAATGAGGGACGGCAGGGTGGTTTTCCGAAGGCTCTCGTGCGGCGATGGTCCTTGGCATTGGCCACTGGACGAACCGCCCAACATTCACCGCTTTTAACACAGACAACACTCGCTATGAAACCCATCAAAGTAGGCTTGCTAGGCATCGGAACCGTCGGTTCCGGGACATTTAATGTTTTGAAGCGCAATCAGGAAGAGATTACGCGCCGCGCAGGACGCAGCATTCAGATTACGATGGTGGCCGATCTCAATACCGAGCGTGCAAGGGAACTGACGAACGGTGAGTGCGAAGTCGTCAACGACGCCAACCTGGTCGTCAATCATCCCGAAATCGATATCGTCATTGAACTGATCGGCGGTTATGGCATTGCCAAAGACCTGGTGATGAAAGCCATCGCCAACGGCAAGCACGTCGTGACTGCCAACAAGGCGCTGCTCGCGACTCATGGCAATGAAATTTTCAAGGCCGCCCAAGAGAAGGGCGTCATGGTCGCCTTTGAAGCAGCAGTTGCCGGTGGTATCCCCATCATCAAGGCACTGCGTGAAGGCCTGACCGCAAACCGTATCCAATGGCTGGCCGGTATCATCAATGGCACGACAAACTTCATCCTGTCCGAGATGCGCGACAAGGGCCTGGATTTTGATGTGGTGTTGAAAGAGGCGCAGCGTCTCGGTTATGCCGAAGCCGATCCGACCTTCGACATTGAAGGCGTAGATGCCGCACACAAGGCGACCATCATGTCCGCCATAGCGTTCGGTATTCCGGTGCAGTTCGACAAGGCGCACGTCGAAGGCATCACCAAGCTGCAGGCAACCGATATCCAGTATGCCGAGCAACTCGGCTATCGCATCAAGTTGCTCGGCATTGCAAAGCGTACCTCCAAGGGTATCGAGCTGCGTGTGCATCCGACACTGATTCCGGCCAAACGCCTGATCGCAAACGTGGAAGGGGCGATGAACGCCGTACTGGTACACGGCGACGCGGTTGGGGCAACACTCTATTACGGAAAAGGCGCCGGTTCGGAGCCGACCGCGTCTGCGGTCATTGCGGACTTGGTCGACATCACTCGCCTTGCCACAGCCGACCCTGAACATCGCGTGCCGCATTTGGCGTTCCAGCCTGACGCGATGAACGACACGCCGATCCTGCCAATGTCGGAAGTCACGACAAGTTATTACCTGCGCATGCAAGTTGCGGATCAGCCGGGTGTACTCGCCGATGTCACCCGCATTCTCGCGGACTTGACGATTTCCATTGATGCGATGTTGCAGAAGGAGCCGGCAGAAGGCGAAACCAAGGCCGATATCATCATCCTGACCCATCAGACGCAGGAGAAGAACGTCGTCGCGGCAATTGCAAAGATTGAAACCTTGTCGACAGTGGTGGGCGAGGTAACGAAGATTCGTCTGGAACAGTTGAGCTAATAATAGCGAGAAGTCGTTTCAGTTCTGCATAAAAAAGGCGCCACACAGGCGCCTTTTTTACTTTCTAGCGATATGGGCATTGCGAATTAAATGTAGTCGAGCGATTACGGTATCGCATTGCCCTCCGCTCAGCGATGAATCACGATCAGCAAGGCCTTCACTTCCTCTGCCCCCGTATTGCGAATGGCATGCGGCTTGTCTGCCACGTAACGTGCGGTACCCCCGGATTTCAGGCTCTTGACGACGCCATCGACCTCAAGCTCCAGTGTTCCATTCAACAATGTCAGGTGCTCGACGGTACCCGGGTCATGGGGATTCGACTTCAGCGCACCCTTGCTCGCCAGCGTCAGCTCATACCATTCAAATTTCCCAGCCAGGTCCATGGGCCCCAGGATGCGCAACACGTAACCGGAATGATGGCCGGGAAGCGTAGGCGTTTCGTGCGGTTCGAGAATATGGATCGCTTCCGATTCCCGGGAGTTTGTGGCGAGTAATTCCTCAATGCCGATCCCAAGAGCATTGGCGAGCCGCCATGCTACAGCAATCGTCGGATTGGCCTTTTCGCGTTCAATCTGCGACAGCATGGATTTCGACACGCCGGCGGCGCGTGACAAGTCATCCAGCGTCAATCCGCGCTTAAGTCGAATCCTTTGCAGGGTCGCGCCAACTTCAGGAGGCGCACCAGGGGCAACAATATTTTTCATTAACACTCTTGCATTGTTGAAGTGGCTTGGCTAATATCCGTTATATTGAACTTTAGTTCGAAATAATGGATTTAATGAATTTCAGTGAACTCAATCGTAGCAGACGGTGGGACGCATAGATAGCAAAATGTTTCCTGCAACTTTAAACGGCAAAAGGCGGAGGCTGGCATGTCCACTAGCGGTGCAAAAGAGAATTTTTATACAGGGTTGGCGGCTGGCCTAGAGAATCTGCGCGAGCAAGGTCTGTTTAAGCCGGAACGCGTGATTGCGTCCCGGCAAGGTGCCGAAGTAGTCTGCGATGACGGCCGGCAGTTGATTAACCTGTGTGCCAACAACTACCTGGGCTTATCGGGTGACGAAGCAATGGTCCGCGCCTCTGTTGAGGCAACCGAAAAATACGGTTACGGCTTGTCTTCGGTGCGTTTCATTTGCGGCACCCAAACCGTGCACAAGCAGCTTGAGCAGGCTATTTCCCGCTTTCTCGGCACCGAAGACACCATTTTGTACGCAGCGGCCTTCGATGCCAACGGTGGCGTATTCGAACCCCTCTTCGACGAAAATGACGCAATTATTTCGGATGCACTGAACCACGCGTCCATCATCGACGGCATACGGTTATGCAAGGCTGCACGGTATCGTTATCAACATAACGACATGGCGGACCTGGAAAAGCAACTGGTGGCAGCGGCGGACAAGCGGCATAAGATCATTGTGACCGACGGCGTGTTTTCCATGGATGGCACCATTGCCCAACTCGACAAGATTTGCGATCTTGCCGACCGCTACGGTGCACTGGTCATGATCGATGAATGCCATGCCTCAGGCTTCATGGGTAAAACCGGTCGCGGTACGCATGAGCACCATGGCGTCATGGGACGCGTGGACATCATTACCGGCACGCTTGGCAAGGCCCTGGGCGGCGCAATGGGCGGCTTTACCGCGGGGCGCAAGGAAGTCGTCCAGACCTTGCGCCAGAAATCGCGCCCTTATTTGTTCTCCAATACGCTGGCTCCATCGATTGCCGGTGCGTCACTTGCAGTCCTTGAGCGGCTGTCGTGCTCCACCGAACTGCGCGATCGGCTGCATGAAAACACTGCTTACTTCCGCGCCGCCATTACCGAACTCGGATTCACGATCAAACCGGGAACGCATCCCGTGGTGCCGGTCATGCTGTTCGACGCGCCGCTGGCACAAAAATTCGCCCAGCGCTTGTATGACCTCGGCGTCCTGGTTACCGGGTTCTTTTATCCGGTTGTGCCAATGGGGCAGGCCCGCGTCCGGGTGCAGCTTTCCGCCGCTCATACACGCGAACAACTCGACCGTGCACTGTCGGCCTTCGGGCAGGCGGGGCGCGAACTCGGCATTTTGAAGAACTGAAGGAGCAAGACAATGGAACGTATTCTCGTCATCGGCGCCAACGGCCAAATCGGCAGCGAACTCGTCGATGCGTTGTCTCTTCAGCATGGCGCTGAGAATGTCATTGCCGCCGATATCGGGCCGCGCAGCCTGTTCGGCGCGACCTGTTATGAAACAATCGATGTGCTGGACGCCGGCCGGGTAGCATCCATCGTCGACACCTACGGCATTACCCAGCTCTACCAGCTCGCGGCATTGCTTTCAGTGACGGGAGAACAGGCGCCTCTCAAGGCATGGACACTGAACATGAACGGTCTGCTCAATGTACTTGAACTTTCGCGCGAGCGTGGGGCAGCGGGCAAGCCCCTGAAAATCTTCTGGCCGTCATCGATCGCCGCTTTCGGTCCGCATACACCGGCCGTCGACACGCCGCAGTTGGCGGTAATGGATCCAACGACGATCTATGGCATCAGCAAGCAGGCCGGCGAACGGCTATGCGAATACTATTTCACCAAGTTCGGGGTCGATGTCCGCAGCATCCGGTATCCAGGCATCATCAGCCACAAGTCACCGCCCGGCGGCGGTACCACGGACTACGCGATTGCCATCTTTCATGCGGCCAAGCGGGGGGAGCGGTATACCTGCTTCCTCGGGCCGGAAACCACCTTGCCGATGATATACATGCCCGATGCCATCCGGGCAACAATTCAGTTGATGGATGCGCCGGGCGAGCTGGTCCGTATCCGGTCGGCCTACAACGTTGCCGGACTGAGCTTTAATCCGCGCGAACTGGCTGAAGAAATAGCCCGGCAGTTGCCAGGCTTCCGAATCCAGTACCAGCCTGACCACCGCCAGGCGATCGCGGACACATGGCCGCATAGCCTGGATGACACCTATGCGCGCGCCGACTGGGGCTGGAAAGCCAGTATCGGCCTGCGAGCGCTTGTGCGCGACATGCTGGAGCACGTTGCCGCCGCACCGGAAAAGCTGCATCACGCTGCCTGAAATGCTGTCTGGAGCCGGCTGCCAGTTATAATGGGGAGTGAAGGACGCTGCGCCAGGGCGCAGCGGGCCACCCACTTACCAAACTATCAAGAGCTTATGCAATACGTCTCCACCCGAGGTCAGTCTCCGGCGCAATCTTTTTCACAAATCCTTCTTGGCGGTCTTGCACCCGATGGCGGTCTTTACCTGCCGGCCGAATATCCCAAAATCAGTGGCGCGGAGCTGGATGCGTGGCGCAAACTGTCCTATGCAGACCTCGCTTTCGAGGTGCTGAAAAAGTTTGCCACCGATATCCCGGAAGCGGACCTGAAGGCATTGGCGCACAAGACCTATACGGCGGATATCTACCGTAATGTGCGCAAGGGCGAAGACCCGGCGCAAATCACGCCGCTGTGCACGCTCGAAGAAAAGAACGGCACCAAACTCGTCCTGCAAGCCTTGTCGAATGGACCGACACTGGCGTTCAAGGACATGGCCATGCAGTTGCTCGGCAATCTGTTCGAATACACGCTGGCCAGGCAGGATGCGGAACTCAACATCTTCGGTGCGACTTCGGGCGACACCGGTAGCGCTGCCGAATACGCGATGCGCGGCAAGAAAGGCATTCGTGTCTTCATGCTGTCGCCGCATAAAAAGATGAGCGCATTCCAGACCGCGCAGATGTTCAGCCTGCAAGATCCGAATATCTTCAATATCGCGGTTGAAGGTGTATTCGACGACTGCCAGGATATGGTGAAAGCAGTCTCGAACGACCTGACTTTCAAGGCTCGCCAGAAGATCGGCACCGTCAATTCGATCAACTGGGCACGTGTTGTAGCGCAAGTGGTCTACTACATCCGTGGTTATCTCAGTGCGACCACCAGCAATGACCAGAAGGTTTCCTTTACTGTCCCATCGGGCAACTTCGGTAATATCTGCGCCGGCCATATCGCGCGGATGATGGGCGTGCCGATCGACAAGCTGGTGGCGGCAACCAATGAAAACGACGTGCTGGACGAGTTTTTCCGCACCGGCGTATATCGCGTGCGCAAGTCATCGGAGACCTATCACACCACCAGCCCGAGCATGGACATCAGCAAGGCGTCGAATTTCGAGCGTTTCGTCTATGATCTGCTGGACCGCGACGCGGACCGTGTCAGAGCCTTGTTCAAGAAAGTGGAGACCGAAGGTGGTTTTGATCTTTCAGGCAAACCGGGTAGCGACGGCAGCGAGTTCGAAAAAATTTCGCGCTACGGCTTTCTGTCCGGCAAATCGGTACACAGCGACCGCGTTGCGACCATTCGTGATGTACAGGAGAAATACGGCGTTACCATCGACACGCATACAGCGGACGGTATCAAGGTGGCGCGTGAATATCTCTCGCCCGGTATACCGATGATTGTGCTTGAAACAGCATTGCCGGCAAAGTTCAATGAGACAATTCGTGAGGCCCTGGGGCGCGATGCCGAGCGTCCGGTGGGCTTTGAAAATATCGAAGCCTTGCCGCAGCGTTTTGATGTAATGCCGGCAAACGTCGAAAAGATGAAAGCCTACATTGCAGAACGAACCGGCCTTTGATTCCAATCCGTTCGTGGGTTTTATTTGTACAGGCTGAACGATTCAGAAAAAGGGCAAACCGTAGTGGCGGCTATGTAAAGCCGCCGCCATTGTGATCGGCATACGGGCCGGCTTCGCGCGTGGCCCATCACACCATCCAGACTGCAAGTGCGCGCATGACCGAAAAGAAACCGATGCTGAGTGCCAATGAAGCGCTCGCAACTCTCCTCGCAGCAGCACGTCCGATTTCGGACATCGAGACCTTGCCAACGATTGACGCCAACGGGCGCATACTTGCTGCCGCGCAAAGCTCGCAGTTGAATGTCCCTCCGATGGACAATACGCAGATGGATGGCTATGCCGTCCGCGCCGCGGATTGTGCAAGCGGCAGCGCCACACTGAAAGTGTCGCAACGCATTCCCGCAGGACAGGTAGGCCAGGCTTTGCAGCCCGGCACCATCGCCCGTATCTTTACTGGCGCAATGATTCCGGAAGGAGCCGATGCGGTCGTGATGCAGGAGCAATGCGACGCCATCCCTGGCAGCGACATGGTGAGAGTCAACCACACACCGCAGCCCGGCGAATGGATACGGCGTACCGGTGAAGACATCAAGGCTGGTAGCGTCATTCTTGCTGTCGGTACTCGTTTGCGCGGACAGGAGTTGGGACTGGCGGCTTCCGTGGGTCTTGCCAGCTTGCCGGTCATCCGCAAACCACGCGTTGCCGTGTTCTTCACAGGCGATGAACTGGCGATGCCCGGTGAACCGCTCAAGCCAGGCGCAATCTATAACTCCAACCGCTTCACCTTGCGTGGACTGCTGGAAAACCTGGGCTGCGAAATTACCGACTATGGCATCGTTCCGGACTCACTGGAAGCGACGCGTCAGACCCTGCGGACAGCGGCGGCAGACCACGACCTGATCATCACGTCCGGTGGCGTCTCGGTGGGAGAGGAAGACCATATCAAGCCTGCGGTGGAAGCCGAAGGACGGCTCAATATGTGGCAGATCGCGATCAAGCCTGGAAAGCCCCTGGCTTTTGGCGAGGTCAACCGCAGTGGCGGTTCGACCGCGTTCTTTCTGGGCCTGCCAGGCAATCCCGTATCCAGCTTCGTCACCTTCCTGTTGTTTGTCCGGCCGTTCATTCTTCGCCTGCAAGGCGTGACCAATGTAAGTCCGCGGGCTGTTCCCATGCGCGCCGATTTTTCCTGGCCCAAGGCGGATCGTCGCAATGAATTTCTTCGTGCACGCCTGAATGCCAATGGCGGTCTCGAACTGTTTCCGAATCAAAGCTCCGCCGTGCTAACCTCGACGGTGTGGGGGGATGGACTGATCGACAATCCGTCAGGGCAAACCATCGCCAGCGGTGATACAGTGCGGTTCATTCCATTCAGCGAATTGCTTTATTGACGACCATGCAGATCGAACTTCGTTTTTTCGCCAGCGTGCGTGAAGCCGTCGGCACAGGCAAGGAAACACTAAGTGTGCCGGATGAGGTGCAGACCGTCGGTCAGGTACGTGCCTTCCTGAAGCGACGCGGCGGTGCATGGGCGGAGGCGCTGGCGGATGGACGTGCATTGCGGATGGCCTTCAACCAGCAGATGACCGGTGCCGATACGCCCATCAGCGAGGGTGGCGAAGTCGCATTTTTCCCGCCGGTCACAGGGGGCTGAAAAGATGACAGTGCGCGTCCAGACCGAGGATTTCGACCTTTCCCGCGAAGTGGCAGCTTTACGCGACGGGCAGGCACAGGTCGGGGCTGTCGTCTCTTTCGTTGGCACCGTGCGTGACATCAATGACGGTGCCGGTGTCAGCGAAATGGAACTCGAACACTATCCGGGGATGACCGAAAAGGCCCTGGAAGATATCGTCGATCAGGCCAGAACGCGCTGGAATATTATCGATGCGCTCGTAATACACCGAGTCGGACCACTGAAGCCACTGGACCAAATCGTGTTGGTTGCGGTAACTTCCGCTCATCGCGGTGAAGCGTTTTCTGCCTGCGAGTTCATCATGGATTACCTCAAAACCGAGGCTCCGTTCTGGAAAAAGGAGCAGACGCCGGATGGGGCACGATGGGTTGATGCCCGCGTCACCGATGATCGCGCCCTGGCAAAGTGGGGTATTGAGTCCGGTAATGCCACCGAACCGGAGCGCCCGGCATAATTTGCCTCCTGGAACGCTTCTTACTTTCGGAGGAAAGCGGTCTTCTTCCAGTCGTCAAACCTTCCGCCAGTAGTCTTGCAGGCTGCATACACGCTTCGTATTGTTACTCCGACTGTTCTCCAGGCAAGCACTGCGTTCGCTAGTTGCTAGTTAAACACCCTGATGCCGGGGTTTTCAAGCATCCCTCCTGGCATTTCCAGTTCCAGGTCCCATTCGGCTAGTCGAACGGCATCCTTCAGCAAGGAGCAAAATCCGTGCAGTACGACCAACGTGAACGCGAGTTCGAACCCGTGGCCATCCGCTGGGGTCATATTGATTCTGATGGGCTGATCCGGAAGCTGGGCAAAGTTGACTGACGTAATCAGCAATGGGTGTTCGCCCAGCGGGAAGTCCTGGATTTCGGCTTCATAGGGATTGTTGAAACTGCCGCTGTCACGAATCTGGTCGACCGATGCCTGGTGCTCCATGCCGATAATGTCGGCACTCGCATGAGCGGCTTGCGGTTTGTCCAGTTTGACCTGCGTTTCAAGCGCCTGAAGGATGGCCGGCCACAAGACCTTGAGCAGTCTGCGTGTCAGCCAGGCGCGCAATTCATGCAGGCCGCCATCCGACTTGAACGAGGCCCGAAACAGAAGCCGGTCTTCTTCGGCCTGATAACTTACCTGAATTTGATGTAGATCCATTGCAACCCGACCCTGCCTGAGCGAGGATCAAGCATCCTTTCTTGAAATGTGGTTACTCGCCCTTATGTTGTTAGCAGATTGATTTTTTCTGGAGAACATTCTTATGCGTCTCGATAAACTGACAACAAAATTGCAGGAGGCTCTTTCCGATGCCCAAAGCCAGGCGGTCGGGAATGATAACCAATACATTGAGCCGGTGCATATCCTGAATGCCCTGATCAACCAGGACGATGGTGGCGCACGCTCCCTGCTGCAGCGCTCCGGGGTGAACGTCAGCGGCTTGTCCACGTCCCTCAAGACTGCGTTGGAACGCCTGCCAAAGGTTTCCGGCCACGGCGGCGAAGTGCAGATCGGCCGCGAATCCGTTGCATTGCTGAACCTCGCTGACAAGGAAGCGCAAAAGCGTGGCGACCAGTTCATTGCCAGCGAAATGGTTCTGCTGGCGCTTACGGAAGACAAATCCGATGCCGGAAGGCTGGCGCGCGAAAGCGGACTGACCCGCAAGTCGCTCGAAGCCGCCATCACTGCTGTGCGCGGCGGCGGTAACGTGAATTCCGCCGATGCCGAAGGCCAGCGTGAAGCGCTGAAAAAATATACTCTAGACCTGACCGAACGTGCACGTGCGGGCAGGCTCGACCCGGTGATCGGACGTGACGATGAGATCCGTCGCGCGATTCAGGTCCTGCAACGCCGTACGAAGAACAATCCCGTGCTGATCGGTGAGCCCGGTGTCGGTAAGACCGCCATCGTCGAAGGTCTTGCGCAGCGTATCGTCAATGGCGAAGTGCCTGACAGCCTGAAGTCCAAACGTGTGTTGTCGCTCGATATGGCAGCACTGCTGGCCGGTGCTAAATACCGTGGTGAATTCGAGGAAAGGCTGAAAGCCGTTCTGAAGGAAATCGCCCAGGATGAAGGCCAGACCATCGTCTTCATCGACGAGATCCACACCATGGTCGGCGCGGGCAAGGCCGAAGGTGCGATGGATGCCGGCAACATGCTCAAGCCTGCGCTGGCGCGCGGTGAACTGCATTGCGTCGGTGCCACAACCCTGGACGAGTACCGCAAGTACATCGAAAAGGATGCGGCGCTCGAACGCCGTTTCCAGAAAATCATGGTCGACGAACCGAGCGTCGAAGCGACCATTGCGATCCTGCGCGGTCTGCAGGAAAAGTATGAAGTGCATCATGGCGTCGACATCACCGACCCGGCCATCGTGGCTGCGGCTGAGCTGTCGCATCGCTATATCACCGATCGCTTCCTGCCTGACAAGGCAATCGACCTGATCGACGAAGCTGCTTCGAAGATTAAGATCGAAATCGACTCCAAGCCGGAAGTCATGGACAAGCTCGACCGTCGCTTGATCCAGCTGAAGATCGAGCGTGAAGCCGTACGCAAGGAAATGGATGAAGCTTCGCAGAAGCGTCTCGGCCTGATCGAGGAAGAGATCCAGAAGCTGGAGCGTGAATACGCTGACCTCGATGAAATCTGGAAGGCTGAAAAATCCGCCGTCCAGGGTAGCCAGCAGATCAAGGAAGAAATCGAAAAGGTTCGCCTGCAGATGGAAGAAGCCAAGCGCAAGGGCGACTGGCAGAAGATGTCCGAGCTGCAGTACGGCAAGCTCCCGCAACTGGAAGCCCAGCTTAAACAAGCTGACACCGGGGAGCAGGAAAAGACCGAGCGCAAGTTGCTGCGCACCCAGGTCGGTGCGGAAGAAATCGCCGAAGTCGTCTCGCGGGCAACCGGTATCCCGGTCTCGAAGATGATGCAGGGCGAGCGCGACAAGCTGCTGCATATGGAAGATGAGCTGCATAAGCGCGTGGTCGGCCAGCATGAAGCCATTGTGGCTGTGTCCGATGCGATCCGCCGTTCGCGCGCCGGCCTGTCGGATCCTGACCGCCCGTATGGTTCGTTCATGTTCCTTGGCCCGACAGGGGTCGGCAAAACCGAACTGTGCAAGGCGCTGGCTGCGTTCCTCTTCGATACTGAAGATGCCATGATACGCATCGACATGAGTGAGTTCATGGAGAAGCATTCGGTGGCGCGACTGATCGGTGCACCCCCGGGTTATGTCGGCTATGAAGAAGGCGGTTATCTGACTGAAGCCGTACGTCGCAAGCCTTATAGCGTGATCCTGCTCGACGAAATCGAGAAGGCGCATTCGGATGTGTTCAACGTCCTGCTGCAAGTGCTCGACGATGGGCGCATGACGGATGGCCAAGGCCGTACGGTTGACTTCAAGAACACGGTCATCGTGATGACATCGAACCTGGGCTCGCACAAAATCCAGGCGATGGAGGACAGCGATCCGGCCGTGGTGAAGCTGGCGGTGATGGCGGAAGTGAAGAATCATTTCCGTCCGGAGTTTGTGAATCGTATCGATGAACTGGTCGTGTTTCATGCACTCGATGCGAAGAACATCGGCTCGATCGCACGCATCCAGCTCAAGGTGCTGGAGCAGCGTCTGGCGAAGATGGATATCCATATGGAGATCTCCGACGCGGCACTACAAAAGATTGCCGAGGCGGGTTTCGATCCCGTGTATGGCGCTCGCCCGTTGAAGCGCGCGATCCAGCAGGAAATCGAGAATCCTTTATCGAAGCTGATCCTCCAGGGACGCTTCGGCCCGAAGGATACGGTCACCGTCTCGGTAAAAGGCAGCGAACTCGCTTTCGAGAAAAAGGAAGAAGCGGTCGCTGTATAGGGAAATTAACTGGCTTCACGGCTAGTGGAAGCAAAAGCCCGGTAGCAGGTATTCTGTTGCCGGGCTTTTTTGCGCACCTATCAAAATGCCGCTTGCCGCGTTGTTTGGGGCTGCCGAGGCCTCCTAGCTTACGCCTGTACTGTCTTCGTCGGCGCGCCTTGCCATCGTCATTTTGATAGGTGCTCTTATTTTGTTCAGTTGACGCTTCAAGGCGTCGTCACTGCCATGCTACACGCCATTGCGGGCAAAAAACACGCTTGGCGACTGTCCGAAAGTCTTCCTGAACATTGCCGAGAATGCCGACTGACTTGCGTAGCCAAGTTCGTCAGCGACCTGAGACAGCGGCATGCCACGTGCGATTAAGGGCGCTGCATGGGCGAGCCTGACTTGCTGGCGCCACTGGGTGAAACCCATGCCAAGTTCGCGTTCAAATAAACGTGCCAGCGTACGGCTCGATGCACCCACTTTTCCGGCCCAGTCCTCCAGGGACAATGGCGATGCTGGTTCCGCTATGAGTGCTTCACACAGGGCTTTCAGTCGTTTATCTTCCGGGAGTGCGACCCGTATCGGTTGCGTTGCCAGGCGCGGCATTTCGTCCAGCATCAATGCCGATAACATCGCTTCGCGCGGGCTTTCGGCATCGGCCTGCGCAAGAGCCACGACCAGTTCGCGCAGCAATGTGGAGACTTCAAGGACCTCGCATTCCTCACTACGGAATGGCGCGGCGTCCGCAAATACATACAAGGCCCGTAGGCGAGCCTTCTCCAGCGTTGCGACCTCATGCACCAGTTTCGGTGGTATCCAGATCGCTCGTTGCGGCGGCACGATCCAGGTGCTATTGGGGACCGTCACCCGTACGACCCCGTCGAGCGCATAGGTAAGTTGTCCCCAGGCATGGGAATGCGCCGCCAACAGTTCCGATGCATTGAGATCGCGTGCGACCATGCGCACCGGTCGGCTGGCTGTCGGTGACACGCCGGATAGATGCAGCCTTGTATGCTTGATCGCCTGGATACCCATGAGGATAAGAGAAGCAAACTATAAACTGTCGGAACTGCGACAAATCTTGTCCATTTATCTTAAAACAGACGATGCAATCCTGCATAAACTATTTTCAGGAGTGTTGAGTAGCAACACCAATTTCGATCCGGCAGCGCCGCGATTCCGATATCCGATTTCAATTTGAGAAAACCATATGAATGCTTCCACCGCCACACCCACCTTGCGCCAGGATGCGCAAGTTATCAGTCTGGAAGGGCTTGCGCATGGTGTGTCACATTTCTTTCACCTGATCCTTGCGCCCTTATTCCCTTGGTTGAAGGAGGCGTTCGGCCTGTCATATGCCGAACTCGGGTTTTTGATGACGGTGTTCTTTATCGTATCCGGAGTAGGGCAGGCGGCGTCAGGCTTTGTGGTGGATCGGATCGGGGCTCGCAATGTCTTGTTTTTCGGTCTCGCCTGTCTCGGAGTCTCAGCGCTGGTGTTGGCAGTCGCCCCCAACTACGTCTTTCTGTTGCTTGGCTCCATGCTGGCAGGTCTTGGCAACAGCGTGTTTCATCCGGCATGTTTCACCTTGTTGAACAAACGCGTCTCCCCGGCACGCCTTGGACATGCGTTCTCGGTGCATGGCATTAGCGGCAACCTGGGATGGGCAGCGGCGCCGGTGTTCCTGGCGCCACTGGCGGCGGGGTTCGGATGGCGCTTCGCTCTTGCTGCAGCGGCTTGCATTCCGCTGGCCATGCTCGCCTTGCTCCTTGTGTATCGCAAGATTCTCGACACTGATGATGACGGTGATGCGATAACAACCACGCATAACACTGAGGCTATCAAAACAGGCCATGCGCTTGATTTTATGCGCTTACCTGCGGTGTGGATGTGCTTTCTCTTTTTCTTCATTACCGCGATGGCGATTGGTGGTGTGCAGAGTTTTTCTTCCACGGGTTTGCACGAACTGTATGGCATGTCGCTGGCCACTGCAACTGTCGGCTTCACTGCGTACATGCTGGCCTCCGCTGCCGGCATGCTATGGGGTGGCTTTCTCGCGGCGAAGACCACCCGTCATGAGCGCACCATCGCGATGGGCTTTACAGCTTCCGGGATCTTTGCAATGACCATTGCCAGCGGCGCAATACCGCCGCTCATGGCGGTGTTGCTGATGGGCGGAGTAGGATTGGGGGCGGGCATCGCAGGTCCATCGCGCGACCTGCTGATTCGTGCTGCCGCACCAAAGAATGCGACGGGCCGTGTGTACGGTGTCGTCTATTCAGGTATCGATATCGGGCTTGCGCTCGCACCGCTGATGTTCGGTGCCGTGATGGACGGTTCACATCCTGCATGGGTATTCGTTGGGATCGGTTTGTTCCAATGGCTCGCATTGCTGACTGCGTTCAGGGTCGGGAATAACACGGAAAGCAAGAGGGCGGCCGCTCAGGCGAGCACCGTCTGAAAATACGAACGTAAATGTGCTGCATTTGATGTTTGCAAAGGTCGGCCCAAGTGCCGGCCTTTTTGTTTGCGATCCTCGCTTACAATCCGGGTGCTCGATTTACTACTAACCGAAGGAGAGACGATGACTTTTGCAACATGTGATATCTGCGATGCCAACGAGGACAAACTGGCCAACGGCACGCTGACGGTATTGCCGCCCGTGTTCCAGAAATTCGGCATGCAACTGACATTTTCGGGACAGGCAACCACGCTGAAAGTATTTGAAGACAACGTACTGGTTCGTTCAACGCTTGAAATGCCGGGCAACGGGAATGTGCTCGTGGTCGATGGCGGTGGCAGCTTGCGTTGCGCACTGGTTGGTGGAAACCTGGGTGTACTCGCCGAGAAAAATGGCTGGGCCGGCATCATCGTCAACGGTTGCATCCGCGATTCAGAGGAAATCAATGCCTGCGATATCGGCGTACGCGCACTGGCGACCCATCCTCAGCGCAGCGTCCGTAAGGGCGTCGGCGACCGTGACCTTCGCGTTATGATTGCCGGCGTCGCGATCGAACCGGGAGACTGGATTTATGCCGATGCAGATGGCGTACTGGTTGCAAGGCAAAAGCTTGATTGAGACGCGGACCAAAACATGATTTGAGACTCGACCACCGCCCTCAATGTGAGTGCCGGTGATGTATATCGAGAAAATACGGATGTGTATGCGTCAAGGAGCGGCCTAAGCGGTATGGGTACGCGGCTCCTTGCATCCTAGGGAAGTCATCCTCATGCTGACGATGTGCATCATGGACATCTGCATGGTCATCCACCATTTCCTCATGCGTAACGCAAAGATAATTCTATAGTTGATGGTCTTGAATAACTGACAGAAGTTGTTGTGGAGTTGGAGGAACTTGGGTCCTAGTGCCGGAAGAGGCGAAATGCATGCCATTGTCCGAGCTTTTCATGATTCGAAATCTGCGTTTTGTATTGTGAAAAGGTACGCCGCGCAGCATCATTCCATCTTTTCATTTTGAGAAAAATTGTTTCATATCGCGAAATCAAAACTACAAGTATTTGATTTATATCTAAAAATATTTAGTTATATGTCTTATATAAGACCTTGTTGCCTCGCAAAAAAGAGCCTATTATTCACCCATCGAGTTTTCTTTTTTATTTACCCCGCACCACCTCAGGAGAACAACCATGGCAACTCGCGAACAGCAAATTCAAGCATTGGAAAAAGACTGGGCTGAAAACCCGCGCTGGAAAGGCGTCACGCGTAACTACACCGCTGAAGACGTCGTCCGCCTCCGTGGTTCGCAGCACATTGAGCATACCCTGGCAAAAGCCGGTGCTGAAAAGCTGTGGGCGAAAATCAACGGCGGTGCAAAGAAGGGCTATGTGAATGCGTTCGGCGCGATCACTGCAGGCCAGGCAATGCAGCAGGCAAAGGCCGGCCTCGAAGCCGTGTATCTGTCCGGCTGGCAGGTTGCTGCTGACGGTAACACCTCCGAAACCATGTACCCCGACCAGTCGCTGTACGCATACGACTCGGTCCCAACCATGGTTCGCCGCATCAACAACACATTCAAACGCGCTGACGAGATCCAGTGGTCCCGCGGTATCAATCCGGGCGATGAAAACTTCGTCGACTTCTTCCTGCCTATCGTTGCTGACGCTGAAGCCGGCTTCGGCGGCGTGCTGAACGCCTTCGAACTGATGAAGAACATGATCTCCGCAGGCGCTGCAGGCGTTCACTTCGAAGACCAGCTGGCAGCTGTGAAGAAGTGCGGCCACATGGGCGGCAAGGTTCTGGTGCCAACGCAAGAAGCCGTCGAGAAGCTGACCGCGGCACGTTTCGCTGCCGACGTGATGGGTGTGCCGACCATCGTTCTGGCACGTACCGATGCAGAAGCTGCCAACCTGATCACTTCGGATCACGATGCGAACGACAAGCCTTTCCTGACTGGCGAGCGCACAAACGAAGGCTTCTACCGTGTCAAGAACGGTCTCGAGCAGGCGATCAGCCGCGGTGTTGCTTACGCTCCTTTCGCTGACCTCGTATGGTGCGAAACCGGTACGCCGGACCTGGGCTTTGCACGTGAATTCGCTCAGGCTGTGCATGCCAAGTGCCCGGGCAAACTGTTGTCGTACAACTGCTCGCCATCCTTCAACTGGAAGAAGAACCTCGACGACAAGTCGATCGCCGAATTCCAGGACAAGCTGTCGGCACTGGGCTACAAGTACCAGTTCATCACACTGGCTGGCATCCATATCAACTGGTTCAACACCTTCCAGTTCGCACACGCATACGCTCGCGGCGAAGGCATGAAGCACTACGTCAACATGGTGCAGGAGCCGGAATTCGCAGCGCGTGAAAAGGGCTACACCTTCGTGTCGCACCAGCAGGAAGTCGGCGCCGGTTACTTCGATGAAGTGACCACTGTGATCCAGGGCGGTTCGTCTTCCGTCAAGGCACTCACCGGTTCGACCGAAGAAGAGCAGTTCCACTGATCGGACTGAGGCTTCGCTCGGTAATCTGTGAACGCTGAAGCCTCAGCATCACGTTTGCAGGCACATAAAAAAGCCACACCTTAGGGTGTGGCTTTTTGTCTTATATGCTTTCAATTGCGATTGCAATCGATGCACACGACTCCAACAGCCGTATCAGTGTGAATGACCATGATGATGCTGGTGCACTTTAGCGGCTTTGCCGCCCAGCTCGTCGCGTGCGTGACGCAGTACGGAAATCGCGGCACTCAATGCCAGCGCGCCCATCAAGGCCGCAACAATCCAATCAGGCCAGCCGCTTTGCGTGCCAAACACACCTGCCGCCGCAAGCATCACCGCCAGATTGCCAATTGCGTCGTTGCGCGTGCAGAGCCAGACGGAGCGCATATTGGCATCGCCTGAACGATACGCATACAGCAACCCCGCTACCGAGAGATTCGCAAGAAGCGCCATGGCGCCGATGATGCCCATGGTCGCCGGTTCAGGCACTGTACCGGTTGATATGCTCCAAGCGGTCTTGCCGAGCACGAATACACCGAATGCGCCCATGCATGACGCTTTAAATAGGGCAGCTCGGGAGCGCCAGTGCATCGCCATACCTAGGACCAGCAGGGAGATGCCATAGTTTGCGGCATCGCCGAAGAAGTCCACTGCATCGGCGAGCAGCGAGGTTGAGCCGGAACGAGCTCCGCCAACAAGCTCGACGACGAACATGCCCGCATTCACGATAAGCGCTATCCATAGCGATCGGCGATATTGCGGATTGGCCGCAGCGGTAGGTTCGCACGCATGCGCACAGCAATGGTCTGACATGGGTTAACTCCTTTAACTAGATTTGCCTATTAAAGACCCTGTAGCTACTATAGGGTCAAGGCCTGATCTGGAGAAAAGCATGAAAATCGGTGAATTGGCGAAACGTTCAGATTGCGAAGTGGAAACGATTCGGTATTACGAAAGGGAAGGATTACTACCTACGCCACCGCGCAGTGGAAGCAATTACCGCCAATACAGTGAACAGGACGCCGAACGTTTATTGTTTATCCGACATTGCCGTTCACTGGGCATGTCGCTGGACGATGTACGTGCCTTGCAGCATTTTCAAGCTAAACCGGAACAGGCTTGTGATGAAATTGACGCATTGCTTGACCGGCATATTCAGCAAACGGCACTGCAGATTGCTTCACTGGAACGCTTGCAAAAGCAGCTCCAAACCTTGCGCAACGCCTGCCATACCCACATGAGCGCACGGCAATGCGGGATTCTGCAGAACCTGCAAAGCGCCGCCGCAAGCAGCGACTGCATTTGTCATCACGAAGATTCTGAAGCCTGACAACAGGGTACTGATAGAATGTGCACCCTTTCCAATCCTCACTGCCGGACTTTCCCATGCTGAGTTACCGCCATGCCTTTCATGCGGGCAATCATGCCGATGTGCTTAAGCACGTTGTGCTCATCCAATTGCTGCGCTATCTCGGCCAGAAAGATACCCCCTATATGTACATCGATACCCATGCAGGGGCAGGGGTGTACGCGCTGGATACCGGATATGCGGCAAAAAATGTCGAATACGAAACGGGCATCAGCCGTCTGTGGGAGCGCAAGGATTTGCCAGAGCCACTTGCCGAGTACGTGAAGCTGATCAAGGGTATGAATCCCAGCGGCAAAATGCGCTATTACCCCGGGTCGCCTTACTGTGCTGAACAGATTGCGCGCGAACAGGATCGTTTGCGTCTGTTCGAGTTGCATCCAAGCGATGCCAAGATTCTCGAAGAGAATTTTCGCAAGCTTGAGGCGCATGCCGCAGCGCAGGGACAGCGCTCTACAGTGCGCGGCAAGCGGGTTATGATTCAAAAGAGCGATGGCTTCCTTGGGCTCAAATCCCTCTTACCGCCGCCATCGCGCCGCGGCCTCGTCCTGATCGACCCACCCTACGAAAACAAGGACGACTACCGTCGGGTGAAGGATACGCTGAACGATGCGCTGGTGCGCTTTGCAACCGGGACCTATGCAGTCTGGTATCCAGTGCTCCAAAGGATGGAGTCACGGCAGATGCCGGACAAGCTGAAGCGACTTCCCAGCAATGGCTGGCTCAATGTAACCTTGTCGGTCAGCGCGCCTACGCCGGATGGTTTTGGCCTGCACAGTAGCGGCATGTTCGTACTCAATCCGCCATGGACCCTCGAGCCCATGCTGCGCGAACTGATGCCTTTCCTGGTAAAGGCATTGGCCCGTGATGAGGGGGCGACGTTTACGCTGGAAAGCGGTATGCCGACGGCGGTACATACCGGGACACGCAGGACCGGCGAAAAGAATTCGCAGGCCTGATGTTTGCTTAGGCTCGTTCCGATACCGGCGGCTGCTTGGTCGCCATAAAATCTGACAATGGATGGGCCTGTATGTCAAATGTGGCGCGCGCTGTTTCCCATGATATTTCCCTTCAATCCCTGCCAATCCGCGACTTTTTTCTCGGTCGTCAGCCGATCCTGAATCGCGACCATCAGCTAGTTGCTTACGAACTCCTGTTTCGTGACGCCGACACGGAATCGGCAAATATTACCGATGACGTCGCGGCGACGGCGTCCGTAATCGCGCACGCCGTTCAGTTAGGTCTGGCTAATGTCATCGGCAACTACCTCGGTTTCATTAACGTCGATGCCGAACTCCTGGCGAGTGACGTGGTAAATTTCCTGCCGAAACAAAAGGTAGTGCTCGAAATACTGGAAACTGTAGAACCAACTGAAAACCTGATCGCTCGGGTGACAGACCTTGCGCAAGCGGGTTTCCGTTTTGCGCTGGATGACGTCGTTGCCTGTTCCGATGCGGTACAAAAGCTGTTGCCCCTGGTTGAAGTAATCAAGGTCGAGATTACCGGCATGAGCACGGAAAGGCTGACCGAACTCGCCAGTCACTTCAAGATGAAGGGGAAGACCTTGCTTGCCGAAAAAGTCGAAACCCAAGAACAATTTACACTTTGCATGGAACTGGGTTTTCACTATTTTCAGGGCTACTATTTCGCACGCCCCACCGTGCTTACAGGGAAGAAGCTTAGTCCGTCGCAGATTGCTGTCATGCAATTGCTGGCTAAATTCACCTCCGATATGAACGATGCAGACCTTGAAGCATCGATCCGACAGGATCCCTCTCTCGCATTGAGCCTGATGCGCATGGTCAACGCTCGCCTGTCTGGCGTGGAGCAGCCTGTCAATACACTGACCGACGCTTTATCGGTTTTCGGCCGCAGACAGTTCTACCGGTGGTTGCAGATACTTTTCTGTGCGGAAAGTGGTCAGCCTCCGGCACGAGCGACTTTCGTGTTGTCGCTCGCTTCGACGCGCGGAAAACTGATGGAATTGATGGCGGCAAAGATGAGTCCCGAGGATCGCGTTTTTGCCGGTGCCGCGTATACGGTGGGAGTCCTTTCCCTGATGGATGCACTGTTTGCCGTGCCGATGGAAAAACTGGTGGAACAGGTCGCGTTATCAGGGCCTGTCCGTGACGCCTTACTGTCGCGTACCGGTCGGCTCGGTGACATGCTGAGGCTGACAGAAAGCCTCGAACGGGTTCAGGAAACCGGCCCGGTGCCCGCTCGACTTCTGGAAGCCCTTCACTTGTCGGCTGACGACCTGTACCAGCTGCAACTTCAGTCTTTCGAATGGAGCGAACACGTCAATACAAGCGTGGAATTAGAAAACTAGTCAGCGACAAGGCTACAATATGGCCGTATGAACAAGGCATTCGTTAAAGAATCGGACGACGAGGAAGACCTCGATGCGGCCACGCCCGCCATACCGGCGGGTACCAAGAACTACATGACCCCGGATGGACACCGGCGCATGAAGGAAGAACTGCTTCGCTTGATCGACGTGGACCGGCCGGAGGTCGTACGTATCGTTTCCTGGGCCGCATCCAATGGCGATCGCTCGGAGAACGGCGATTACATCTATGGAAAGCGGCGCTTGCGCGAAATAGACCGGCGTATCCGTTTTCTTACCAAGCGTCTGGACCTGGCCGAGGTTGTCGATCCTACTGTGCATCATGGCAGCGATCAGATCTTCTTCGGCGCGACCGTTACCTACGAAAATCAGGCGGGCGTCGAACACGCGGTGACCATCGTCGGCATCGACGAACTGGACCCTCTTAACGGCAAGATCAGCTGGATATCTCCCGTCGCGCGCGCACTGACAAAGGCCAGGGAAGGCGATTCGGTCACACTGATGACCCCGGCCGGCGCAGACGAGTTGACTATCTTGTCGGTCAGTTACCCGCCACCCGGTCCCTGATATTCACTTTTCCATTCCGTTTCAGGCCACAAGCCAGGAGCGCGTCAGCGATGCCAATCAGGCATTGTCCGGAAAGATGCTGTATTTCCGTAACCCGATAAAACCCGCGTCACATTCCCGGTACAAAATTTACGTTGTAACAATAATTCTCAATAAAAACTTCGCTAACCGATGACCATTTTGTTTTCAAGCCTGAACCATGCAGCGCGAGTTCCTTTGGCAGCCGAAATTCACTCCCGGCCGTTTCTGCGTCTTGAAGCGCCGGAAGTCCTGACGCATATCGCCGTCTATGAGCGCGGCTCGACGAATTCCGGTTCTCTCGATGGCTTGACGCAGCACGGGATGCTGACAGCGCTATGCGGTCACTTCGGTGTCAGCGCCCCGACTACGGAGGCGAAGTATTTCTTTCATGACTTTGGCCGCTTCCGTGTGAAATGGGAGTGCCACACCGAATTTGCAACCTATACCTTCGCCGAGCGCCACGATGATGCGTCATCGCCAGCAGAGGTGTTTCAGCGGGTGCCGCTCAGGCATGTGCCACAACAATGGCTGGCTGCTTTGCAGGGTAAGGTGATGGTAGCGGCCCATGTGGTGCTCGACAAAACGCGTGGACCTTCCGATGCCTTTGCCGCCAGTTTGCGGCAGGTCTTTGAAGGGAACATGCTGGTTGGTAGCCACGTGCTTCAAGGGGGGGAGATCTGGACGGATTTCCTGATCCAGGCGGACGGCTTCAGCCGTTTCGTGGTTCGGGACGTCGGCTTGCATGAACAGCAGGCCGGCAGGCTTGTGCAACGTCTACTCGAAATTGAAACATACCGGATGATGGCGCTTCTCGGGCTGCCGCATGCCCATCAGGCGACACCGGTCCTCAATGCCATCGAAGGCGAACTGGCGAGTTTGACGGCCGCCATGGTCGAAACCGAACGCAGTAACGGCAGTCGACTGTCGGATACGGATAACGAACAGGAACTGCTGAGCCACATCACGGGACTGGCGGCGCGCATCGAGAAGCTTTCGCTCGATAACAGCTATCGTTTTTCCGCGTCGCAGGCCTACTTTAGTCTGGTTAATGCGCGCATTGAAGAATTAAGGGAGATCCGCATCGAAGGCATTCCTACAATCGGTGAATTCATGGACCGGCGCCTGACGCCGGCGATGAATACCTGCCAGGCAATCGCGCGCCGGCAAGAGGCGCTTGCAGAGCGCATCGCCCATACCAATGACCTGCTGCGCACACGCGTCGGTATCGTACAGGAACGCCAGAACCGCCAGATACTGCAGTCAATGAATACGCGGGCCGCTCAACAGCTTCGTTTGCAGCAAGCGGTCGAAGGCCTGTCTGTAGTCGCTATTTCTTACTACACGGTTGGCCTGCTGAGTTATGCCGGCAAGGCGGCCAAGGCTGCCGGGCTGCCAGTGAATCCTGACGTGGCAACCGGCATATTGGTGCCGCTTGTTGCAGCGGGTGTGTGGCTTGCGTTAAGGCGTATGCATAAGAGCATACATACAGGTTGAGCGGAAGGAATCAGTGATCAGTTCCCGGGTTGCTTGAGTTGTCCTGCGACAGGGTAACTCAAGCGCGTTCGCGAAGAATCCGTGCTACACCGGGAATGCGCCGGACGTTGCGCATCAGGCGGGCGAGGTGAATGCGGTCCTCAACCTGAATCGTAAAGCGCAACTGCTTCATCAGGTGGTCGCGGTCGTCGTCCATGCCAACGTAGGTGATATTGGCATCAGACTCCCCGATTTCGGCCGCGACGCGGGCCAGGACGCCTTTTTCGTTGTCCACCAGGATTTTGATACGGCAGTCGAAGCGACGGCTCAGCTCCGCTCCCCAGGCCAGCTCTATCCAGCGATCCGGTTCCTTCGTCTGCTGTCGCTTGGCAGTCTCGCAATCGGTGCTGTGCACGGTGATGCCCTGATCTCGCTTGAGCTGGCCTAGGATGCCGTCGCCCGGAATCGGCAGACAGCATTGAGCCAGTTGCACAGCGGAGCCTTCGTTTCCATAGATGGTGACCGGATCAAGTTTGCTATTGCCATTCTCGGTGACCAGCGGAGGCAGCGGAGAATTGACGTCGCTTTCCATCATGCCGCGGATATGGCGGGCCACCAGCGTGGCCATGCGTTTACCCACACCAATGTCGGCGTACAGTTCATCGAGCGACTTGGCGCTGGATTCATTCAACAGCTTGTCAACCAGGCCTTCAGGCAACAGCGGATCGATGTCGATGGCACTCAACGCCTGGGCCAAAAGGCGGCGGCCAAGCTCTGTCGACTCGGCCAGGTTGATGGTTCTCAGATGATGGCGAATTGCGGAGCGCGCTTTGCCAGTACGAACGAAGGTCAGCCAGTTCGGGCTGGGACGTGAGGCCGGCGCAGTGACAATTTCGACAATGTCGCCATTGCGCAACTCGGCGCGCAGCGCGGCATGTTCGTGGTTGACCCGTGCGGCAATCGCCTGATCGCCAATATCGGTGTGGATCGTATAGGCAAAGTCGAGAACCGTCGCGCCGCGCGGCAGGGCGATAATTTTTGACTTCGGCGTGAATACATAGACCGAATCCGGGAAGAGGTCGACCTTGACGTGTTCGAGGAATTCCGCCGAATCGCCGGTCTGCTTCTGGATGTCGAGCAGGGATTGCAACCAGGCGTGAGTGCGCTGCTGCAGGTCGGTCAGGCTGGCGTCGTCATCCTTGTACAGCCAGTGCGCTGCAACGCCTGCTTCGGCGACACGGTGCATCTCGGTCGTGCGAATCTGGAATTCGACCGGTGTGCCGTAAGGGCCGATCAGCGTGGTGTGCAGAGACTGGTAGCCGTTCAGCTTGGGAATGGCAATGTAATCTTTGAACTTGCCCGGCATTGGCTTGTACAGCGCATGCAGCGTGCCAAGGGCGACATAACAGTTGGCAAAGCTGTCAACGACGATACGAAAACCGTAGACGTCGAGCACCTGCGAGAAGGACAGGTGCTTGTTTCGCATCTTGCGATAAATGCCATACAGCGTCTTTTCACGGCCATAGACCTGCGCCTGAATGCCGGTTGCCGCTAGGGTATTCTTGACCGAATCGAGAATCTTGCTGACAACTTCGCGTCGGTTGCCGCGGGCGGCCTTGACGGCTTTGGATAGTGTTTTGTAACGAACCGGATAAAGGTGCGAAAAGGCCAGATCCTGGAGTTCGCGATAGATATTATTGAGGCCAAGACGATGGGCGATCGGCACATAGACTTCCATCGTCTCGCGCGCGATACGCCGTTTCTTTTCCGGCGACATGAAGCCAAGCGTGCGCATATTGTGCAAGCGGTCGGCCAGCTTGACGAGTATGACACGGACATCGCGGGCCATGGCCAGCAACATCTTGCGGAAATTTTCGGCCTGGGCCTCGATTTGGCTTTGGAATTCGATCTTGTCGAGTTTGGACAGTCCGTCTACCAGCGTGGCCACCGGTGCGCCGAAGCGCTCGATCAACTCCTCTTTCTTGACGTCCTGGTCTTCCATCACGTCGTGCAGCAGCGCGGCCATAATTGCCTGTGCGTCGAGCTTCCAGTCGGCGCAAATCTCGGCAACCGCAATCGGATGGGAAATGTAAGGCTCACCCGATTTCCGGATCTGGCCAAGATGCATTTCATCGGAAAAGCGATAGGCTTCCTTCACCTTCCTCATTTCGGAAGGCGTGAGATATTCGGTCAGCTTGTTATTGAGCAGAGTGACTGAGGCGACGCCGGTCGGATGAGGTCCCGCGGGGTTGGATGGATCGTGCTTCAGAGCGGGGTCGGAATTCTTTGCGGCCGGACGATCGGATGTCGCTCGGCTATTTGGAGCAACTGACAGTGTTGAATCTGCAGGTATCAGGTTCATACGTAAAGGATATCAGTCGCATCGCGTTGGTGCACCCCCAAACCTGGACTTTGTAGCAAAAATCTCTCGATTCACGCGGTATCCGACGAATTGGGGGCCAGGTAAAACCTCAGCTCGGGACTTTTTTCAGCATTTCGATGCCAACCTTGCCAGCGGCGATTTCGCGAAGTGCGACGACAGTCGGCTTGTCCTTGGCGTCGACCTTCGGTGTATGACCTTGCAACAACTGGCGTGCACGGTAGGTCGCCGACAGAGTCAGCTGGAAGCGGTTGGGGATCTGCTTGAGGCAATCTTCGATAGTAATACGGGCCATGCTTGCTCCTAAAAACGCGGTATCAGATTGGATTGGCGTGAATGCCCAGTTGGGCGAACAGGGGAATGTTACGGGCGGCTTGTTGCGCAAACCGGCAACGGGTTGCTTTGACGATCGCTGTCAGTTCCGACAAAGCAGTTGCAAACTCTTGATTAATAATAACATATTCGAACTCCGGGGCGTGCGCGATTTCGCCGCCCGCCGCCAGTATCCGTCGCGTAATCACATGCGAATCGTCCTGTCCCCGCTTGGTCAGCCGCTCTTCCAGCGCCGCAATCGACGGCGGCAGGATAAAGATGCCGACTGCTTCCGGAAACTGCTTCTTGACCTGCTGCGCACCTTGCCAGTCGATTTCCAGCAGGACGTCGGTTCCCGCCTTGATCTGGTCCTCGATCAGCAATCTTGATGTCCCGTAGTAATTACCGTGGACTTCGGCGGATTCCAAAAATTCCCCGGCTTCGCGTCTTTTCAGGAAATCTTCAACACTGGTGAAGTAATATTCGCGACCATTCTGCTCGGCTGGGCGCGGTTGGCGTGTAGTAAAGGAAATCGACAGTTTGAGCGCCGGCTCCTGTGCCAGCAAGGCATTGACCAGGGTGGATTTGCCCGCGCCGGACGGGGCAACCACCATGAAAACGCTGCCGGAGGATGATTTTGGTTCAATCATGAAATTCTCGGTAAAGGATGCAAAACGCGGCAATGGTACTGAAATATTGCTCAATATCAGCCTGATATTGCCGTTTATTCAAGATTCTGGACTTGCTCACGCATTTGTTCAATAAGCAGTTTCATGGCCATCGATCCATCCGACAACTCCTTGAGCGCCGCTTTCGAACCAACGGTATTGGCTTCACGATTGAGTTCCTGCATCATGAAATCCAGGCGCTTGCCGACCTGACCGCCTTTTTTGAGGATGTGGCGGGTCTCGGTCAGGTGAGTGGACAAGCGCGACAACTCTTCGGCCACATCGATTCGAATACCGTAAAGCGTGACTTCCTGACGGATGCGCTCCAGTGCTTCCTCGCGCGACAGGGTGGCTGGCGTTGCCGACCCGTTCTGGCTCGCGATGCCCAGCGCTTCCTTCATCCGGTCAGTGGCTTTTTGCTGGAATTGTGCAATAGCCTGCGGAATCATCGGTGTCAGACGGACGACGATCGCTTCCAGGTCATCGACACGCGACAGCAGCATGGTTTGCAGCGCCGCGCCTTCTCTTGCGCGACTGTCGACAAAGGCGTCGAGGGCTTCGGATACCGTTGCCTGCACATCGGCCTGCAATGCATCCTGTGCGATTTCCGCGTCTTCGATAACACCGGGCCAGCGCAGAATTTCGCTGACCGACAGTGGAGCAGCCTCGGCAAACTGTGCGCACACCTGCTGTTGCATTTTCGCCAATGAGTCGAGCACGCTTGCATTGAGCGCCTGCGAGGCGCCAGCGGTGGTTTTGCGTCCGAAGCTCACCCGGCATTCGACTTTGCCACGCGTGATGCGTCCCATGATGGCTTCACGCAACGCGGGCTCAACCGCGCGCAGATCGTCATTGATGCGAAATTGCAGGTCAAGAAAACGCGAATTGACGCTTTTCAGTTCGACGGTCAACGTGCCGGCGCTGCTTTCGCGTGTGGCGACCGCGTATCCGGTCATGCTCGAAATAGTCAAGGTTGAACCCTTATGCTTTACAAAACAGTGATTTATCAAGACAATCCCAAGTACATTCTGTAAGGACGACATGGCTTCGCAAAACAACGCTCCGTTGCCAGATGGGCTTGAAATCGCTGGATATCGCATTGTAAAGAAGATTGCGTCCGGCGGGTTCAGTATCGTTTACCTGGCCTACGACGAAGACGGCAATGCTGTCGCCATCAAGGAATACCTGCCGAGCTCTCTGGCGCTGCGCCAGCCCGGTGAACTGGTGCCAGCAATTTCCGCGGACAACCTGCCAGTGTTCCGTATCGGGCTCAAGTGTTTCTTCGAGGAGGGTCGAGCGCTGGCCCGCATTGCCCATCCCAATGTCGTCAGCGTCGTGAATTTTTTTCGCGCGAACGATACGGTGTACATGGTGATGGCTTATGAGTCAGGACGGTCGCTGCAGGACCATATCCTGCGTCGGCGCGAGAAGGGGGAACGGCCGCTCGTGTCTGAACGCTTCATCCGTAAGATGTTCAACCAGGTGATGAACGGCTTGCGTGAGGTGCACGCGAACAAACTGCTGCACCTCGACCTTAAGCCCGCCAATATTTATTTACGCATGGACGGTACGCCCATCCTGCTCGACTTCGGCGCCGCGCGGCAAACTCTCAAGTCCGACTTGCCGAAGCTGTATCCGATGTACACCCCCGGTTTTGCGCCGCCCGAGCTGTATGCCAAGAACGGCACTCTCGGACCGTGGACCGACATCTACAGCATTGGTGCTTCCATGTTTGCCTGCATGGTCGGTGCGCCCCCGCAGCCAGCTGACCAGCGCAAGGTCAACGACAAGATGGAAGACCATTTTCGCAAGCTGGAAAGCATCTACTCCCGGGAGCTGATCCAGGTAATCCGCTGGAGCCTGCGTATCGACCCGCTGGAGCGACCGCAAAGCGTGTTCGCGCTGCAGAAAGCCTTGCGCGAACCGATCCCGGAACCCAAGGAAGCTGACTTCATGGAAAAGATGTCGACCAGATTGCGTGGCTTCTTTAGCGGCTTCGGCAAGTCCAACCGGGCCAGCAATACGACCATCCACAACACTACGCAATAGGCGGCCATCATGCGATTCTCCGTTTATCAGGAAAGCCATATCGGTGGCCGGCGTAACAACCAGGACCGCATGGGTTACAGCTTCACGCGCGATGCGTTGCTGCTGTTGCTGGCCGATGGCATGGGTGGACATATACAGGGTGAAATGGCGGCGACCATCTCCCTGCAGACGATCGGCTCCCTGTTCCAGCAAAACGCGAAGCCTTACGTCAAGAAGCCGGAAAAATTCCTCGAAGAGAGCTTTTTTGCGGCACACCGTGAAATTCATCGCTACCGTGCGATCAATAACTTGCCGGAGACGCCCCGGACGACCATCGTTGCCTGCCTGATCCAGCACAATAGCGCCTATTGGGCGCACTGTGGCGACTCGCGTCTGTACTGGATGCGCCAGGGACAGATCCTGTCGCGCACCCGGGATCACTCGCGTATCGAGACGCTGATCGCGCAGGGAAAGGTCGATCCCTCAGAGCGTGACACGCATCCCGAACGCAACAAGCTCTTTAACTGCCTCGGTGCGCCGAACATGCCGATCGTGGAACTGTCGCGCCGTGCCGGCTTGCAGGCGGGCGATGTGATTCTGCTTTGCTCGGACGGGCTGTGGTCGGTGTTGCCGGACCATGTGCTTGCACAAAGCCTGCACCAGAATACCATCGTACGTGCCGTACCCGATCTGCTGGCGACGGCTGTCGGTATCGCAGGCAAAACCAGCGACAATGTCACGGCATTGGCGATGATGTGGGAGGGAGCCAGCGTACTGCAGGATTCGCCAAACACGATTGCGACACATACCCTGCCTATCGGTAGCGTCACCACGACCATCCAGGCCCCGCGCCATGCCGATCTCGAGAACGCCGATATCTTCGATGATTCCGAAATCGAGAAGGCAATTGAAGAAATCCGTGGCGCGATTGAAAAATCGTCACGCGTCACTTCCAAAAGTTAAGGCTTGATCCATGACGTTTGAAAACCGTCCCGGTGGGCGTGCAGCAGATTCCTTGCGTGCCATTCGCATTACCCGCCACTACACGCGGCACGCTGAAGGCTCGGTGCTGATCGAGTTCGGCGATACCAAGGTGATCTGCACCGCAAGTATCGAAGAAAAGGTGCCTGGCTTCCTCAAGGGGAAAGGGCAGGGATGGATGACCGCCGAGTACGGCATGCTGCCACGCTCCACGCATTCACGTATGGATCGTGAAGCGGCGAAAGGCAAGCAATCAGGTCGCACCCAGGAAATCCAGCGTCTGATCGGCCGCTCCTTACGTGCGGCCTTTGATTTGCAGGCGTTTGGTGAGCGCACCCTGCACCTAGATTGCGACGTTATCCAGGCCGACGGCGGTACACGTACTGCGGCGATTACAGGGGCAATGGTTGCCGCGCATGATGCGTTCAGCAAGCTTGTACAAAATGGGCTGATCATCACCATCCCGATCAAGCATTTCGTGGCTGCGGTATCTGTCGGCGTCTATCGCGGCATGCCGGTGCTGGATCTCGATTACCTTGAAGATTCAGACTGCGACACAGATATGAATGTGGTGATGACCGACGCCGGCCATTTCGTCGAGGTGCAAGGCACGGCCGAAGGCGCGGCCTTCGATCGGGCAACCATGAACCGTTTGCTCGACCTTGCGGACAAGGGCATTGGCGAACTGATCACTTTGCAGAAGGCTGCACTGGCTGCTTAAGCGACGGCCCGGGCAGAGCAACGAGGACGCTCCTGCTGCCCGGCGGTCGGAATCAGCAAGAGACCTCGTCAGTCATTTACACTACACGTTTTTCTTCTCCAACCATGGCCAGTCCATCCGGCGCGCCATGGTTGTTTCATTTATGACAAAAACCATTGTTCTGGCTTCCAATAATGCCGGTAAGCTGAAGGAATTCGGCCAGATGCTCGCGCCGCTCGGGTTCGATGTACGACCTCAAGGCGAATTCAATGTGCCGGAAGCGGAAGAGCCCCATCCGACTTTCGTCGAGAATGCTCTCGCAAAGGCACGGCATGCCGCGCGTCTGACTGGCTTGCCTGCATTGGCTGATGACTCCGGCGTCTGTGCGAATGCCCTCGGCGGCGCGCCGGGCGTGTATTCCGCACGTTATGCAGGCGAACCGAAATCCGACACGCGCAATAATCAGAAACTGATTGCCGATCTCGCAGCAGGGGAGGACAAATCGGCCTACTATTACTGCGTACTCGTCTTCGTTCGTCATGCTGACGATCCGCAACCAGTCATTGCCGAAGGCCGCTGGGATGGGGAAGTTATCGCAACGGCCCGCGGTGAGGGTGGTTTCGGGTATGACCCGCATTTCTGGTTGCCGGCGTTGGGCAAGACTGCTGCGGAGTTAAACGCAGATGAAAAAAACCGTTTGTCCCATCGAGGGCAGGCATTACGAGTTCTGATAGAGAAATTAAGATGATTCCGATTAAGCCTGTCGGCTCCCACGCCGGCAGCGTAGCAAGCACTGCAGGTGCCGCACCGTCCTCTCCGGTGGACGTCGCCAATGCATTCCTGCGACCAGGCGCTCTGCAGCTGCCTACGCTCCCGCCCTTGTCCTTGTATGTGCATTTTCCATGGTGTGTACGCAAGTGCCCGTACTGCGATTTCAACTCGCATGAGGTGCGCGGCGGTTTTCCGGAAGAGGAATATCTTGCTGCAATGCGCAGGGACCTTGAAATGGCGCTGCCGCTGATCTGGGGCCGCAAGATCTACACGATCTTCATCGGCGGCGGCACCCCGAGCCTGATGTCGGCGGCCGGGCTGGACCGTCTGATGTCTGATATCCGCACCTTGCTACCGCTCGACGGGGCGATCGAAGTCACGATGGAGGCCAATCCTGGCACCTTTGAAGCGGACAAATTCCGCTCCTATCGCGCCAGCGGTATCAACCGCTTATCGATCGGGATACAGAGCTTCAATGCGCGGCATCTGGAAGCGCTTGGACGTATCCATGATGCCGGCGAAGCACGAAAGGCAGTCGACATCGCGCATGCTAATTTTGATAACTTCAATCTCGACCTGATGTTTGCACTGCCTTCGCAAACGCTGGCCGAAGCAAAAGAAGATGTCTCGACTGCAATTGCCTTCGCCCCTCCGCATCTGTCGCTTTACCACTTGACCCTCGAGCCGAATACCTATTTTGCAAAGCATCCTCCGGTCGTGCCAGATGACGATAGCAGCGCGGAAATGCAGGACATGCTGTTTGCGCAGACCGCTGCTGCCGGGTATCAGCACTACGAAGTGTCGGCGTATGCGCAGCCTGGCCGTCAGGCTCGACATAACTTGAACTATTGGCAATTCGGCGATTACCTTGGAATTGGCGCTGGAGCACATTCCAAGATTTCATTTCCTCATCGCATCGTCCGGCAGATGCGTTACAAGCAACCCAAGGCGTATCTTGAGCAGGTCAATGCCGGTAGGCCGATTCAGGAAGAATTCGAACTGGGCCGGGATGACCTGGGCTTTGAATTCATGCTTAATGCTTTGCGCCTGAATGAGGGCTTCGAGGTCAACCTGTTTACCGAACGTACCGGTCTCACCTTGAACGCGATCGAGAAGCAGCTTAACCTTGCCGAGGCAAAGGGCCTGTTATATCGCGATCACCGTATCATCCGGCCTACAGAGCTGGGACGCCGGTTTTTAAATGATTTGCAGCAAATCTTTCTCAACTAAATCGTGCTGAGGAATCGGCAATTGACGGCGAGTTAGGTATAATTCGCATTCCCGAAACGTCGCGGACATATGATCGGCTCTAGCCATCGAGTGTCGAGCAGCGTCAAGGGCAAGGAGGTTTGGGTGAGTGGTTTAAACCAGCAGTCTTGAAAACTGCCGACGGGGTGACCCGTCCGTGAGTTCGAATCTCACAGCCTCCGCCACGTACATTTTCACTTTGAAGTCAGTAAGTTAGTTGATTTTCAACGTGACGATTACCACCTACGTTGTGGTGATAAAAAGCTTCCGATAGGAAGCTTTTTTATTTTGTTCTTCGCACCGGCGTGTCCAAAATCAGGTTTTTCCCACCGGTTGTTTGGACGGTAAACTGATTCGTCTTCCTGGCGTCATGCGTTCTTCTTTACCTGCAAGCCCAAGGCTTGACAGGGAGTCCAAGGGACACATTGCTTCCTTGCTGCATCTCAAGTTCCTTCTGAAATAAGTCATTACATTGGTACAAACAGAGGCATCCAAGGGGAAAGCCATGCATGAAATGGAAGAGAACCTATCAGTCATCTCTAACTCCATCTGCGCAATCGCCATACTCCTTGCTGTCTACCTGGGCGCGGCGCTATTGATCTTGCGTGACTTGATCCGGGAAAGCATTCGAGCGCTCCTTCGTCCCGCCTCGCAGTCGCAGTCTGATGAGACTGCCAAGCCAATCGCTGGTCCAGGCGCCTCAATTCAGGGGACCAACGCTTTACATTGACCATGATGGCGCTTTCGCAGCAGCCATTGGCTGCCATGTGCCAGCAGTCGTCACGCCGGCCTTATCAGTTCATGGGCGTGCGGGCTTATAAAAAAACCACAACGCTTTCAAGCGCGGGCAAGGACTGCGGAAAGAGACATCTCGTCAGAACATGCCAGAGTCCTGGTCACGATAAATCCAGAGAGTTATCCGGTTCCTCTACGCTCGTTTTGACAGCGTGCTCCCTAAATATAATCAAAGCGCTCTGCGGCTACGTAGGACATGCTCCGCTTTGCAAGCGTCTTGCTGGCTGATGTGAATTGAGGCCTGCCCTGATAGCTGCCAGGTGGTGCGGCACACCGGGACACGCGAGTCGCGAAAATCACGTATGCTTCAGCACGTTTCTTTGGCGGCCAGCCGGGAAATATAACGACGCATAACCGTTCGCCGCATTGATTTTCCTAACTCATCCATGAATCGCCAATTGACACCCGCCACGGCGTTATTGCTGGTCGTGCCACCACTGCTGTGGGCGGGTAACGCCATCGTCGGACGCCTCGTCCATGACATGGTTCCGCCGTTGATGCTCAACTTCCTGCGCTGGACCATCGCATTCGTCATCCTGTTGCCGCTTGCCGCTACTGTCTTCCGACCGGGTAGCGGGTTGTGGGCGCATCGTCGCAGCCTGGCCGTCCTGGGTCTGCTGGGTGTTGGTATGTATAACGCCTTGCAATATCTCGCCTTGCAGACATCGACGCCGATCAACGTCACGCTGGTTGCCGCGAGCATGCCCGTGTGGATGCTGCTGATCGGCTACCTGTTCTTCAATGCGCCGGTGAACCGTAAACAAATCTTAGGAGCGGCTTGTTCCATTGCAGGGGTGCTGTTTGTGCTGAGCCGGGGTGAACTGAACCAGTTGCTTTCGCTGCGCTTGGTCGCCGGCGATATGTTCATGATCCTTGCCACGATTGCGTGGTCGCTCTATAGCTGGTTGCTCACGCGATCCCATGTGTCGACTGTCTTGCGGAGTAACTGGGCGTCTTTCCTGATGGCTCAGGTTGTTTATGGCGTCGCCTGGTCGGGCGCATTTGCGGGTGGAGAATGGGCCGTTAGCGGACGTGAAATCACATGGAGCTGGCAACTATTGATCGCATTGCTGTATGTCGCTATCGGGCCCGCAGTGCTGGCATTTCGTTGCTGGGGCATAGGCGTTCAGCGCGTGGGGCCGAATATCGCCGGGTTCTTCAGCAACCTCACGCCCTTGTTTGCCGCAGTGATGTCGTCGGCCTTTCTCGGTGAGATGCCGCATGTTTATCACATTATTGCGTTTGGCTTGATTGTGTCAGGTATCGTGCTGTCTTCACGCTGACAATCATCAAGGCCGCGACTCCTTGCGGTAGTACGATGGGTTTTCGACTGCATCGCCACAAGGAGTGATATGGACATTACCTGGAATCCGCCTGGACTGGCTTCTGCCATTGATAGCCTGATCGACTTCCTGGAAGAGACTTTCGTGGCGCCGATCTGCCGTTCTCAAACCAACCCGCAGCCCGGCCAGGAGCCTCCGCTGGAAGTGCCGCAACCAGATCCGACGCCGCTACAGGATCCTATTCCGCATCAGGTGCCTGGCGGGCAAATACATACCTCCGCGCTTGTAGTGCCGGGCGCCTAGACGAACGAATAAGTCAACACGGAAGTCGCGTCGCTTTGCCTGAAGTTCATGCAACAGCGCTGGAACCCCCGTGGTTGCCGCGATCAAGCCTTGTCTTTCGACTGGCCTTGCTTGAGGTAAGAATAACGCGGTTGCTGTTCCTCGCGTGTAGGGGGCCGGTCGGCATATTCCTGTTCCTCCACAACATCGATGTACTGGCTACCGTCGAGCGGCCTGCCTACATAAGGGCTAGGCGGGACCTTGCTTGCCTCGGTGACATTGGCTTTCCCGGATGGCTGATCAGCCGTATCCGAAGAAGGGGGAGTTTTCTCTGACATTTCCGGCTCCTTTCATGACTTGTACGTTTAGAGTCCGGCACGCTCCAGGGGTTCGCTCATTTGAGATGCTGGCTGCCCTAATGAATGACAAAGAGCGATCGTAAGCGTATGGCAGCGGCCATCCCTTCACTGCGCCTTAAGAAATCGAGTGACCCCGTTTTTTTGCAGCACGTCGCCCCAGGATTCGATGTGATAGATCTCGCCGACCTTGTGCAGCACGACACCGAATTCTTCCCTTAGACGCATGATGTCGTCGTCAATACGGTCGCGGTCCTGGCTGGTCAGGTCGGCGATCGCCGAGACGGTAGGGCGCTCGAGAAGGTCGATTGCCGATAGCAGGACGAATAGCCTGCGCGCGTCATGATCCGGAAATTGCGGGACGCCAAACTGATTCTTCGGATAGCTCATCGGACACCTCGTGTATGGATGCTGATCATCAGTGATTGTCGCTGTGGCTTGATTCGCGGAACGTAAACGGCACCGGCTTCGTCAGCCAATGCTGTCTTGCTGCAACTTGAATGCGTCGGTTTTTGCTTGTGCGGCTTCACGCGTCATGACATTGAGACTCACCAGGATAGCGACTCCGCCTTCGACTCTTCCCAATGCCTTGTCTTCCCCCAACCGCTTACGTGCCTTTTCCGTACGCAACACCAGTTCACGGTAGGCTTCATGCAATGCACCGTAGGTTCGCCGCGTGACGACGACATGGCCTGCGTCAGCAATTTCCTTCGGATGCTTTGCATAATTCACGAGCAATTCTCGAATCCGGTGCGCGCGCGTGCGCGACAGGCCAAGTTCGGATGCCATCTTGTCCGCCAGTTCTTCGGCCGAGTCGGCAGGCTCGATACCTGCCTTGCCGAAATGCACCAGCCCAAAGCCGTTTGGACGCAGGCCAGTGATCAGCTTCTCGATGGCATCAATGGCCCTGATTTCCTCGGTTTCGGTACCGCGCAAGGCGCTTTCCCGGACGCTGGCCATCGTTCGGTCGGTCAACCATTGTTCGAACGCTGGCGGCAGCGTGCCCGGACGGCAACGAAGCCAGTCGATGGACATTTTTTTGTATTCTTCGGTAAGGAGCGCTTGCTCCTCGTCGTTGAGCGTAATGGTAATGGAGCGCATTTTGCTGATACACCTTCGCTGATGATGACTTTGGTGCCGCAGTATATCGGCATCGCTGGCAGCGATCAGTTCCCGGTACGTGCGCGCAGGAAGAAACAAGTCGAGCTTGCCCCATGATTCTAATCTCGGTCTTGTCCGGGAAAATGCAAAAACGCGCATGCATAGGGTAAAAATTGCAGCAAGTTGATGCCCACATGACTCGATTGTCGCTTTGGCAAGCAGATTTGCCGCAGGCATGGATTTCGCTGAAGCCTTTTCCGGAAAGGAGCGTCCAGATGAAATATCGACTGAAAAAAGTATCGGAACAGGTCGTGGTCATTACCGGCGCAACGAGTGGCATCGGCCTGACAACGGCAAGACGTGCGGCGCAGCGGGGTGCGAAGCTGGTGCTGGCGGCCCGCAACGAAGACGCGCTCAGGCAACTGAATTTCGAATTATCGAAGAAGGGCAACGAAGTCATTCATGTCGTTGCCGACGTCGGGATTGAAGAAGATGTGCGCCGCATCGCCCAGGCTGCCATTGATCGCTTCGGCGGATTCGATACCTGGGTCAATAATGCCGGGGTATCCATCTTTGGCCGTACCGAAGACGTATCGCTGGAAGATCAGAGAAAGCTCTTCCAGACAAACTTCTGGGGTACCGTGCACGGCTCGCTGGTTGCGGTTGAGCATCTTAAAAAAAACGGTGGGGCGATCATCAATCTCGGCAGTGAAGTATCTGACCGTGCGGTGCCCTTACAGGGGATGTATTCCGCTTCCAAGCATGCGGTCAAGGGGTTTACCGACTCGCTTCGTCTCGAACTTGAAGAAGAGGGTGCTCCGGTTGCCGTTACCCTGATCAAGCCTGCAGCCATCGATACGATGTTCGTCGAGCATGCAAAGAACTACATGGAGGTGGAACCGAAATTACCGCCTCCTATCTACGCCCCCGAAGTCGCTGCCAATGCCATCCTGTACGCAGCTGAGAATTTTAAGCGCGACATCTTTGTCGGCGGTGCTGCGCGATTTGTGTCGGCAAGTGCTTATCACGCCCCGCGTGTCATGGACAGTCTGATGAAACGCTTCGGGTTTTCACAGCAGAAAACCAACCGGCCTCCGCGCGACAAGAACCAGCACAGTCTCTACAGTCCCGGTACCGACCTGCAGGAGAGGCAGGGGTATGAAGGTCATGTTTTTGAATCCAGCGTGTACACCCAGGCGGTTACCCATCCGAAAACCATGATGACGCTATTGGCCGCCGGACTAGCCTTCGCCGCATGGTGGAGCTTGCGCGGGCGGGGCAGCGACATCCGCCTGCACGATCATTATGCCCCGCGTCGCAACGTGTCCGGCTTCTCCTTTTGAAAGAAAGAAATGGCAAACCTGACCCAACAGCAATTGAGCGAAATCAAACATATGCTCGACAAGCGATACAGCGAACTGCGAGACGAATTGCACACAGAAGTAAATAGCCGGGACGACTATCTTGACGTCGCGACCGAGGTGCCAGACCCGGGCGACTCCTCATTCGCCAACCTTGCCGTCGATCTTGACAACGCAGCCGCCAATCGTGACCTTGGCGAACTGCGGGCGATCGAAGCGGCACGCACCCGAATGGCCGAGGACAGGTATGGCAACTGCGTCGACTGTGAAACGGACATCCCCTTTGAAAGACTGAAGGTGCAGCCCACCGCTGAACGCTGCACACCGTGCCAGGAGATATATGAAAAAACCCATGTCAGTGCAGGTCGGGGCGCAACAATCTGAAGGGTAAAATGAAATGCGAAGTGCGGCGTCGCGGTCCCGGATAACCATAGTATTTGTGCGCCCCGATTTAAAAAGTTTGGAAAGCGGGCAAGAGCGGCGCGCACGTGAACCTTGTTAGCCGTAAAATTATCGGCAATTGAATTCAAACAAGGAAAACTGATGGACGCTGAACTGCGAAATGTCCTCCAGCGCATGCCGAAGGCGGAACTGCACATGCACATTGAAGGCTCGCTGGAGCCGGAGCTGATTTTTGCGCTTGCTGAACGCAATGGCGTCAAGCTGAACTACGCTTCAGTGGAGGAATTGCGCCGCGCTTACGCTTTCAAGGATTTGCAATCCTTCCTGGATATTTACTACGCCGGAGCAAGCGTGCTCCTTACCGAGCAGGATTTCTATGACATGACCTGGGCCTACCTGCAGCGTGCCCACGACGATAATGTCCGTCATGCCGAGCTCTTCTTTGACCCGCAGACTCATACTGAACGAGGCGTCAGCTTCGAAACGGTTGTCAATGGGATCTACCGCGCCACACAGGATGCCCGAAAGAAATGGGATCTTAGCGCTTCGCTGATCATGTGTTTTCTTCGCCACCTGAGTGAGGAAGATGCGTTTTCCACGCTGGAAATGTCCTTGCCTCACAGAGACAAGTTTATTGGCGTCGGACTCGACTCCTCCGAAAAAGGACATCCGCCCGAAAAGTTTGCGCGGGTTTTTGCCGAGTGTAAAGAGTTAGGCTTGCATCTGGTGGCACATGCCGGTGAAGAAGGTCCACCCGAGTACATCGAAACCGCGCTGGATCTCTTGCAGGTAGAGCGCATTGACCATGGCGTGCGTTGCCTGGAGGATCCGGAACTGACTAAACGGCTGGCACGTGACAGGGTGCCGCTGACCGTGTGTCCGCTGTCGAACATCAAGCTGCGTGTGTTCGACAAAGCTGTCGACCATAACTTGGTCAGGCTCCTGGACGCGGGGCTGGTCGTAACCGTCAACTCCGACGACCCGGCTTACTTCGGCGGTTATGTTAACGAAAACTTCCTCCAGATGTTCGACGCCTTGCCGTTAAATAAGGAGCATGCCTACCAATTGGCGCGCAACAGTTTCGAAGCTTCGTTTATTGATGCCGAATCCAGGCGGAAGTACCTTGGAGAGGTAGATGCCTTCTTTGGGAAATGAATGCTGGAGGCGACTGCAACGGGATATGATCGATCAGGCAAGTCCGGCACAGTGAAAATTCAGTGGTTGCGGGCATCGGTGAGCCTGCAGCCGTCGGACGAAAGGACAGCACGAATTTTATGACAGGCGATAGCGTAATGCCGGTAGAAGCACCCATGCCTGGGTTCGGGCAGGCCGTGCTTTGTCCTTGCGCACCGGCGGGGAGGGCATCGTGACCGATCCGTTGTCGGCCGCCGCGCTGGCAGGAGGACTGTCCTGGGCGAGCGGCATCCGTCTTTACATGACCCTGTTCATCGCCGGACTGTTCGGCCGGTCCGGCTGGATTGACTTGCCGCCCGCACTCGAAGTGCTGGAGTCGCCATGGGTAATCGGTGTCACCGGTATCCTGCTGATCGTTGAATTCCTTGCCGATAAAGTACCCGGTATTGACTCGGCATGGGATGCCATCCAGACCTTCATACGTGTGCCGGCTGGTGCAGTGCTCGGCGCGGCGGCACTTGGAGAAATGGGGACGGAATGGTCAACCATTGCTGCCTTGCTGGGGGGAACATTTGCAGCTGGCGCACACATGACCAAGGCTGGTAGCCGTGCCCTGATCAATACCTCCCCAGAGCCTTTCAGTAACTGGGCGGCATCCTTTTCCGAGGAAGTCGCCGTCATGGGTGGCCTGTGGGCCGCCTTCTTTTATCCGTGGGTCCTGTTCGGATTCCTCGCCATTTTCTTCCTCGTAGCCTTGTGGCTGCTGCCCAAACTCTGGCGCGGCTTGCAATGGCTTTTCAGAAAGCTGAGTACCTGATGTTCATGCAGGCAGTACAGATGACCCGCCGGGACTGGCGGGCGGGAGAGCTGCGTTTTCTGCTCATTGCGCTCGTGGTGGCCGTGGCGTCGCTTTCATCGGTCGGTTTTTTCATCGATCGCATGCGGGCAGGCCTGACGCGGGATGCCCACCAGTTGCTGGGCGGCGACCTGGTCGTGAATGCCGACCAGCCGATTAACGCGGCCTGGCGCGCGGAGGCACAACGCCGCGGCCTGACGGTCGCCGATACCGTCACCTTTCCCAGCATGGCGCTGGCGGGAGAGGGCGACAAGACCCAGTCTCAGCTTGCTTCGATCAAGGCGGTCTCCGAAGGCTATCCTTTGCGTGGAAATGTGAAACTCGCCGGCACCGCCGAAGGTAGCGACATCGAAACGCGCGATATTCCTGTTTCGGGCACGGTCTGGGTGGACAAAACCGTGTTGCCGGCCTTGGGTATACGGGTAGGAGAACAGTTAAGGCTGGGAGACATTTCCTTTCGTGTCGACAAAATCATTTCCATCGAACCGGACCGTGGTGCGGGGTTCATCAATTTTGCGCCGCGCGTCATGCTGTCGATGCAGGACCTGGCCGCGACCAACCTGATCCAGACCGGCTCCCGCGTGACTTATCGGATGCTGCTGGCCGGGCCGCCGATTACTGTAAAAAGCTATCAAAAATGGCTGCAGCAGGTCATAGAACGCGATAACGCCAAGGGTGTGCGCATCGAGTCGCTGGAATCCGGGCGGCCTGAAATGCAGGCGACACTGGCCCGCGCCGAGCAATTTCTGTCACTGGTCGGCTTGCTGTCCGCCATGCTGGCCGCCATTGCAGTAGCGATGGCGGCGCGCCGCTTCATGCTGCGACACCTGGACGCCTGCGCGATGCTGCGATTTCTCGGCCTGACGCAGAACCAGGTGACGTCGATGTACCTGATCGAATTTTTCCTGGTCGGACTGGCTGGCAGCGCTCTGGGTGCGGCGCTGGGTTTTGCCTCGCATTTTGTGCTTCTGGAATGGCTTGGCAAACTGGTGGCCAACGAGTTGCCTGCGGCAAGCTGGCTGCCAGCGTTGCAGGGAATCGCGACTGGTTTACTGTTACTGGTCGGTTTTGCAATCCCCCCGATCCTGCAATTGCGCAATGTTCCGCATAATCGTGTCATCCGTCGTGAGCAAGACCCACCAAAGCCGGCTACCTTGGCCACCTATGGCTTGGGATTGTTTGTGTTCGTCTCGCTATTGTTGTGGCAGTCGGGAAACCCAAAGTTAGGGCTGCTGACGGCCGCTGGTTTTCTCGGCGGTTTCGCCCTTTTCGCGGTTATAGGGTGGGCTGCGGTGCGGTCGCTGCGGTACCTGCGCGGCGGTATCAATCATCCCGGCTGGAGATTTGCAGTGACCGCGTTACAGCGACGTACCGGTGCCACCGTCGTGCAGATTGTCGCGTTATCGCTTGGCCTGATGGCCTTACTGTTGCTGACTGTTATACGCGGCGATCTGGTCAATGCCTGGAAAGACTCCACGCCGCCGGATGCACCAAACCGTTTCGTCCTGAATATCCAGCCCGATCAGAAAGCTGCCATAGAACAACGGCTGACAGGAACGGGAGAGGGCACGCCCGCACTGTATCCGATGATTCGCGGACGCCTCATCAAGATCAATGACACCGTCATTACCGGCGATACCTATGTGGATGACCGGGCACGCCGGCTTGTCGATCGTGAATTCAACCTGTCCACCATGCGGACCATTCCCGCACAGAACAAGATCGTCGCCGGTCGCTGGCTAGATGATAGCCAACCGGAAGCGTCGGTCGAAGAGGGGTTGGCCAAGACGCTTAACGTCAAGCTGGGCGATCGCCTGCGGTTTGATATCGGCGGCCAGCAAGTGGAAGCGAAAGTCACCAGCTTGCGCAAACTGGAGTGGGGCTCCATGCGGGTTAACTTCTTTGTGATCCTGAACCCGTCACTCGTAAAGGACATGCCGCAAACCTGGATTACCGCATTTCATTTACCTGAGGAAAGGTCCGCTTTGGCGAATGAATTGACCCGTGACTATCCTAACCTGACCATTGTCGACATTGGCAGTATTGTCCGGCAAGTGCAGGCCGTTGTGGATCAGGTCATTACCGCGGTGGAATTCCTGTTCTTGTTCACGCTGGCGTCCGGGGTGCTCGTGCTGTATGCGGCACTGGTCGGGTCTCAGGATGAACGCATACGCGAGTCGGGCCTGCTGCGTGCACTCGGTGCAACGCGCTCGCAGTTGTCGCAGGCGCAATGGATCGAGTTTGCACTGGTCGGTGGCTTGGGCGGTGTGCTGGCGGCTACTGGCGCCGCCATAATCGGCTGGGTACTGGCGAGTTACGTATTCAATTTCGACTGGTCGTTCAGTCCGATTGTCTGGCTGGTTGGTCTGCTGACCGGATCGGTTTGTGCATTTGTCGGCGGCTGGGCCGGCCTGCGCAACGTATTGAAGCATCCACCGTTGCAAACACTGCGTGGCAGCTGAAAAGATGTACGAATTCAACATTTGGGTGCATCGGGTGCGTTCTGGAGTCCTGAGCTTGAATTCACACACGATTACCGTTGGTTAAAAGACTACTCGCTTTTTCGGTGCTCGTTGCACCGGACACTCCTGCTGGCTGAGCTGCATTCGCGGTTGCTCAGCCAGCAGGAATGATCAATACACCTCTATCAGTACCTCTTCTTATTCCAATTTCCGGTATTCAAAGAGGGCGCTCAGTGTGCTGCGTCCTATATTTGCTGTACCCAGCCTGATCATTCCGGTCGGAATCCATTCTCTCGGTTAAAGCCCGTAAACGTGTCTTTTTGTAACCGTGAAGCACAACTCTTTAATCCATATTAAAGGTGGTCGGGTGCGCGCGTGCTTTTGCGCAAGGTTTCCGACCTGACTCTCTCCTATCTTGACAACAACGCAATTCATTCTCTCAAAAGACTGAGTTCGCGGGCCGGAAGCGGTGTTTACAAGGCGCGCAACGCTTTAAGACAGCACGGTTTCATATCTTATTTTGCGTTGATGCTCGTCAAAACAGCGAGTAGGAGGAAACGTAGAGTTGTATATCAGATAAGTCGCCGATGGTCTAAGGCAACGAAAAAGATGGGGGAACGAAACGTTTTGCGCAGCCGTTTTGCTCTGTCACCGTAGCGAAGAACATCCCTGCACAAGCCCATGTGCGTCGACGTTGTTGAAACCGGTAGAGCCAGTGCGAAGACGTATCCGACCCAGGCTTCCCTAAACATTGCAAATGCCATCTTTCGCCATGGCAGTTTTGTACTAATCACGTGGAGTAATCATATGCAGTTCAAATCCAAGGCATCCTTAAAAAGATGGAGTGTGGTTCTAGTAATGCCATGGTTCGCGGCAGGTTGCGCATCCGTCGCTCCCGGTTTGCACTTCAATACGAAACAACAAACATCCGGCTACAGCGCATCGAACCAGGCCGGCGCGGCAGGAAATGAAGCCGTTGACGCGGTTCTCAAACCGATTACTCCTCAGCTGGTAAAGGCCGAACGTGAATTGCGCGAGAAGCAGGTCTCCCAGGACATCAGCAAACTGCTCGATAAGCCAGCTCCTTACACCATCGACAGCGGAGACGTGTTGTCCATCGTAGTCTGGGACCATCCTGAACTTTCCAACTCTGCGACAGTCGCTGCCGGCGGCCCGGTGGGCATAGGTGCCGATGCATCGACTTCCGCCGCTACAGCACCGCCGGCCGGCTTTATTGTCGACCACGAAGGAATGATCCAGTTCCCGTATGCCGGTCCCTTGAAGGTGGCCGGAATGACGCAGGACCAGGCGCGCAATATGCTGGCGACCAAGCTTTCCAAGTTTCTCAAGCAACCGAGGGTCACACTGCGGGTACAGTCATTCCGCAGCAAGCGTGTCTATGTTGATGGAGAGGTGAAGAACCCCGGCCTGCAAGCAATCAATGATATCCCGATGACCTTGGTCGAGGCGCTTAACCGTGCGGGAGGTGTGCTACCCACCGGTGACCAGAGCCAGGTTGTCGTCAACCGTAACGGCGTCAACTATCACGTCAACCTTCCTCAACTGGTGCAGCGTGGTGTGAATCCCGGCAGCATCATGCTGACCAACGGCGATGTAGTGCGCGTGCGTTCGCGCGACGAGAGCAAGGTGTTTGTTTCTGGCGAGGTGGTCAGCCCACGCGCGCTTCCGATGTATAACGGACGCCTGACACTCAATGAGGCCCTTGGCGAATCCGGTGGTGTCAACCCGCTCAGCGGCGATGGCAGCCAGATTTATGTGGTGCGCAAGAACGGTGCGGATCAGGTCGTCTACCAGCTCGACGGTCGTGCGCCCGGTGCGCTGGCGATGGCGGAAGGATTCGAGCTCGCTCCAAAAGACGTTGTCTATGTCGCGGCAACGCCCTTGGCGAACTGGCACCGCTCCATCAGTCTTCTGCTGCCAGGCGCATTGTCCTCCGCAGTGGGCGCGGCGCAGCCAGCCAGATGATGACGCCGTGTTGACTGCCCAGGCGCGCGGCAATCTCCAGCAGAGGATGCCCTGATGGACTACCAACAGGCATCCCGCGCTGTGTCGATGTTTCGCCACGCCGAGCCAGATCAGCATGTCCTCCAGAGCAGTTTTCCGACACCGAACATGAACGCACTCACTATAAGCAGATAACCTTATGATGACTCATAACATACCTCCGCAGCTAACCGGTCCCGTCCGGATTGAAGAACCGCAAGCCGAGCTGGCGAGCTATCTGGACATCCTGTGGGAAAGCCGCTGGCTGATCACCACGATCGCCCTGGTCGCGACATTGCTGGCTGCCGCCTATGCCTTCATGTCCACGCCCATGTATCAATCCAACATGCTCATCCATGTGGAAGAAGAGGGCCCGAAAGAATCCCGGAACATTGTCGGCGACTTGTCGGCCATGTTCGATGTCAAGACGTCGGCAATGGCTGAGATCGAGTTGCTGCAGTCGCGACTGGTAGTATCCCGCGCCATCGACAACCTGCGCCTGTACATCAGCGCATCGCCGAAATACTTCCCGGGCATTGGCTCCTGGCTCGCCGGCAAGAACAAGCAGTTATCCAATCCGGGCGTGCTTGGCTACGGCGGCTATGTATGGGGCGCGGAGAAAATCAATGTCGATATCTTCAATGTTCCGGAGAACTTGCTCAACCGGGAGTTTACCGTCACTGCCGAAGGCAATGGCGCTTATCGCCTGACGCAAAAGGATCAGGGTATTGATCTCCGCGCCAAGGTCGGCGAAACTTCGATTTTTGAAATGCCGAAGGGCACCATCGAGATCCGTATCGATCAACTCGATGGCAAGCCGGGCGCGCAGTTCCAGTTGTCGCGTTATTCCCGACTGGCCACAATTGAAGGTATCCAGAATTCCATGAAAGTGGAAGAGCTCGGCGGCAAACAGTCCGGCATCATTGGCGTCAGCCTGCAAGGCTCCGACCCGCGCCTGATCAACGGTGTGCTGGGCGAGATCGGCAAGGAATACATCAGGCAAAATGCCGCACGCAAAACCGAGGAAGCGGAAAAATCCCTGGCTTACCTGAACAAGCAACTGCCTGAAATCAAGCAGACACTGGAGCAGGCCGAAGCGAAGTACAACGCTTTCCGTAACGCCAACGGCACGATTGATCTGGGTGAAGAATCCAAGCTGAGCCTGCAACAGTCGTCCGCTGCAAAGCTCAAGAAGATGGAACTGCAGCAGAAGAAGATCGAACTGCTGGGACGTTATACCGAAGACCATCCGGCAGTGCAGGGCATCGACATGCAGCTGAAGGAAATCAATGGCCAGATCAACGCCATGAACGATCATATCAAGCAGCTGCCGCAGATTGAACAAAACCTGTTGCGCCTGTCACGTGAAGTTAAGGTTAATACCGATCTCTACACCCAGCTGCTGAACACAGCACAACAACTGCGCCTGGTCACCGTAGGCAAGGTCAGCAATGTGCGCCTCGTCGACACACCAATGTTGCCCGAAAAGCCAGTCAAGCCAAACCGTCCGGTCCTCATTGCACTCGGTGTGATGGCAGGCCTGTTCCTGGGTGTCATCGCGGCCTTCCTGCGTAAGACCCTGGCTGGTGGTATCGATTCGCCGGAGAAGCTGGAAGCAATCGCTGGTGTGCCTGTCTTTGCCACCATCCCGCACAGCAAGAAGCAGAAGGAGCTGTACCAGCAAGTCAGTGCCAAGCATCAGAAGGTTCCACTGCTGGCAAATGTTTCTTCGACCGACGTAGCGGTGGAGAGCTTGCGCAACTTCCGCACCGCCCTGCAGTTCGCGCTGCCCAAGTTCAAGAACAATATTGTTCTGATCAGTGGCGCAACGCCTGGCATGGGCAAATCCTTCGTCTCTGCCAACCTGGCCGCCATCATGGCAGCCACTGGCAAGAAGGTTCTGCTGATTGACGCCGACCTTCGCAATGGCCTGTTGCATCTGTACTTCGGCTTCGGCCGTCACGATGGCCTGTCCGATGCGATTGCCGGCGCACGCCGCCTCGACCAGGTGATCCATCACAGCGTCATCGACAACATGGACTTCATCACGACAGGCACCTTGCCGCAGCATCCGTCCGAACTGCTGTTGCGCCCGAACTTCGGCGCCTTCCTGCAGGAATTGTCGTCGCGTTATGACCTCGTGCTGATTGACGCTCCGCCTATCCTGGCTGTCGCCGATACCATGATCATCGGTGCGCATGCCGGTGCGATCTACATCATGACCCGTGCCGGTGTCACGACACCGGGCGAGATCAACGAGTCAATGAAGCGCCTGGCACAGGCTGGTCTGGAAGCGAAAGGCGTATTGTTCAACGACCTCAAGGTCCGTCCAGGTCGCTACGGATATGGTTACTCTTACGGCCGCAACGGCTACAACCAGCGACCTGCAGGCAATACGCCGCTGATCGAAGCGTCGTAATCCATCCGCACAGGCTGGACCTGTGCAAGCGGAGACCATGGTGACAACCATGTTCTCCGCCAGTCATAAGTCATAGCTCATCATCACCAGTTCCTGGTACCTGTCTTACGGCATCCCGATCCCCTTAACTTCTCTTTTGGCTTAGCGAAAAGTGGTCAATCTCTCTCCAGGCATTTTCAAGGCTTACGATATCCGCGGAATTGTAGGCAAAACTCTCGACATAGGCGTAGCCCGGCAAATCGGTCAGTCATTCGGTACGGCCGCCCGTGTCAAAGGTGAACAGACCGTAGTCATCGGTCGCGACGGCCGCCTGTCCGGCCCTGAACTGTCGGCCGCACTGGCCTCGGGCCTGCAACGCGCCGGCATCAATGTGATTGACCTCGGCGTGGTCGCCACCCCGATGCTGTACTTCGCCACCCACGTGC
>NZ_JBHTDH010000029.1:0-50195 GCF_042666555.1 Herbaspirillum sp. GCM10030257
GCTGGCGATTGCGATGGAGATTTCGCAGCGGGTGTACGTGATGGGGCATGGCTCGATCGTGTTCGAGGGTACGCCCGACGATCTGCGGGGCAATGCGGCCATTCGCAAGGAATGGCTGGAAGTCTGAGGTAAGAAGTACAGGGAAGGGTGGCTATGTCCACCCTTTCTTTTTGTCCTTCCATTTAATCCAAACAACGAAGCGAGCTCCTTTCATGCCCTTCATCGGACCTGATGTCACTCTGAACAACCCTGCCTATGTCCACGACAGTGCTCTCCTGTACGGAAAGGTCACTGTGGGCAACCATGCGTCGATCTGGATGAACGTCGTTGCCCGCGCCGAACACAAGGAGATCGTGATCGGCGAATACACCAATATCCAGGACTTTGTGATGCTGCACATCGGGGATAAAACGTCGACCGTTATCGGCAGCCATTGTTCTATCACGCACCACTGCACCATCCATGGCTGCACGATCGGTGATAACTGCCTGATCGGTATCACCACGACAATCATGGACGGCTGCGTGATTGGCGAGAACAGCATCGTTGCAGGACACAGTTTTCTGAAAGAAGGCACAGTCATTCCACCCAATTCGATCGTGATGGGAACACCAGGCAAGGTGATACGCACACAAAACAACTTCGTACGTAACCGCCTGAATTCCTACATGTATTACCGTAACGCGCTCGCCTACGCGTCCGGCGATTATCGGGCATGGTCGACTGAGTCGTTTCCACATGAAGTAGCTGAAGAAGTCCGCCGCCTGTCAGCCTTGGCGGAAGCCGGGGCTAGCTAAAATAGCTTTGATCTTTTAGTGGCTATCCAGGTGACAATTGTCACTGAAGAGCGTTACCAGAAGAAAGGCGCGCAACTGCAGATGAAAGCGCACGAAACCTAGCAGGCGCGAAGGTAAAGTGCTTGTCATACCAGGCGAATGGTAGCTGCGCCAGTGCTGCAACTCGCTTCACCGAACCGGGTCTACTGACGACCCGGTTTTTTTTCTTGAAAATAATACGGCCGTGCTTTTTTGCGGTATAGTTGTGGCGTCAAAAAATAAGAAAGTGGTTCCGAGCTTGGGTATAGCTTGCGATTCATCGAAGCCGATGCTGTGAGGTTGCAGTACGGTCGGTGGATCGGCAATCTCGTAGACATCTAATTTAAAAAGGAAGAGATATGACTGCCGAATACAAGGTCAATGGCGCGGTTGCCGTCATTACGCTCAACAATCCCCCGGTGAACGGCCTTGGCCATTCCACCCGCAGCGCCATCGTCGACGGCATGAAGCAAGCTTTGAACGACGACGCTGTCAAGGCGATTGTGATCACCGGCGCCGGCAAGGCATTTTCTGGCGGCGCGGACATCAAGGAATTCAATTCGCCAAAGGCGCTTGCGGAACCCACGCTGCACACGGTCATCAACGTCGTAGAAAGCTCAACTAAGCCGGTTGTCGCCGCAATCCACACCGTCTGCATGGGCGGCGGCCTTGAACTGGCCCTCGGCTGTAACTACCGTCTCGTGTCGCCTGGTGCGCAAATCGCGCTGCCGGAAGTCAAGCTCGGTATTCTGCCGGGTGCTGGCGGCACACAGCGCCTGCCGCGCGTACTTGGCCTCGAAATGGCCCTCAACATGATCGTCTCCGGCAACCCGGTTCCTTCCGACAAGCTGGCAAAGACCGGCCTGTTCAATGAACTGGTGCAAGGTGACCTGATGGAAGCCGCTATTGCGTTCGCCAACAAGGTTGCCGAAGTGCGTCCGTTGCCGAAAGTACGTGATATCAAGATCGACTATCCGAATTACGAAGGCTTCCTGCAGTTTTCGCGCAATACCGTGCGCGCAATGGCCGGTCCGTTCCCGGCACCGCTCAAGTGCGTCGACGCTGTCGGTGCCGCTGTCACGATGAAGTTTGAAGACGGCTTGAAGTATGAGCGCGAACTGTTCCTCGACCTGGTCCAGACCACCGAATCCAAAGCACTACGTCACGCCTTCTTCGGCGAGCGCGCAGCGAGCAAGGTGCCTGACGTTCCGGAAGACACCCCAACCCGTCCGATCAAGTCGGCCGCAGTAGTTGGCGCGGGCACCATGGGCGGTGGCATTGCAATGAACTTCGCCAATGCCGGCATCCCGGTCAAGATTCTGGAAATGAAACAGGAAGCGCTCGACAAGGGCCTCGCGACCATCCGCAAGAACTACGAGAACACGCTGAAGAAGGGCAAGCTGACCCAGGAAAAATTCGACCAGCGCGTCGGCCTGATCACCGGCACACTGTCCTATGATGAGATCGGCCAGGCCGACATCGTTGTCGAAGCGGTGTTTGAAGAAATCGGCGTCAAGGAACAGGTCTTCAAGAAGCTCGACGAAGTCATGAAGCCCGGCGCAATCCTCGCGTCGAACACTTCGACACTCGACGTCAACAAGATCGCCAGCTTCACCAAGCGCCCACAGGACGTGATCGGTCTGCACTTCTTCAGCCCGGCCAACGTCATGAAGCTGCTGGAAATCGTTCGTGGCGAAAAGACTGGCAAGGATGTGCTCGCCACATCGCTGCAACTATCCAAGAAGATCAAGAAGACCGGCGTTGTTTCCGGCGTCTGCGATGGCTTCATTGGTAACCGCATGATCGAGCAGTACAGCCGCCAGGCAGGCTTCCTGCTGGAAGAGGGCGCACTGCCGGAACAGGTCGACAAGGCTATCGAGAAGTTCGGTTTTGCGATGGGTCCGTTCCGCATGGGCGACCTCGCGGGCAACGACATCGGCTGGGCCATCCGCAAGCGTCGCTATGTCGAAAAGCCGGAAGTCACTTACTCCAAGACGGCCGACCTGTTGTGCGAGATGGGCCGCTACGGTCAGAAGACCAGTGCAGGCTGGTACGACTACAAGCCGGGCGACCGCAAGCCATATCCGTCGCAAGTCGTCAATGACATGATCGTCAAGCATTCGGCTGACCTCGGTATCGAGCGTCGCAAGATCAGCGACCAGGAAATCGTTGAGCGCCTAGTGTACGCACTGGTCAATGAAGCTGCCTACATCCTGGAAGAAGGCATCGCCCAGCGCGCATCCGACATCGACATGGTTTATCTGACCGGCTACGGCTTCCCGCTGTTCCGTGGCGGCCCGATGTTCTATGCTGATACGGTAGGCCTGCCAAACGTCGTCATGGCGATGGAGAAGTACGCAAAGGGTCGCCATGGCGAGGCATGGAAGCCGGCGCCGCTGCTGGCCAGGCTTGCTGCCGAAGGCAAAACTTTCAACTGATGTTCTGATGCGTTGATATTTACAAGCTGCTGGCCGAATCCTTCAGTCAGCGAAGTATCAAGAGAAAAGCCCGGACCGGCATGGTCCGGGCTTTTTGTTTTCTATCCTCTTGTGCTCACAATCTCGGGAGGCGCACCCGAATAGTCCTTCGCTTGACGAATATCAAAACAGATAAGTTGTCTTGGAGCAACATTGAGCCAAGAAGGATTTTCCTTCCATGGATATGGGATACCGGATGCGCCTTGTCCCGGTTATAGTCAAAACGTTGCGCGGGCCGAATTTTTGAAGCTTGCATTCTTGAGCGGAAGCGCGCGCAAGACGGTAATTGAAAGCAGTGTCATGGAACATCCCCGTAAATCGACGATTCTCATCGTCGATGATGAAGAACGCAATCGCAAGCTTCTTGAAGTATTTGCGCAAGCCGACGGTTACCACACCCTTGTGGCGGCAAGCGGCGAAGCCGGATTGGCCATCGCCATCGAACAGCAGCCTGATTTGGTCTTGCTGGACCTGATGATGCCTGTAATGGACGGATTTGAAGTCGCACGCGCATTGAAAAGCAATATGAGGACGCAGCATATTCCGGTCCTGATCGTGTCTTCACTCGATGATCCGGCATCACGCAACAGGCTGCTTGCATCGGGCGCCGATAAACTGATCGTCAAACCAATCGATCGCTGGCAACTCTCTCGCGGTATTGCAGATCTGATGAAGGGCAATAGCGGCGGATGAAGAAAAAAAACATCGCCAGCCTGGATCGCGCCAACCGTGTGCTGACCATGCTCAGTCGCATCAATCGCACCATCATTCGTGCCGAGTCCCCCGATACCCTATACCGCGAAGCATGCCGGATCGCGGTGGAATGTGGCATGTTTCGTTTTGCCTGGATCGGGATGGTGGATTCAGTCAGCGGCGATATTCGCCTCATGACTTCCCATGGCGATCCCTGTGGCGACGAAGCCAGTCTTGTGGCCAGTGGCGGCCTGGCGGATGTCGTCCGTCAGAGCGGTCGCCTGTGCATTTACAACGATCTCATGACGCTGCCAGACCACATGGGGCGTATGGAACTGTTCAAACGTGGCTTCCATGCGATGGCCGGTCTTCCGCTATCCGAGGACGGCAAGGCTATCGGCGTTTTCCTGCTCTATACAGACCAGACGGAATGCTTTGATGACACTGTGGTTGAGTTGATGCACGAGGTCGCCGACGATATTGGTTTTTCGCTTAGCCATATTTTGAATGACCAGCGCAGGCTGGCCGCCGAATCGAAGCTGTATTATCTCGCATTCTACGACGCGCAAACCGGCATGCCGAACCGGGCGCTGCTCGATGAGCGTCTGCCGGTCCTTGCGCGACGCCTCGGTGACATGCTCGTTCTCGATATCCGCGTGCACCGTGTCGATAAGGTGGCCGAGGCGTTCAGCCGCCCGATAGCGGAAGGTGTGTTGCGCTCCTTAGCCTCAAGGTTGGACGCCTTTCGCGGCAACGAAGGCTTTCTGGCCACGCTCGCGCAGGATGAATTTGTTCTGGTGGTTCCAACCCCGGCTGGAGATGCCGGCGTTGACGTCCTTGCACAGGATATCTTGCATCTGGTGGAACAGCCGCTGACCTTCAGTGGCGGAGAGATCTTCCTGCATGCGTCGGTTGGCGTGGTGCGATATCCGGATCAGGAAACGAACCCGGCGCAGCTTTTACGGCGTGCGCGTGTCGCTGCGGACAGTACCGGCGCCGGCTACGGCTACCGCTTGTACAGTTCCGAACTGGACCATGGATCCGAGCAGCGCGTACAGATGGAGATTGAGCTGCACAAGGCACTCGAACGGGGGGAGTTCCGCTTGTATTATCAACCGCAGCTCAACATCAATTCCGGTCACATGGTTGGCATGGAAGCGCTATTGCAATGGCAGCATCCCGAGCGCGGCATGTTGTCGCCCGGCGTCTTCATCCCCTTGCTGGAAGAATGCGGCCTGATGCCCCAGGTCGGCACATGGGTATTGCAAACGGCCTGCGCCCAAGCCAGGGAGTGGCAAGACAGTGGCCTGCCATCGGTGCGGATGGCGGTGAATGTGTCAGCCTTGCAGTTCAGGATGGCGAACCTGACATCCGTAGTGTGCTCGGCGTTGAAGTCGACCGGACTTGATGCCCGATGGCTGGAACTCGAACTGACCGAAAGCCTCATCCTGGAAAATGCCGAAGCCACGATTGGTGCGATGCATGAACTCAAGGCGCTTGGCGTCACCCTGTCACTGGATGATTTTGGGACCGGCTATTGTTCGCTCAGCTATTTGCGCCGCTATCCAATGGACCGGCTCAAGATTGATCGCTCATTTGTCAATGACATGATCGAGCACGCAGGGAGCGCCGAGCTGGTGCGTGCGATACTTGCCATGGCCAAGGCATTGCGACTCAATACCATCGCGGAAGGAGTGGAGACCGAAGAGCAGTTACACTATCTGCTTGAGCAGGGTTGCGACGAGATGCAGGGTTATTTTTTCAGCAAGCCCGTTCCGCCGGAAGATGTGCGCATTCTGCTGTCGAATAGCGCAGCCCTGCCAGTGACAAGGAAGTCGCCGGGCGACTGAAGGCATTAGGACGGCCGTCTGGACGTCAGCGCTTGCCGCATCGCAGGCGGGCACCAAACAGGAAAACGATCAGTCAGTAGCAAAGTAGGCGGGTAGGCAGGTAAGCAGTAAACTGACATTACATGAATACGACGGCATGCACGAAGAATTGACTGAGATACTCATTGCGGAAGACAGTCCCACACAGGCGGGGAAATTAAGGTATTTGCTGGAGGGCAAGGGATATGTGGCGCGGGTGGCAGGTAATGGACGCCTCGCCCTTGAGGCAATCCGACAGCGAAAGCCCCATCTGGTGCTGTCCGATATAGTCATGCCCGAACTTGATGGCTACGGCTTGTGCCATGCACTCAAGTCCGACCCGGCATTGCGTGATATCCCTGTTATTCTCGTTACCTCGCTGATCGATCCCGAAGATATCATGCGCGGTCTGGAATGTGGCGCCGACAACTTCATACGCAAGCCGTATGCCGATGACTACCTGCTGGCGCGGATCGAACAGGTCCTGATGAACCGAAGGTTGCGTCAGAACCGCGAGGCAGGCGAGGGCATAGTCGTCTACCTGAATGGTGCACAACACCACATCACCGCGGAAAAGCAGCAGATCCTGGATTTGCTGGTATCCACTTATGAGCAAGCCGTACTGGTCAATGAGCAATTGCAGGCGCGCGAGCGCCAGGTCAATGAATTGAACGTACGCCTGGCACAACATGCCGCTCAACTCGAAGCCACCAACCGGGAAATCGCCCACCAGAATCTGCAGCTGGAGCAAGCGAGCCGCATGAAGTCGGAGTTCCTCGCCAACATGTCGCATGAGTTACGCACGCCGCTCAACGCGATCATCGGTTTTTCCGAGGCGCTGAAAACGGGACTGCTGGGACCGCTCGAATCCGCCCAGGAAGAGGCTGTGGGTGATGTCTTTGACAGCGGGAAACACTTGCTCTCGCTGATCAATGACATTCTCGACCTGTCGAAAATCGAGGCCGGAAAAATGGAACTCGAACTGGAGCCGACCGATATCCAGCGATTGTTGCAAGGAACGATGACGGTCTTCAGGGAAAAGGCGGCGATCGGACAGATTCACTTGCGGCTCGAACTGGAAAACCTCGGATGGACCATGCTCGACCAGCGCAAGACGCGTCAGATTGTCTTCAATCTTGTTTCGAACGCGGTCAAGTTCACTCCGGCCAGCGGAAGCGTCACGTTGCGCATGTGTCGCATGGACCGCGAACACCTGGCGGGTCGGCGCCTCGTCGGCGACGAATCCACCATCGCGCCCGATGCAAGGCAATTCATTACGATTTGTGTGATCGACACCGGCATCGGCATCAACGATGAGGATCTCGGCCGCTTGTTCCAGCCCTTCGTGCAACTGGACAGTGGGATGGCCCGTAAGTACGAAGGCACTGGACTTGGGCTGGCACTCGTCAAGCAATTAGTCGATTTGCACGGCGGGGCAATGACGGTCGCCAGCGTGCCTGGGCGCGGTTCAGAATTCATGGTGTGGATACCCTATCTTGAGGCAAACGCACCGGCACTGCTGGCAACGAGCTAACGCGATGTCGAGTTGGCGCGAACCCTATCTGTTCTTGTATTGCTGCTACGCAGGTAAACAAATTTCGCTGTTCTACCAATAGTTCTCGGTCACAAACTGTCCTGGCGTCGCACGGCGGTCCGGTCGCATGCCACGCTGGTGCAAAAGGGCGCGCATGTCGTCGATCATCTCCGGATTGCCACACATCATGATACGGGAGGTTTCTGCAGAGAGTGGCAGTCCCGCCGCCTTTTCCAGCCTCCCATCCTCGAGCAGGGTCGTGATTCGACCTTGCAGATAAGCTGCATTTGCCGGAAGATCCGCTTCTCGTGTCACCGAACGAACTACGTGGAGTTGCGCCGAGGCCCGAAAAGCTGGTTCACGGCACAGGCGTTCAAGTTCTTCCGTATAAGCAAATTCATCGGCATGTCGCACGCAGTGTACGAGAACCAGATTGCGGAAATGCTGCCAGACATAGGGATCGCGCAGCATTGAGATATACGGGCCGATCCCTGTTCCGGTCGACAGCATCCACAGATCGCTTCCGTCTTTGAACCGGTCCGGGGTCATGAAGCCGTAACGCTGTTTTTCTACGAGAATAGGGGCGCCCGTACGTAGACCCTTCAGTCGCGTAGTGAACAAGCCATTGGCAACAATGATGCCGTAGAACTCCAGGGTCGCTGTCTCCGCAGGCGCGGAGACCATTGAAAAAGCACGCCATATGATTCCGTTTTCGTCACGCAGGCCAAGGCGTGCATACTGGCCTGCGACGAAGGAATAATTTGCAGGACGTGTGGTCGTAAAGGTGAGCAGCCTGTCGTTCCACCATTTCATCCCGGTGATCGATTCGGTCGTCGCTTTCGAGGCAATGAGTTCTTCATTCAGCATTTGTATCTGGCGTGACAGGCAACGCGACAAGAATATTTAAGATATATTGTACGTGAATCTTTATGCAAGGGCAGGCAATGGCAAAAATCGTCTTACTCGAAAAAATCCATCAAAGCGCAGTGGAACATCTTCAAGCGGAAGGCTTCACGGATATCGTCCAGATGCCCACTGCACTCAAGCCGGATGAACTCAAAAGGGTACTTGCCGACGTCGATGTGGTTGGCATCCGTTCGGCTACCCACGTGTCGGCCGATACCTTGCAACAGTTGCCGCGTCTGAAAGCGATCGGGTGCTTTTGTATCGGTACCAATCAGGTCGACCTGACGGCTGCTGCCGCGCAAGGTATTCCGGTCTTTAACGCACCATTTTCCAATACCCGTTCAGTCGCCGAGCTGATTATCGCCCAGGCGATTCTCCTGCTGCGTCGCATCCCTGAAAAGAATGCAAAGACCCATCGCGGCCAATGGGATAAAAGCGCACAGGGCGCCTATGAAGTACGGAACAAGGTGCTCGGCATCATTGGCTATGGCAACATCGGCGCCCAGGTCGGCATCCTCGCGGAAAGCGTCGGCATGCGGGTCAACTATTACGACGTGGAGAGCAAGCTGCCTCTGGGTAACGCTCGTCCGATGCCTACACTTGATGACTTGCTGGCAACGGCCGACGTCGTCACTTTGCATGTGCCGGGCGGCAGCACAACGGAAAACCTGATGACAGCGGAGCGCATTGGCCGAATGAAACCGACCGCGGTACTGATCAATGCGTCACGCGGTGGTGTGGTCGACATTGATGGCCTGAATACAGCCTTGCGCGAAAAGCGATTAGCGGGCGCAGCGCTCGATGTTTTTCCGGCAGAACCGAAAAATGAAAAGGAGGAGTTTATTTCTCCTTTACGTGGGCTGGACAATGTCATCCTGACGCCACATATCGGTGGCAGTACCGAAGAAGCTCAGGAAAACATTGGCCGGGAGGTAGCGGACAAGCTGGCGCGTTTCCTCAAGGCGGGCACGACGCGCTGGGCTGTTAATTTCCCGGAAATTCGCCATCTTGTAAAAGAAGCCAAGAGCCGCGTACTTCACGTGCACAGAAATGAGCCGGGTGTCATCGCTCGCATGAACGCCGATTTTGCAGCGAGTGGAATGAACATTGTCGCGCAGCACCTGCAGACACGTGGACCGATTGGTTATGTGATGACGGACGTTGATGCGGTGATTCCCGCTGACTTACTGCAAAAGTTGCGCAGCGAACCGGCGACGATCCGCTGTGAGCTGATCTGAAGTTTGCCTATTGCGAAAGACTGGTCAGTGGCAGCGAGGGCCGCGGCTCAGGCCGTGGCCTTTTCTTTTTCCCGACTATGAAACTGGATAATCTGGCGCTTGCGCAGGCTGCTGCTGCCCTTGAGTATGTCGGCGAGCGTCAATTCGCTGAGCACCATCAGATAGGCCTTTGTCGCCTTGGCCAGTGCGCTCTGCAACTGGCACGAAGGTGAAAGCACGCATGCGTTGGCATCCGTGTCGAAGCATTCCACCATTTTGAAATCCGGCTCGGTCAGTGTCACGACGTCGCCGATATTGATTGCTGCCGGTTCTTTGCCCAGACGCAATCCGCCACTACGGCCGCGGGTCGTTTCGACCAGTCCCGCAAGACCAAGTTGATGAACGATTTTCATCAGGTGGCTCTTGGAGATATCGTAGGCATCTGCAATGTCCTGAATTGTGACCACGCGATCACGATGCATGCCGAGATACATCAGCACGCGCAGGGAATAGTCGGTGTAATCGGTAAGACGCATTGGAAAGGCCAATCGTGCAAGGCAGGATTGGCCCATTATATATGCGATGTTCTTCGCAGAACCAGCCATCCCGGCGCTGCTGCTCAACTGCCAATATATCGTCTTTATTTAACGTCTTTCAGATGCGCTTGCTGGTCACTACCCGTGCCTCGCCGCGATCGCCAATGGTGTGGAGCGTGACCGGCCGACGCCAGATGCGCCCGATGTATTCGAGTACCCGTTCCGCACGCGCAAGATCGATACCGCGTCCGTCGCTCTGGTGATCATGCAGCAATTGCAGACTGCCATCCACGTGGAGGTTGTTGGCCGCGATACGTGGGGCGCCGTAGTTGAATTTCGGCGACAGGATGGCTTCATGCACGGCATGGACTTCATTGTCCGCGATACGAATGTCGCCATCGTTACGTGCCTCGTAAACAAACAGCTCCAGTTTTTCAATCAGTTCCTTGGTCAGGTAGTTACGTACGAAGCCGAAGTCATCTTCTTCTTTCATGATGCGGCGCGCATTGTCCAGCCCATGCTTTTCAATAATGTCTTCCCACATCGAAAAGCCGAGGTGATACGGATTGACCGCCAAGGCGAGCTGCCGCTCTGCTGCATACGGGCGCACGACGTCGGAGTGCGCCTTGATCGCCGACAGGTACAGGTCATGCGGCAGGAAGTCCGCTTCCCGTAACAACCGCGCGTGCCAGTACGATGCCCAGCCTTCGTTCATGATCTGGCAGGCAAATACTGGGTAGAAATAAAACGACTCTTCCCTGACCGCAAGGAAAATATCGCGCTCCCAGCCTTCCAGATCCGGCGCGTAGTTGGCGATGAACCATAGCAAGTCGTATTCCGGCTGCGGTGGAATAGTTGCACGTTTGCCAGTTGCATGATGATCCGTCGGTGCCTTCTCGCCGGGCAAGCTGCGAAAACGCTTCAGGAAGGGATCTACTTGCGGTTGCGGTTCGACCTTGTGTCCCGGGGTCGTATAGAGCGGGCGATGCAGCTCACGGTTGATGTCGATGTGCGGCTCCAGCGCAAGCGCCGCATCCAGCACCGCTTCGACGCGTTCCTGTCCGTGTTCTTGAATCGCCGTTTCGATCCGGTGCGCGCGGGCTGCGGCTTGCTCGAGAATGTGACCACCGGCCATTTCCATGAACTTGGCGAACAGATGGTTATTCTTGGAAAAATCGGCATGCCCGAGCACATGAGCGGTGACCAGCGTGTTTTCCGGCAGCGTATTGCCATTGACCAGATAGGCGCGACATGGATCGCCGGGAAACATCACTTCAAAAATGCGCGAGTGGCCCATCCCCTGGCGGATCAGCTGGTGGATGTAGCGCACACCGAATGACCAGTGATGCATGCGTACAGGCAAGCCGTACACCGCAATTTCCATCATGAAATTATTCGGTACCAGTTCAAAGTCGACCGGGTAATAATCCAGTCCAAGATCCCGTGCAAGTTGCTCGATCTGGCCCGAGTATTTCTTCAGCGCCTCGATGGTTTCAGGCGAGTTCGTCGTTGTGCACATGTGTCCGCCTATCCTTATTCACTTTTGCGCTTATTCCGATTCCTGTTGCACGAAGAACTTACGAATTGCTTTCCATACGTCTTCGTGGCGAGTCAGAATGCTGCTACCGATCGGCGCGCCGGTACGCTCGATTTCCCCGCAAAGCATTTTCATTTCCGTTTCGCTGGTTCGCGGCGAACCTGGCACCGTTTCGACATACCCGATGAAATTAAGCAACTTGCCCAGCTTCGCCAGGTACTCGGTCGCCGCAGCACGATCTTCAGTGAAGTTTTCGCCATCCGACGCGTAGAACATGTAACCGTTATATTGCGACGGGTCGTATTCAGCCTCCACCATTTCATGGACCAATTTGAACGCTGTGGAAGCGCCTGTACCGCCGGTACCGGTGACATTGAAGAATTCGCTTTCCGAGAATTCCCACGCCTGCGTCGTATGAGCAACAAATCGTGTTTCTACCTTTGCGTAACGACGCCGGATGCCCTGCAGCACGAAGAAGAAGAAGCTTTTCGCCAATTTGCGTTCAGCGTCGGTCATGCTGGCCGAGACATCAAGCGCAAAAATCACCACGGCGTTGGTGGCCGGCTTGCGCCGGTGCACCAATTGCTTGAAACGCAAGTCTTCGTTGGTGAATGCCACCGGATTTTCCTGCGTCGCGCGCCGCTTGACCGCTTCCTTGACGGTACGCCGACGGTCAAGACGGGCACGTGCGCCATGTTTGTCCCAGCCTTCACGCACATACTCATCGTCGGTCACGGCGGTGTTGCGCTTGGGCTGCAGATCCGGCAGTTGCAATTCTTCCCACAGCCAGTCGATGATGTCATCAACCTTGAACTCCAGCATCAGTTTGACTTCACCTTCATCATTCCCTCCCTGACCGTCGTCGTCACCCATGTCGGGCTGCGCTTGCCGCAGGATGTCGCCTGGCTTGCCCTGACCCTGGCCTGCGCTCGAATGGGTTTGCGAAGGCGATTCGTTGAGGCGGAACCGTGCATGTTCCAGCAGTTTGACCGGGACCTGCACGGTTCTTTCCTGGGAGCCGGTGATGACATCCGGCCCCGCTACCAGGTTGGGAAGGTTCTCCTTGACGGCCTCGCGCACTTTCTCATTATGGCGGAGCCAGTCGCGCGAGCCCCGGGAGAACAGGTCATACCAGGGTGTTTCAGCAGAGATCGTGATGAGATCGTTCATAGTTGAACCTTAAGATGCGCTAAGCGCGTCATTCCTGCGCCATCAACGTGGTCACATAGTTCAGTGCCTCGCGTGCGCTGTGGCTGTCGTACCCATATTCGTCGACAAGCCGTTTCTCCACCACGGAAATCTTCTGACGCACTTCTTCGTCAGGACGTGTAGTGGAGCTGACAAGCCGCAATACATCACGGCGCTGTTCAAACAGGTACTGCTGGACCGCGTTATGCAACTGCGCATGACTGTCGAGCGTGAACTTCTCGCCACGCTTGTACGCGCCCATGGCTTTGCGGACCACCTCCTGGCGGAAAGACTGTTTGCCGGAATCGGAGATATGGATCTTTTCCTCGACCGCGCGCAGGAAGCGTTCATCCGGTTTGCGTTCTTCGTTCGTGATCGGGTCCTTGATGTGGCGGTTGTCGAGCATCGCTTCCACTTCATCAAGGTATTTGTCGAGAAGATCCTGTGCTTCCTGTTCGAAGGAGACGAACAAGGCCTTGTGCACATCTTCCTTGACCCAGCGGTTGTAGAAGTCCTTGCGCGCCAGCACAAGATAATCAATCCATTTGCGTTTGCGTTTCGGATCGATACGTGCATCGTTTTCAATCGAGTCCTTCAGTGCGAGCAGCACGTCCATCGTGGTCAGGCTCTTTGCATTCGACTGGATGATGGCGTTCGACAGCGCGTTGATGACAAAGCGCGGCGAAATACCTGCAAGGCCTTCATCGGGCATACGCTGCTTGAGCTTCTCCGTTTCCGCATGTGCATAGCCCTCGACCTCTTCACTGGCGTAGAGGCGCACTTTTTTGCTTAGTTCCAGTTCCTTGTCTTCTCCTTCATGCAAGCGGGTCAGGATGGCAAACACCGCAGCCGCATGCAACACGTGCGGGTCGAGGTGTACTTCACGGAAGGCCGGTGCGGCGGACGAAATCAATTTCTTGTAAATTCGCGCCTCATCCTTGTAATTCAGCGTATAGGGCACCTGGATAATAACCATGCGGTCAAGCAGGGCTTCATTCTCGCTCTCCTGCAAAAACTTGCGGAATTCTGCGAGGTTTGTGTGAGCGAGAATCGTTTCGTCCAGATAGATCAGCGGGAAGCGTGACACCTTGACGTTCTTTTCCTGGGTCAGCGTCAACAGCAGGTAAAGGAATTCGCGCTTGACCTTCAGAATCTCGATCATCTCCAGCATGCCACGGCTCGCTGCGTAGACAGCGCCGGACCACGACCATGCACGCGGATCGCCTTCGTCGCCGTACTCGGCTACCTTGGACAAATCCACAGAGCCGACAAGGTCGGCAAGGTCGGCGGTCGTCGGGTCGTGCGGCGCATAGGTGCCGATACCTACGCGTCCTGCTTCGGAAATAAAAATCCGCTCAACCGGCATGCGCAGGAAATCGCCATCGTAGTCGTTTTCAAGACGGGTACGGCAATGCGGGCAGACTTCGCCGCTGATTTCGACGCCATACGTCTCGCGGAAGCGTGCGCGCAAGGAATGGGGCACTAGATGCAATGGCGATTCATGCACCGGGCAGCCCTGGATACCATATACCGCGCCCGCTTCCGTGCGGCTGTATTCTTCCAGCCCCCGTTTGAGAAGGATCACCAGCGTTGATTTGCCGCCCGATGGCGGGCCAAGCAACAGCAGCAGGCGACGTCCGACTTCCGACCCCGCGGCCGCGGCCTTGAAGTAGTCGACGACACGCTCGATCGATTCGTCGACGCCAAACAGTTCCTGGTCAAACAACTTGCATCGGAAGTTGCCGGTTTCATCTTCGCCGCCCATCCAGCGAATCATGTCCCACATGTACTGGTGGGACGTACGCGCAGCACCACGCGGGTCTGCAGTCATTATGCGATCGAGGAAATCCGAGAGCGTCCCGGACCAATACACTGCGCGATGGTCCTTGGTAAAGGCGACCAGGCTTTTCAGAAGGTCTTCTTGCTGCTCGGTACGGTTGACATCACTTTGAGTGGTCATTGCATCTGCTCCCCGCAAGTTTGCCGTGTATTCAGGATGGACACACGAAATCGGTTTACGTTTCTGTCGCTCTCAAGTTAAGTATAGGGCGGGCTGAAAACATTAAATGATGAGACTCGTCAATGAATCCACATTGCCTCGCGTCTGTATTTGCTTGAGGTGCATGTGCACGCCTACGTTAGTAGCAAGATGCATGCAAGCACATGAGCTGACATGACCCTGCAATAATCGCGGCAAGCCAAGCTGCGTCGCCCCTTTTCAGCATTAAAAAATAGCCGGACTGGCTTTTATCTTTTCGTTGTCGCATTCCCCTCCCACTAGTTCACAATGGAAAAGATGCACACGGTAAAAATTACATGCATGTTCGGAAGAATGCGCACAGCCAACCTTGCTATGGATCAACTGACGTGTCGCATAAGTGCTTACCGTAGCGCTAAAGAAGCGCGGTCTGCGCTGGCGCATAGATTGGTATAGGCGGATGTGTACATTGAATCCATTCGGAACTAAATAGAGGTCGAGCCATGATGCCGGTGCTGTTTGCGTTGCCAGGCAACGAAGAGGCAGGAAAGCGCCTTGCCCACGCAATCGGATGTGAAGTCGGACGGATCGAGAGCCGTCGCTTTCCCGATGGCGAGTCATATCTCCGTTTGCTGTCGGCAGTCGAGGGCAGGGATGTCATGCTCGTCTGCACGCTACACAAGCCGGACGAGAAGCTCGTGCAGCTTTATCTCGCGGCAAATATCGCCCGTGAGCTTGGCGCACGCAGTGTCGGGCTGATCGCACCCTATCTGGCCTATATGCGCCAGGATTCCAGATTCAAACCTGGCGAAGGGCAAACTTCGTCTCATATTGCGCGGCTCATTTCTTCTTGCTGTGACTGGCTGGTAACGGTAGATCCGCATCTGCACAGGCACAACAGCCTATCGGAGATCTATTCCATTCCTACCCGCGTCGTACAGTCCGCATTATCAATCGCCACCTGGATCAAGGCCAATATACCTGATCCGGTCATCATTGGTCCGGATGCGGAAAGCGAACAATGGGCTGCGAAGGTTGCAGCCGCTGCCGGCTGTCAGCATGCCATTCTGCAAAAGACTCGCTATGGTGATCGCGAAGTGGAAGTGTCCATGCCCGACACCGCTGGATGGAATGGCGCAACGCCCGTCGTGGTTGACGACATTGCATCCAGTGGCAAAACCATGCTTGCCGCCGTGCTTCATCTCCGCAGCACAAACCTGCCAGCACCGGTATGTATTGCTGTCCATGGGGTTTTTGCTGGCAGCGCTTGCCAGGAATTAACCGAGGCCGGGGTAGCACGGATCGTCAGCTGCAACACGATCACACATGAGACCAACGAAATCGATGTTTCTGACGCGATTGCCGTCGCAGCGGCCGAGATGCTGAGTCGCACGGCTTTAGCGGCATAACGCCTTTTGCCAGGGCCTCTGTTTAAAGGCGGCGGAGCAGCAGTATCAGATACTGTACGCCTGCATTGGCTTTTCATGGCTCTCTATCCTCGAAATGCAGTTGTCGGTGCGGCGCGACAGCCACATTTCTTCTGCGTTTGCAGCATGCAATTGACATGGTCCAGCAATTTAGGTGGAATAAGGTTAACGATGAATGGCGGAAACCTTTGCCTTGGAACAGAGTTTGCATGGTGAATAATAAAGGCGTGGAAAAGTTAGCCCATGCCAAACGCTATAACTTACCAGCTAGCAGACTTTTTAAAGGACAACGTTAATTGTAGTTTTTGCATAGCCGACATACGGCGACGCATTCCGGAGCCTCAGGAGTTTCAGACATGACGATTACACTCGCTCGCTCTCATCCGATCTATAGCATGAAGGAAGTTGAGTCTGCCCAGGAAAGGGCACGCGCATTGAAATCGCCAGAGCTTGAAGCGTTTTACGAAAATATGCTTGAGCTTGGTGCAGAGCGTTTCGTGACCACGCCTTCCTCGACCAGCGCGCTGGAACCGCTTTACGAAGATTGCCCTAATTTCAGCGACGTGCTTGATGACCTGAAGCGTTATCTTGGGTTGTCGATTGCAGGCGGTGCAAGTTTTAACGTGATGCCGGTTCTGTTACTGGGGGACCCCGGTGTCGGCAAGACGCATTTTGGAAAAAAACTTGCAGCTGTGCTCGGCACAGAGTTTGAGTTCATCAGCATGAATGCATTGTCGGCCGGCTTCGTGATTACCGGCAGTTCATCGACCTGGAAAGGCGCAAAATGCGGCAAGGTCGCCGAGCGCCTGGTACGCGGCAAGTTCGCCAACCCTGTTGTCCTGCTTGATGAAGTTGAAAAGGCGACAGGCTCAACCCAGTCTGACCCGATGGCTGCCCTCTACCAGTTGCTTGAGCCTGAAACTTCGCGTGCTTTCCATGATGAATTCATCGATGTCGACCTGGACGCCAGCCAGGTATTCTGGGTGCTGACTGCCAACAGTATCGATGGCATACCGGAAGCGCTGCTGTCGCGCATGGCCGTGTACGAAGTGCCGTCGCCGACCCCTGATCAGGCTGCAGGCATTGCACAGCGTGTATATGCGGGCCTGCTGCGCGAACTGCGTCTCAAGCATGTCGACGAGGAATTGTCGGATAACGTGCTCGACAAGTTATCCGAAGTCTCTCCAAGAGAAATGCGCAAGGCGCTGCTCGACGGGCTAGGCTATGCCGTTGCTGCCGGTCGCACTTCTCTGACCCCGGAAGATGTTCGACTCAAGACAGAAACGGGTAAACGCCGGATCGGGTTCTGACGCAATGGCAACGGCGATTGCGGATGTTCTTGCGTTCACTGCTTAAATGCGCCATCGCGGGACGCGTCGCACCGGCAGGCGGCTCTTGCGATCTCTCTGCTTTTTTGACGGCGCTCAATATCGCATCTTTTTTTGTGCAACATCGCTACGCATGCACTCTCAATACAACATCAACATAAGGAGCGTCATGGGTAAATTGCTTGGCGGGTTCATGCTGGCGATAGTGGCTTTTCTGACTGTCGGCTGCGATAAGCAGGGAAAGCCGCTCCAGGAGTTCGGTTTGGATAAACTGGAAAAAGGAATTTCGTCCGAATCGGACGTACGCATGGTGATGGGACAGCCGGAAACCGTGTGGGAAGAAGATGACGGCGGACGTGCGTTGCAATATCCCAAAGGGCCGGAAGGAGTGCGCACCTGGGAATTCATCATCGACAAACAGGGAAAACTCAAGGACTACCGGCAACTGCTGACCGAAGAAACCTTCGCCCGGATCAAGACCGGTATGACAAAAGATACCGTGCGCCGCATGCTCGGCAAGCCGCGCACGGTCCAGCAATACAAGCTGAAGAACGAAGAAGCTTGGGATTGGCGCTATCTGACCGGCACCACTGAACGTTTCTTTAACGTGCATTTCGATATGACCACAGGCCGTGTCACTGGCACATCGAGTTCAGACGCATCCAATTATTGATCGCGCTGCTTGTTCATTGCATTTTTACCGATGTTGACGAAACTGAAACAGTAGCGCGCAGTCGTATGAATAGCAGCTTGGCGCAACATTTTCACAAGACAGGCTGAATGAAAAATGCGCATCAGGTCTACGGCACGCACTGTCACGATCCCGAGCGTTTGTTCCGGTTTTATTATGGAGGTAACAATGAAGAAAACATCGATGGCAATGCTGATTTCCCTGCTGTCTGTTACGGGCGTAGCGTTCGCCCAGTCCCAGGCACCGTCGACAGAGATACGTGAGAGCACTGATCCGGCCAAAGTCGCCGATGTCGAGCAGCGCGCCGCTGATATTCAAGCGCGGCAGCAGGCATCTGCATCCAGCCAGGATATGAGTTCGGGTTCGAGCGAATCGACCACGACCAAATCTCGTAGCGGTCACAGCGGTAAAGGGCATGGCAAGATGCATTCCCGTTCCCAGTCACGCGGCGGCAGCAATACCGGCAATTCCTCCGGCGCAGGCGCAGAGGTTTCAGGCAGCAAGTAAGCGCTGCGTTGAAGAACGACATCAAAAGCCCGCGCAAGCGGGCTTTCTCATGCTGTTGACTCTGTTGATTCGGTTGAGACAAGACCGGGCACAACGTCAATGCGTGTTGCCATGCGCCTTCGGCAACCACGCCAGTATTTCTGGCCAAAGCTTTCTATGCGCGCTTTCTCCCACGAGCGCGCCGACATGAGCGAGCGCGACACCGGTATCTCCCTGATAGGCATAGAAGCGTCTGTCGCTACTGGATGTCGCTTCTACAAAACCGGTCACTGATAGGGGAGGAATAATGCGGCTGCGTGGATCATACACAGCGTATATCGGACAAGCGACCGCAGGTGGAGCCAACCGGTGGCCGTCAATCTCCAGCGTGCCACGCATAAAGGCGTCTCCGTGGTACAGACGGTCGATCACGTCCTGAAACAGTGCGGTTGACATCGGCGCCTCATCAAGCGTCCAGCGTTCGACCAGGAAGTGTGTGCGAAGGTCTTCGGACGAGCCCATGCACGCCAACAGATCTGCATAGCGCTCCGCGCCGAAGGTGGACGGAGCCGCGAGTACGCTGGCGAGGTTAAGGACCGTGCCAGGAACTCGGTCAAACTCTGCGGTGATTGTGTGAGCACGCGGTCCGGCAGCGAGAAGCGGACCGAAGGCGCCTGTGTCCCCGGTGAACTTGAGCGGCGCTTCGACAAGCACCAGGCTGGCGACGCGCTCGGGACGCATGGCCGCATAAATGGCAGCGAGGACTCCCCCAAGAGAATGACTGAGCAACGAGATGCAGGTGTCTTTGTGTGGTGAATTTTCTCGTTCTATCGTATCGACGCATGCATCGAGCAAGCGATATCCATAGTGCTCCAGGCCAAAGCCGGCTTCCGCCTTGCCCGGTTCGGTCCATTCGATGAGATAGACCTGCAAGCCGTTGTTAAGCGCATCTCTTACCACGCTGCGCTCAGGGGCGAGATCCCAGATGTACGCCTGTTTGATCGGTGCCGGGACAATCAAAGCGATATCCCTGGATGTATGGTTGCCCGAAAAGCGCCGCAGACGCAAACCTTGCGTGTTCAAAGCAACTTCAGACTCGGTTTCGTTCGGCACATAGCCGAGGTGCTCCATCGCAATACCGCGGCGTCTTCTTGCTTGGTCAAGAAGCTCAAAGTACCACTGAATACCAGCGGACATCTGCTGCATATAAGTTCCTTCGATATTAGGTATGCGTATCTCGCAGACAGAAAAAATCGTTATATAACTAAGACATCAACGAACTACATCAGGGAGTTATATAACTTTGTCCAATGGCTAACGAACTCCTTGTTGATCATTAAGACGACGAGATTGTTCCTTAACGTGCGGCATGCCATTAACCTGTATGCCGCACGGTAGTGAGCGCGACGGCCTATTATGTGACCAGTCTTTAATAAGGAATATCGATACAAAACAAGGCCTTAAGAATCATTGATGCATATGGTCAAAGGGCAGATCCGGTAAGGAACGAAGCGACGACCAAATCGTCCTTACCTTAGGTAAATAATTGTTGGAGCCCAGTCTTTTTGGGATGAATATAACGGACGGTACAGCACGGTTCTTTGCGTAACCGCCGTGCCTTTGTTTAAGAGCAACATAAGAACTGCAAATAGCCGACTATAATGCAAGCTCCAACGCAGCTGGAACGGCTTTACCCATGTGTTGGCCGAACCTTGCCTGCAAGGCGGTAGCGCGATGCGCTAACTTATCAGACGAGTTGCATGATCTTGTCTTCCTAACGCAATATATTTTTCGACTTTCCACTCTATCCGATGCGTGTATTGGTAATCGAAGACAATCAGGACCTGGCAAAACTGTTTTGTGACCTTCTTGAAGTCATGGGTTGCGTCACTAGCGTTGCTTTCAATGCGCGTACCGCACTTGAGCTGGCACGCGCCACCATGCCGGATCTGATTTTTTGCGACCTGCGTTTGCCGGGTGAAAAAAGCGGATTTGATGTCGCTTCCTCACTTCGCGCCGATGCTGCGTTCGAGCATATTCCCTTGATTGCAGTCACGGGCTTCGATGACGCCATCGAACATCAGCGCGCGCGCGATGCCGGTTTCGACCGGGTGTTTGAAAAGCCGGTAAAGTTTGCACAAATTCAGGAAGTGCTCAATACCTATCGCAAAAGCTAGCGATGCGACGCAACCAGCCATGCCGAGCCTTGCTGATGTCGTTGGTGACATGGGTAGCGTCCGGCTTGATGGCGGGAAGCGCGAACGCTGATGAAGCCGCATGGCGCGCCCTGCAAAGCGGACGCGCCATTGTCCTGTTGCGTCACGCGGTGACGGAAGCCGGCATCGGTGATCCTCCTGGGTTTACGATCGGAAAATGTGAAACACAGCGCAATCTGTCTGAACAGGGACGGCGTGACGCCATACGTATCGGCGAGGCGTTTAAAGCTCGAAGGATCCCAGTTTCCGATGTCTTGAGCAGCCGCTGGTGCCGTTGCGTCGATACCGCGACCCTTGCATTTGGACGGGCAACGCCGATGCCGATGCTGGACTCCATGTTCAATGAAGAAAGCAAGGCACGTGTTCGCAAGGTAAAACTGGTGAAGGACGCCATCATGCAACGTCAGCGTGCAGGGCAAACTTCAGGCAACCTGATGCTGGTCACCCATCAGCAGAATATCCTCGCCATCGCCGATGTGTCACCCGCCTCCGGGGAAATGATTGTGACCGAGGCAGACGGCGAAGGAAATCTGCATGTTGTTGGACGCATCGGACCCGGTGAATATTGATGACTGTGCTACCGCTGGATAGAGCGCAGCGGTATTACCTGCAAAGCACGAGCAAAAGACCGGCAAAAGCGAACAGGTTCCGGTCAGGCAAGCACACATACCCGCGCCGGCCCATCGACAATCTCGCCGACCACCTTTGCATCCTCAAAACCTTCCGCACGGAACAGTGCCAATACCTCCTCGACGGATTCTGCGGTGCAGGATACGAGCAGCCCTCCCGATGTCTGAGGATCGGTTAACAGCGCTTGCTGTACCGGCGTTACTGCTTCCGCCAGGACGACATCATGGCCGTAGCCCGCCCAGTTTCGCCCCGATGCACCTGTGATATAGCCTTTCGCAGCCAATTCTTCCACGTTGGGCAGCAATGGAACGTCGGGCATATTGATACGAACCTCGACGCCCGCACCGCGCGCCAATTCCAGTGCATGGCCGAGCAGGCCAAAGCCGGTGACATCTGTCAGGGCGTGGACGCCGCTCAGGCCTGATAGCGACTTGCCGGGTTTGTTGAGCTTGGTGGTATTGGCGATCATGGCACGGTATCCGGCATCATCCAGCGCTTCTTTCTTCAGGGCCGCGGAGAGTACGCCGACGCCAAGCGGCTTGCCCAGCACTAGTTTGTCGCCCGCTTTCGCATCGGCGTTTCGCTTGATCCTGGACGGATGCACCAGGCCCATGACGACGAGGCCGTAGATAGGCTCTACCGAATCGATCGTATGTCCGCCAGCGATCGGAATGCCGGCTTCAGCGCAAATCGATTCGCCGCCCTGGATGATGCGGCCGATAACGTCGACCGGCAATTGGTTAATCGGCATCGCGACCAGCGCCAGCGCCATGATTGGGGTCCCACCCATCGCATAGACGTCGGAAATGGCATTGGTCGCTGCAATACGCCCAAAGTCGTAAGGGTCGTCCACGATTGGCATGAAGAAATCGGTCGTCGCAATCAGTGCCTGTTCGTCGTTCAGCTTGTAGACCGCCGCGTCGTCCGCGGTTTCGATGCCGACCATCAGTTCCTTCGGAACCGGGAAACCTGTTGATTTCTTGAGAATGTCTGCGAGTACGCCGGGCGCGATCTTGCAGCCGCAGCCGCCGCCATGCGAAAACGATGTCAGCCTGATGTTGAGGTCGGCGGAGGTCGCAGGAGCGTTAGAGGCTGTAGAGGTCGCAGAGGCGGGGGCAGGAACAGTGGAAGAAGTCATCTTAGTATGGGCAGGTCCGAAAGCGGTGGAGGGAAACCAATGGAAACCCGTAGTAACCAATGGAGTCAATACTGCCAGGCCGTCATTGACCGGGCGAAGTCGAAGATTATCGCCCAACTGGCCGGCGCTTGCTGACTTCCCGCCCAAAGGCCTTACAATGGCGGGCTATGTACGATTTCAATTCTTATGACCTGATCATCGACGCGCGCAGTCCGCGTGAATTCGCCGAGGATCATATTCCCGGCGCGGTCAACCTGCCGGTCGTCGACAATGCCGAGTTTGCAGAAGTCGGGACTCTGCATCGCACCAACCCTCTTGCCGCCTACCAGCTCGGTGCACGGTATTCCCTGCTCAATATTTCGCGCCATATCGAAACGCATATTTCGCATGTCGAGGCAAAGAGCCGCATTCTCGTCTACTGCTTCCGCGGCGGTAAGCGCAGCAAGGTCTGGCAGGACGTGCTGGAAACCATTGGCTACCGTGTCGAGCGGGTCAAGGGTGGCTGGAAAGCGTATCGTCGCTGGGTCAATGAACAACTGTTAACTGCTCCGGCAAACTTTCGCTACATTGTGGTCTCCGGTCCAACCGGTTGTGGCAAGACCCGGCTGTTGTCGGCTTTGCATGAATGCGGTGCGCAAGTGCTTGATCTGGAAGGGATCGCGTCGCATCGAGGCTCCATCATCGGAGCAGTGCCCGGCAAGCCGCAGCCAACCCAGAAGCTGTTCGATAGCTGCCTGCTAGAGCGCCTGTCGCAATTTGATCCGTCACGCCCGGTATGGGTGGAATCAGAGAGCAAGAAAATAGGGCAGGTTCAGTTGCCCGAGGCGCTGCTCGTCAAGATGCGGGAAGGCCAGGTGCTTGCGGTCGATGCACCGATGGCGCAGCGCGTGCAATTGCTGCGGGAGGATTACCAGCATTTTGAAGAAGACCCGCAAGTCCTGATCGATCGCCTGCGGAATCTTCGGCCGCTGATCGGTGGTGAAGAATTCGAAAAATGGGAAGCACTGGCTGCCGCCCGGCAAGTTCCTGAGTTGTTCGAGCGCCTGATGCGCTATCACTACGATCCTACTTATCGACGTTCCATATTGCGTAATTACCCGGGAATCGATTCGTCGCCGCAGATTCCGCTGCAGGATTTGTCACCCGCAGGCTTATTGTCTGTCGCCAGAGAATTGCGGGAGCGCTTCGACCGGAATGTCGATTGAAGCGATAGAACATAAGGCGCGCTCCTAATCAGGTATCGCACCCGCAGGAAAGCAAAAAGCCCCGTCTGTCAGGACGGGGCTTTTTTACGTTACTGTACTAACCGGTTCAGGCAGCCTTGCGCGGTGTTTCAGTCAGTTCGGCCAGCAGCGCAAACACTTCATCTTTTGACAAGACATAGCGTTCCAGCAGAGTGCCGGTGAGGGCGCTGATCAGCTCCTTGTAGTCCTGCATTGCTTCGAGCGTACGGGTATACAATTCATCTGCCTTGGCTTCCACCTGCTTCAGTGCGTCCTCCGGCGAGCCCTCACGCTTCAGCTGGCTGTAGTCCAGCTTCGAGCGGGAATACATGGACAGGCGATTCACCATCAGGTCGAGCATCCCGGTGACCTTCTGGATATCATTCTGGCTGCCGGTCGAAATCCCGCGTGCGCCGTAGAACAACTCTTCCGCGGCAACGCCGCCATAAAGCTGGATCACATCCTGTTCCATTTCTTCGAGCGTGCGCAGGGATACGTCGCTGGCCGATGACAGCACATAGCCAAGGGCGCCGATCTTCGATACGGATTCGGTGCTGATCTTCAGCAAATGCGATTTTGCCTTGATGTCATCCCATGCCAGACCCTGACGGACGTAGGGATCAATCTGCATGAAGAAGTGGCCGAGTTCATGCAATGCAACGCGCTCGCGTTCCTTATCCTTTTCGGCCGTGGTCGCACGATCGGTCAGGCCAATGGAGGCGCGTTCGAAAGCGCGGAACAGCACATCGGTCGTGATCAGTGTCTTTTCCTGAATCGCGATCATGCTGGCACGATCGACAACGGTTTCTAACAATGCTGGACTGAGATTGGCGGTAATTTCGGCGACGTAGTCGAGATTCAGATTGCTCCAGTCTACGCATTCCACTTCCTTGCGGGACAGGAATACGTTCAGCAACTCACGGCGTTCCGACTTGTTCGGCAGACGGAAATTGATTTTCACGGCGAAACGACGCAGCATCGCTTCGTCCATCTCGGAGTTAGCATCGTCGAAGTTTGAGGCAACGACCCAGATCACACCCGCGCCTTCATCGCTCTTGATGCCGTCCAGCAAGCCAAGCAGGGTATTGGCAGTGTCATCATCCCAGCGCTTGTCACCGCGTCCACGCGGCATGAACAGGCTTTGCGCCTCGTCGAGGAAGATAATGCAGCGGCCTTGGGCAGCAGCCTTTTTGTAGATGGCGTTCAATGCCTTCGAGCCACCACCCACGAAGCCGGATTCAAGTCCTGAACCAGAAGCCTGGATCAGCGGAATGTCGAGTTTTTTCGCAAGATAGCCGGCCAACTTGGTTTTACCAGTACCCGCGGGTCCGGTCAGCATGACATTAAAGGGCTTATCGATGTTATGTGAGCGATACAACTCGCGATTGACGATCATTTCTTCCAGGTGAGCTACTTCCTGCTTGATATCTTCCATACCAACCAGATCGTCCATGCTGCCTTTCAGGTTTTCCGGTTTGACCACGGAAGCGCTATTGCCCATCATGCCCGGGATGCCCTTGCGCATACCGATGAAAAGAAAGGCAAGCAGAGCAATACCGATGGCATTGCGCGCAAGAAAACCGCCGGCTTCTGCCATCGCACTGCGTTGAGCTTCGGCGTCCTGCAACACGGCACTGTTGGCATTGAGAAAGTCATCCTTCGCGATCGCATAAGGAATGGCATTCTTGAGCAGAACTTCGCGTTCCAGGTTGGCATGTGAAGTGCTTGGCACTTTTACCACGTGAATCTCGTCCGCGTCCTTGTACTTAAAGACGTAGCGCGGAAAGTCGGAAAGGGGCAGAGCTACGAGCAGGTATTCAAGTCGATGCTTGTTGTTCGCCAGCTTGGTGATTTCGGAAATGTCCTGCGACTGCACGACTGGATTGGAGTGGGTTGTCAGCGGTTTGTATACCACGGCGGCCACAGTAAGGAAGGCGAGCAAAACGGACACCGCGGCGACGACGTATCCATTTTTGAACGACTCGTAAAGTTTGGAAATGCTTGGCATGCGTAATCCTATAGACGGTCATTATTGCGGTCTGGAGACAGTCTGGGGGTGCTGTTGGCCGCAACGTTTCTGGTAAGCAGTGATAGGACAGAGCAAGCGCATTTTGGTTGCCCCGAACAAAAATTAATTCACGCCTTTTTTTCTATTATGCTCATAGGAGAAGATGACATTGCAAGCCTTTTAACAGATATTTAAAAAGAAGTTGTCGAGGTGAATTACACACGGCAATAGATTGACCATTCGCAATTGGACAATGCACTGCGGTGCTTTAATGAAGTATCAACACCGGATGATCGTAAGGGTCCAGACGGAGGTCTAAATGGTTTCAGCAATCATCATGTTATTGGCGCTGTTGACTGCAGGTCTGGTCATCGGGGTTTTTGCGATGGCACTCATCGAACTGAATCAGATTGATGAAATTGCATCGGGAAAGTTTGGCTACTGCGCGGGTAGTGACACTTTGCCGTTACAGACTGGGCCGACTGCTCCATCCCAGGTTTGAACCAGAATAGCTGGCACACGACTGCGTGAAGGAAGCGAAGGAGCTCCTGTGTTGCCATACTCACTGTATTGAAAGTGAGACATGTATAACGTCTCCGCGCGAATTGCTTTATTGGAATTTCTACAACATTCCACAAGGAAAACGGTCCGCAGTGGTAACATTGCCGTCCATGCGGAAACGTTTCGTCCTTACCTCTAAAATCCCGGTCGCTCATGCTGACCGTGCAGGAAATCCCGACATCATGCGGCGCCTTGCGGATCACGCGCGCGTCGTTGTCTGGGAAGCGAAACCTGATGGGACCTGTGTCTACATTGGCTCTACGGTAACAGGACGTACACAGCACAATCCTGACTTATCGGAGTGGTACGCCTGTGTTCATTCAGAGGACAGTGCAAGGGTTGCCACCTTTATTGATGACGCCAGGGAACACGGTCGCGAATACCAGCTTGAGTATCGCATCGTACGTTCGGACGGGAGCATCCGGTGGATCGCCGAAACCGCGGCGCCCAAGCTGGCTCCCAATGGCACGGTCGATCTGTTTGTCGGCACATTTGCCGATGTGACCGACAGTCATGAGACACGGACCAAACTAATACGCAGTGAAACGGAACACAGGCTGCTGACGGAAAATGCCTGTGACATGATTTCGCATTGCGACGCGAATAATGTTTATGTGTACGTTTCTCCTTCACACAAGGACACGCTCGGCTATGAGGCACATGAGCTGATTGGCACGCCGTTGTATGACTACATTCATCCCGACGATCTCAAGGCTGACGCGAGCGTCGTCCGGCCTCCCGGTACAAAGCGACGTGGGCTGGTAAATATCCGGTTTCGGCATAAGGACGGATCATGGGTCTGGCTAGGCGCGACGACGCGTACGCTGCGCGACCCGAACACCGGGGCCAAGCTGGGCATGGTGTCGGTGGCACGCGAAATCACGATGCAGATAGAGGCAGATCGCGAACTTGCACGACGCGAGGAAAGATTCCGCAGCCTGATTTCCCTTTCGTCCGACTGGTACTGGGAAACGGATGCGGACCTGCGCTTCACCTTCTTTTCGGAAGGCATCTACAGCAAATTGCGGGTCCAACCGGAACGGCTCCTTGGTTCCCGCTTCGAAGACCATGCACAGGACAAGCATGCGCAAGGATTAATGGTCTGCCTTGAAAGCATCCGTGCGCGGCGTCCTTTCCATGACGTGATCTTCCCGGCGGCCTCCAGTGACGACCCGGAAGTAGTGCGATTCCTGCGCATCTCCGGCGAGCCATTCAGCGAGAACGGCGAGTTCCGCGGCTACCGCGGCGTCAGTCGCGACGTCACGCGTGAAGTCCGTACCGCCAAGGCATTGGAGCGCCTCGCCACACGTGACATTCTGACCGAGTTACCTAACCGCGCCTTGCTGCAGACACGCTTGCGTCAGCGACTCGAGAAGCGTGAAAACAATATTTCCCATGCAGTGTTCTTTATCGATCTCGACGATTTCAAGGAGGTCAACGATTCCTTTGGCCACGCTGCGGGTGACGTCCTTCTCAAGGAAATCGCATTACGCCTGAGCCAATGCGTTCGTCCGGACGATACCGTGGCGCGGTTGGGTGGAGACGAGTTTGTCGTCGTGGCCGAGTGCCTTAATGGCAATGCGTCCGCGATCAGCCTTGCAGAAAAGCTGTGCAAGATGCTCGACCATCCGATCATCATCGAAGGCCACGAAATCAAGACCAGCGCATCGATCGGCATCAGCATGTATCCAGCTGATGGCGACAGTAGCGAGTCGTTGCTGCAAAGCGCGGATACCGCCTTATATCGGGCCAAGGCGCTGGGCGGAAATACGTTCTGCTTCTTCACGCCCGAAATGGGAGAAGCGTCACGCTCGCGCATGGTGATGCAGGCAGCGCTGCGCCATGCGATTGCGCGCAACGAACTACAGGTATATTACCAGCCGCGTGTACAGCTAAAGTCTTTCACGGTCACCGGGGTCGAAGCTTTGCTGCGCTGGATGCATCCTGAACTGGGCACCGTCTCGCCGAGTGAATTCATTCCGCTGGCTGAAGAAATCGGACTGATCGATGAAATCGGTGATTGGGTTTTGCAGCAAGCGACACTTCAGGCCCAGCAATGGAGTCTGCGCTTCGGCAAACCGCTGAAGGTCTCGGTGAACCTGTCGGCACGACAGATCCGCACCAAGAAATTGCTGACTTCGGTAGAGAAGGCTTTGCAGGACAGCGGCCTGCCGGCGCATCAGCTGGAACTGGAACTGACCGAATCAGCCTTGATGGAAGATGCAGACGTGGCGGCAGACCTGCTGACTGAACTCAAGGCGTTGGGCTTGCGACTGTCTGTCGACGATTTCGGCACCGGCTATTCTTCACTGGCCTATCTCTGTCGTTTTCCGCTAGACAGCCTGAAGCTCGATCGTTCCTTTCTGATGCAAGTCCAGGCGCATGACACCAGTCGCTGGAAACTGGCGGAAGCTGTCATCAAACTTGCACATACACTGGATTTGTCGGTCGTCGCCGAAGGCGTGGAAAGCGAAGAACATCTCGCCTTCCTGCGTACCACGTCCTGTGACGAAATTCAGGGTACCTGCATCAGCGAACCGCTAGGTCAGGTGAAAGCTGAAGCCTTGCTTCAAGCCGTGTTCGCCAACGGTACGCTGTTGGCACCAGCGGCACCTGTAACTTCCGCATTCCCCGCTGCACCCGACTCGGCACCGTAAATTCTTTCTCGCCAGGCCGGATGGGCGAGGGCGGAAGTCCAGACACTGAAATGCAGGCGCGATAGTGCGATCGGATCGTCGAGCAGGAGTCGACGCTGCGCTGCGCCCAACGCAGCAGGGCCGTCCTGCAGCGCTGCGTCGGCCAGCGTTGATCGATCGGCCTGCACTTGCGCGGGAAGATGCGGGTGGGGACGTGAGCCTCGGCACACCACGGCATTTAACAGAGGGTCCACAACCGCATCCACGAAGTCGGGTTTTTCGGCGGCGTTCTTCGCGTAAGCAAAGGTTTCGGTGAGCTCCACCGGCGGCGCGGTTTCCTCGGGAATCAGGAACAGCCCGGCGTTGCGAAAGCGGCGACCCAACGATACCCGGCTTGAGAATACCGACATCGGAATGGAGACGGCAAGCGCACCGGCAATCGGCAACAACCACCAGACAAACGACGGATTGAGGAAATACACACCAATTCCCCATGCCAGGCCGATCAGGCTGTGCAAGCCATGCTTGCGGAAAGCTTCTCCCCAAGTGGTTTCGGAGTCTTCCCTGGGCGGCGATTTCCAGCGCATTTCCCACCCTAGGAATGCTGCAACGACAAAGGCGGTATGGAACAGCATGCGAACCGGTGCCAGAAGTACTGAAAACACCAGTTCGATCAACATGCTGACGGTCACGCGGAATACGCCGCCAAACAGCTTTGCGCCGCGCAATATAATCAGCAGCACGCTGAGAATTTTCGGCAGGAATAATAAGGTCGCCGTCGCGCTGAACAGGGCCAGAGCCTCTTCGGGATGCCATTGCGGCCATATTGGAAACAGTTGTCTCGGTTTGATGAAGTACTGCGGTTCGACCAGTGTGTGTAACGCCAGCATGCCGGTCGACAACATCAGGAACAGGAACCACAAGGGCGCGGACAAGTACGCCATGACGCCCGTCACAAAGACTGCCCGGTGCACCCGGTGCATGCCACGAGCGGTAAACAACCTGAAGTTCATCAGGTTGCCATGACACCAGCGGCGGTCGCGCTTGAGCTCATCGAGAAGATTGGGCGGCATCTCTTCGTAACTACCTTCGAGATCGTAGGCAATCCAGACGCCCCAGCCGGCGCGTCGCATCAATGCTGCCTCAACAAAATCATGTGACAGGATTTCACCGGCAAGCGAACCGCGTCCGGGCAACGGCGCGAGTGCACAATGCCGGATGAAAGGAGCAACCCGGATGATGGCGTTATGGCCCCAGTAATGGGATTCGCCCAGTTGCCAGTAATGCAGGCCGGCAGTAAACAACGGGCCATAAACGCGAGTCGAAAATTGCTGGATGCGGGCATACAGGGTGTCGCGGCCGGCGGCTGTCGGCGCGGTCTGGATGATACCCGCACTGGGATTGGCTTCCATCATTCTGACCAAATTGGTCAGGCACTGTCCACTCATCACGCTGTCGGCGTCGAGGACCAGCATGTAGCGATAATTTGCGCCCCAACGTCTGCAGAAATCGTCGATATTGCCGCTCTTGCGCTTGACGCGACGGCGGCGACGTCGATAGAAAATACGACCGAATCCGTCAACAGCGCGGCATAGTTCCTTCCACGCATTGAGTTCGGCAACGCAAGTGTCGGGATCGCTGCTGTCGCTGAGAATAAAGAAGTCAAAACGATCCAGATCGCCGGTTCTCGCAACGGATTCATACGTCGCTCGCAATCCTGCAATCACGCGTGACACTTCCTCGTTGGCGATGGGCATCACGATGGCGGTGCGCGCGTCACATGGAATCGGGACATTGTCCATGCCGCGACGGGAAATGACGAAGCGGTCCGTGCCGCGCAGCATGACCATGAAGCCCGTCATGGCGGTCCAGAACCCGGCAGAGACCCAGCAAAACAAGATGGCGAACAGGATCAGGGTAGCGATTTCGAGCTTAGTAGTTCCCTGGTAAGGAAGGACCTTGGTCATAAACCAAGTCGCCACAGCGGTCTGACTCAGCATCAATACCAGCAACACGAGGCGTCGTATATTGCCCTGGTGCTGCCACTTACCGCGCGGATCCGGCGCATCGATGACGTCTTCCCCCGGAGTCGACGGTGTAGCGGCAGGCCAGGCTTTTCGCCCGGTTTCATCAGCGCGTCGCTCGACCCAGTGCCGGCGCCGGCGAACGAGCGCGATCGCCCATCGCTTGAGTGGATTAAGTGGCGTCCACGGATGCGGCACCATCGACGTGCGCTTCAGCGGTGGTGCAAGTGGTCCTGATGGTATGACGGACACGTCATGCTGCCCGGCTGGAGAGGCAGCATCAGTTGCTCCGGGCAAATCTGTGCCGGGCGCAGACGCCAGTGCGGCACGCACAGGCACTGAACCGAGGGCCGGATTGTCGGGAGTCAGCTCAGAGCCGGCAAGGGCAGCATGCAACGCGGAAAATGCCTCTGCCTCATTGGCAGCGCCGGCGGCGTCGATGGCATCGGAAGCATTCTTGCGCACAGCGGGAAGTGCCCGCAGACGATCAAGATAGCGCTCGCACAGAGGCGAGCTGCTATAGACACGTTTTAATCGGGCGGAAGAATGTAGCTCCACGTCTCTGACAAGGTTGTGTTGTTGTTTCGAAGGAAACCGCGCAATTCCACGGGTTTCTTATCGTCGTTGCGCTTGAAGCGGATGGCGGTTCGCCAGCCCCCGGTCATGTCATTGAAATACGTATTTGTTTCAAGCACCTTGGCGTTACCGTCGACCGTGATCGACGCTTCCGGCTTGGCGCCGTTCTCCAGCTTTTTCAGTGCCGGACCCTCAAAATCAATGAACAAAGCAATGCTGTCGTCCGGCTTTCTCAGATAGCCGTGGCCGCGCCGTGTCTGCGTCACCCAGGAAAGTGGCGGGCGCTTGTCGGTATCCTTCTGCCAATACATCCGGTACTCAAGATCAAGTGCCGCACCCGGCTTGGGCGGCACGTCTGGCACCCAATACGCGACGACATTGTCATTGGTTTCGTCTGGCGTCGGAATCTGGACCAGTTCAACACGTCCCGGTCCCCAGTTGCCACGCGGCTCTATCCATGCACTGGGACGACGTTGATAATGTGCTTCGAGGTCTTCGTAGCTGGAAAATTCCCGATCTCGTTGCATTAATCCAAAGCCTTGAGGATTATTAACCGCAAACGACGTAATCAGCAGCCGTTTCGGGTTAACCAAGGGGCGCCAGATCCATTCACCGGTACCCGATTGCACAGAGAGCCCGTCGGAGTCGTGTACTTCCGGACGGTAGTCATCTACATTGGGGCGGTGGTTCTCGCCAAAGAAAAACATGCTGGTGAGTGGCGCGATGCCCAGTTTGGAAACGTTTTCACGCAGAAACAGTTCTGCTTTCACGTCGACCACGGTATCCGTACCGGGCCTGATGACGAACTGATATGCACCTGTGACGCGCCGAGAATCCAGAAGCGCATAAATCGTGAGCTGTTTCGCCTTCGGATCCGGGCGCTCGACCCAGAATTCAACGAACTGTGGAAACTCTTCTCCGGACGTCAGGGCAGTATCGATTGCCAGTCCCCGTGCCGACAAGCCGTATAGCTGGCCCTTGCCAATCGCCCGGAAATAGCTGGCACCCAGAAAAACCAGCACTTCGTCCTTGTATTTATTGGTATTGATTGGATAGTGCACCCGAAAACCGGCAAAACCGAGGTTGACCAACTCCTTGGGATTGAGATCGTTTGCGCCGTAATTGAAGAGCTTGGGGTCAAAGCGTATTTCGTGCACCGTCTTGTTGCTGATTTCGTTGATCCGGACGGGGCTTTCAAAAAACAAACCCTGATGGAAGAACGCGAGTTCGAACGGCAGCTTGGCATTGCGCCAGTGCGATTTTTCGGGATTGAAGCGGATATCGCGATACTGATCGTAAGTCAGGGTCTCCAGACTTCTGGGCAGGTTCTTGGCCGGCTTGACGTAGGAAGCCGCAGCCAGGGTTTTCGCCTTGGCGGCAACCTCTGCAAAACCGAAGGCCAGCGCGCCTTGCGTCGGCAGTGCAAAAACGGCAATTGCCGCCGTGGCGGCAAGAAGCCGGCGTGGCATAGCAAGAGTGCGGAGCAGATTCAAAAGCATTGGGTTTGTGTTTTACCGAGTACCGTAACGGCCACCATGTTGCCATCTCTACACATGAGGCTTTTGACAACGGGCAATGGGTGTCGATCTTCTTGACAGCCTTGCTGTAGGAAGATGAAGAATGGGGGAATTGCTTATGCACAGGCCCAGGCGATTCCGCAAGGACGGTCAGCCTGTCAAGAGTGGAAGATCGGGAAGTAGATAGAAAATTGAAATGACCGGCGCAGCGCACGGTAATCTATCTGTTCGATGCCAGCTTAAGATCGTTGAGCCGGTAGAAGTGCAGAAGCGGGTGCAGAAGCCTTCCGCGCTGGGGACGACAACATCCCGGACCAGTGGAAAGGCTTCTGCATAAAAATCTGCTGACGATGAATAGAGATGGCCCCGGTTGCCGATGAGCTGGCAAACGCTTAATCCTTGAGAGGCACACGACGGGAGCGCCGAATCGCTGTTTTGCGTGCTTCCACGACTTCGCGCAGTGCCGCAGCGAGCATTTCCTGCCGTCGCTGTTGTGAAACCATATGTGTTGTGACGCTGTAAGCGCGCACGGTGCGTTCCAGGTTGCGAAGGGCACGCAGCTCTTCACTGTGTTGTTCGTCCAGCATCATGTTCAATTACTTTCCATAAAACCGATATATCCCCTAGACCGGCAAAGTGAAAAGTTGTTCCCTTGCAGCAAAAGTTCTCTGATGCATCACTGTCGGCGAACAGATCGAGCGCTCAATCCCGCACCGCCGAACACCGTTCCGGACGTCCTGCGTATCCATAAAATTTCGTCTATATTCTTGTCACCGCAACGCCATCCATTGGAGCAGAATAATGATCACACTGAATATCAACGGCCGCGACGTGCAAGTCGATGCTGATCCCACCACACCCATCTTGTGGGCGTTGCGAGATAACCTCAATATGACCGGCACCAAGTTCGGCTGTGGCGCCGCACTGTGCGGGGCTTGCACCGTCCATCTGAACGGCGAGGCAACCCGTTCCTGCGTGATGCCGATCTCGGCCGCTGTCGGACAAAAAATTACTACCATCGAGGCCATGGAAAACGACAAGGTTGGCAAGGCCGTGCAGGACGCCTGGGTCAAGCATGACGTTCCTCAATGCGGGTATTGCCAGAGCGGGCAGGTGATGAGCGCGACGGCCCTGCTCAGAGTCAAGACAAATCCGACCGATGCGGATATCGATGCCGCGATGAGCGGCAACATCTGCCGGTGTGGTACCTACCAACGCATTCGCGCCGCTATCAAAGACGCATCTAAAACTCTCGCCTGAGGAAAATGCCATGCGCACGGAATGGATGAATACACAAGTTGCACCGGAACCCGCCACGCTCAGTGGACAGGGCGGCATGTCGCGGCGCGGCTTCCTGAAGGCGACAGGCGCTGTCGGTGGCGGGCTGGTGCTCGGTTTTTTTGTGCCGGGCGCTGGCCGCCTCGCGCTGGCCCAACCGGACAAACCGGTCTCGGCGCCCAATGCCTTTTTACGGATCGCTCCTGACAATACCGTGACGGTATCAATCAACAGACTGGAATTTGGCCAGGGCGTGCATACCAGCCTGCCCATGCTGATTGCCGAAGAACTCGATGCGGACTGGACAGCCATGCAAGCCACGCTTGCACCAGCCGACAGCGCCTATAAGGATCCGGCTTTCGGCATGCAGATGACAGGCGGCTCCAATTCGGTCAAGAACTCGTTTGTCCAGTACCGTGAAATTGGTGCTCGGGCGCGCGCCATGCTGGTGGCCGCGGCCGCACAACAATGGAATGTCACCCCTGATCAATGCCGGACGGATAAGGGCATGGTGTACGGGCCGGGTGACCGCAAGGCCAGTTACGGCGAACTTGCCGAATCAGCGATGAAGCTGCCGGTGCCGGAAAAAGTCAGCCTGAAGGACCCCAAGGATTTCCGGATCATCGGCAAGCCGACGCCGCGCCTCGACGCTCGGGAAAAATCGAGCGGCAAGCAGCAATTCGGTATCGACGCCAGCGTACCTGGCATGAAGGTCGCAGTGGTGGCGCACCCGCCGGTGTTCGGTGCCAAGGTGGCGAAGTTTGATGCGGCGAAGGCCAGGGCGATCAAGGGCGTCGTCGATGTGCTCGAAGTGCCCACCGACCGCGGCGGTACCGGGATCGCCGTGATCGCCGACGGCTACTGGCCGGCAAAGCAGGGACGCGAAGCCCTTGGACTGGAGTGGGATACGTCTGCAGTCGAGAAGGTCAGCAGCGACAGGCAATTTGCCGCCTATCGTGAGCTCGCGAAGAAACCCGGCATCGTCGCCAGGGATGCCGACATCTCCAGACTGGCCAAGGCGCCAAAGAAAATCACCGCGGAATTCGAGTTCCCCTATCTTGCGCATGCGCCGATGGAGCCGTTGAATTGTGTGGTCGACCTCAAGGCCGACTCGTGCACGGTGTGGGCAGGGTCTCAGTTCCAGACCGTCGACCAAGGAGCCATTGCGAAGACTGCGGGACTTAAACCGGAGCAGGTTACGCTCAATACCATGATGGCCGGCGGCGGTTTCGGGCGTCGCGCAGTGCCGACTTCGGACTACATTGTCGAAGCGGTCAATGTGGCCAAGGCGTATCGCGCGACAGGCAAGAGCGGCCCGGTCAAACTGATCTGGAGTCGCGAGGACGATATCAAGGGCGGTTACTATCGCCCCGCCCATGTCCATCGCGCCGAGATCGGGCTTGATGCGAAGGGCAATATCCTCGCCTGGAATCACACCATCGTCGGGCAATCCATTCTGACGGGGACGCCGTTCGAACCCTTCATGGTCAAGAACGGTGTCGACGCTACCATGGTTGAAGGGATGGGAGAACCCTACGAGGTGCCGCTCAGGCTATCGGTTCACAATGCCAAGGCCAATGTGCCGGTGCTGTGGTGGCGTTCCGTCGGCTCCACCCATACCGCCTTCGTGATGGAAACCCTGATCGATGAAGCCGCAAAGATTGCTAACGTTGACCCGGTCGCCTACCGCAAAAAGCTGATCGGGGACAAACATCCGCGCCACCTGGCCGCGCTGGATCTTGCTGTTGCCCGGTCCGGCTATGGCAAGGCCAGTCTGCCCAAGGGCAGGGCCTGGGGCGTGGCGCTGCACGAGTCATTCCAGAGCGTGGTTGCCTATGTAGTCGAAGCATCGATCGAGAAGGGTGTGCCGAAGCTGCACAAGGTTACGGCAGCGGTCCACTGCAATCAGGCAGTCAATCCATTGTCGATCGAAGCGCAGGTCCAGGGCGCGGCGCTGATGGCCTTGGGCACGACCTTGCCAGGTGCGGCGATCACGCTGAAGGATGGCGTCGTCCAGCAACAGAATTTCAGCGACTATACGGTGGCCCGCATGCCCGATATGCCACAGATCGCAGTGCATATCGTGCCGTCCGGTGATGCGCCGACAGGGATGGGGGAACCGGGGCTTCCGCCGCTGGCGCCCGCGTTTGCCAATGCCGTCGCCAAACTGACCGGCAAGCGCTTGCGCAAGCTGCCCTTTGAATTGAACGCAGGTAGCAAGACAGTCTGAGGCTCGTATGGACAGCATTGACCTGGAAGTGCTCAAAAGCAGCGATGACTGGCTCAAGGCCGGCCATCGCTGCGAGCTTGTCACCGTAATCCGTACCTGGGGTTCCAGCCCGCGGCCGGAAGGCGCGATGCTGGCGATAAGGGATGACGGCATGGTCGTCGGCTCCGTTTCCGGCGGCTGTATCGAAGACGATCTGATTGCGCATGTTCGGCGCCACGGGATTGTCCGTAAACACCCGGAGATGGTGACCTATGGCATCACGGCAGACGAAGCGCATCGATTCGGCTTGCCATGTGGCGGGACCATACAACTGGCGATTGAACCGCTGTCGGTCCAGAGCCGGATTCCCGAATTGCTGGATCGCCTTGCTGCACAGCAGTTGGTCGCCCGTCGGCTGGATCTGCACACCGGTGCGGTGGTATACAGTGAGGCGCGTCCCGGTATGACGATGCAAGTCTCGGACACCATCCTGACGACCATCCATGGTCCGCGCTGGCGCCTGCTGATTATTGGCGCCGGCCAACTTTCCAGATTTCTCGCGCAGATCGCGGTCGGTATGGATTACCAGGTCACAGTCTGTGATCCACGGGAAGAATACCGGCAAGGATGGTTGGTGCCGGGGGTGAGTCTGGTACACGATATGCCGGATGACGTCGTGATTTCCATGCGTCCGGACAGCCGGTGTGCGGTGGTTGCCTTGACCCACGATCCCAAGCTGGACGATCTGGCCCTGATGGAGTCCCTGAAGTCAGGCGCTTTTTATGTTGGCGCGATCGGGTCGCGCGCCAACAATGCCAAACGGAGAGAGCGGCTTAAGCTGTTTGATCTCGACGATACCCAGCTTGCGCGCCTGCACGGTCCGATCGGCATCTACATCGGCAGCAAGACACCGGCCGAAATTGCCGTGTCCATTCTGGCTGAATTGACGGCGGCAAAAAATGGCATCGAACTTCCTCATGGTGTCCGGGTCGCTGAAGCCAAGTCGATACTACAGACGCCGCCCGGTACCGACTCCTGCACGATTCCGGGCACGGATTGACCGCATAGACTATCTTGGCGAGAGCCGGCTTGAGGCGGGGGACATGAAGCGTTTTGCGCTGAAGTGAATTATTTTCAAGCACCGCCCGCATGCCTGAATGTGGTTGCGTGGATTACACTTGCTCATCTCAGTGAGGAGTTGCCCCAATGCCCGTCATTACCACCATCGAAGACCTGCGCCGTCTCGCGCAAAAGCGCGTCCCGCGAATGTTTTACGATTACGCCGATTCCGGGTCATGGACCGAATCGACTTATCGTGCCAATAGCCTGGATTTCGAACGCATCAAATTTCGCCAGCGTGTCGCGGTCAATATGGAAAACCGTACGCTGCGCACTACCATGGTCGGTCAGGAAGTGGCCATGCCTGTGGCATTGGCACCGACCGGACTGACCGGCATGCAACATGCGGATGGCGAGATCCTGGCGGCCAAAGCGGCCGAAAAATTCGGCGTGCCGTTCACGCTGTCGACGATGAGCATCTGCTCGATCGAAGACATCGCGGCCAATACCAGCAAGCCGTTCTGGTTCCAGCTTTACGTCATGCGTGATCGCGAATTCATCAAGCGCCTGATTGCTCGTGCCAAGGCCGCGAACTGCTCGGCGCTCGTACTGACACTGGATCTGCAGGTGCTGGGCCAGCGTCACAAGGATCTGATCAACGGTTTGTCGGCACCACCGCGGCTGACCATTCCAAACATCCTCAACATGATGACCAAACCGCGCTGGTGCCTGGGCATGCTCGGCACCTCGCGTCGTTCGTTCGGCAACATCGTCGGCCACGCAAGCGATGTATCGGACATGTCGTCTCTCTCATCCTGGACCGCACAGCAGTTCGATCCGCGCCTGTCATGGGATGACGTGAAATGGATCAAGGACCAGTGGGGCGGCAAACTCATCATCAAGGGCATCATGGACGAAGAAGACGCGCGCCTTGCCGCCGCGAGCGGTGCCGACGCACTGATCGTCTCCAATCACGGAGGGCGTCAGCTGGACGGTGCGCCTTCATCAATCTGGGCATTACCGCGTATCGTCGAGGCCGTCGGCGACAAGATTGAGGTACACATGGACGGCGGGATCCGTTCGGGTCAGGATGTGATCAAGGCCCTTGCCCTGGGAGCAAAAGGTGTTTATATCGGCCGCGCCTTCCTGTTCGGACTTGGCGCCATGGGCGAAGAGGGCGTCAGCAAGTGCCTGGAGATCATTCAAAAGGAACTTGACCTGACCATGGCATTTTGCGGACTGACCGATGTCCGCAAGGTTGACAAGGGCATCCTGCTTCCCGGTACCTATTAGGACTGTTCAGGGCAGCTAGGTAACCGGCGTACAGCAAGGTCCTCCAGGGTGCCTCTTTAGATATCGGAACTATTGGCAGGCCGCGACTGACCAATGAAAACCGGGCACGGCGCCGCTTCCTGCGTGACGCCGGCCTCACTGGTTTCACCATGTCCCGAAAGGCGTTGCCATGCATGAATACATCATAAAAACCCCGGACGGCTATCTCTATCCCTTTGCCGGCGATCTATCGCTGACTGACGATGAAACTCAGGCGGGCCGATTTTCCAGTGTAGAAGAAGCCCGCGAAACGGCCGAGAGCCGAGGGTATTACGATGGTGGTTTCGAAATCATCCCCATCGATCTGCATGCTGCGAAACCCGCGCAACATTGAAAAACTGAGGCCATCCATACTGCGCTCCCGAAACGCCTGCTTTTGCATGGCAAGAAGGCCGCGAAACAGGAAGGATTAAAACGAATGTCCGTTTGCAAGGAATGTCTCGCGCTTGAAGGCGCGAATACCGTCGCGTCGCCCCATGCGAATTTGTTGCTCCACTCCGAAGCGCCGATCAACTTTGGGGCAACGGCCACCGGACGGGTCGAATACTACGTATGCAATGTGTGCGGTACGCAATGGGAACGCGAACGGGCGCGTAGCGAACCTGAGGCCACGTGGCAACATTCGCGTCGTGCGCTTGTCTAGCTGCGCGTTGAAATTTCTTCAAGTGGAAGCGCAAGATTACCGCTGCATTGCACCTGAATATGAATCACCCAACCGGTTCGGATGAAAGGCTGGGTGATGCGCTTGCCGCCGCAGTGACCGCGGTCTTACTGAGACTGAGTTGCTGGCTGGGGTGCTGGCGAGGCGGCAGGTTGCGCTGGCGGTGTGGCTGGCGTACCGGGTGTCGGCTGTGCAGCAGCTGATGGCGGAGCAGGCGGTTGGGATGCGGGAGTCGGTGTGCTTATGCCGGCAGCCGAGGTGCCTGTTGTTCCGCTGCTGCCGCTGCTAGTCGCAGGCTTTGCCTGTGCCTGTTTCTTCGCTTGGGCGATTGCAAGATCCTGCGTGGCTTTCGCTTCATTCTGGCAAGCTTTTTTGGCGTCGCCAACCTGATCGTCGCACTTTTCCTTCGCTACTTTGTACTGCGCTTCAGCCTTTGCCTGTTCAAGCTCGAGCCGGTTTTTTGGTGTATCGCGCTCAGTCACTTTGGCTTGAGCCTCTGCAACCTTTTGCTGTCCGTCAGCTTCCGCCTTGCAGATATCCTTGGCATTGTCTTTCATGCTGTTGCATTTTTCCATGACAGCCTTGTGTTGCTGCTCAGCTTGGTCCTTCGGCGATTGTTGACCCGATGCGCCACTTGCCGGCGCCTGTGCCTGCGCTGCGCCTGCAAAAACAAAGGCCAGTGTTGCCGCGATTGTAGTGAGTTTGATAGTCATGCCATTACTCCTGCGTTGCTATTGGAAGTGAGATCCGGGTGCAAACACTGTGCCTATTTATTTGGGCAACTCATACTCATGCCCGGAATCGGCACTACTTTTTTCGGCTTGCATAGCAGGAACGGAGATTGCAAAGAAAGGGCGTTAATGATCTGCTGTATTTTTAGCCGTCCTGAGACAAGAGTCTCGGCAGCAATGGCTCAGCAACCTGGACGTTGTTTTATAGCACGCTGTCATAACGCATTCACAATGCATTCACAATGTTTTACTGACCCCCTTACTATTATTTTGCCGTCCGAAATGAATTCATGAAAGTTCGCTCATATCTGTTACTGATGGCGCTCGCGACGCTGATTCCAGTCATTATTTTCTCCACAGTAGCTATTGGACAGCTGCTGGAGGCGGAGCGTAGCGCTGCCCTGCGCGGTATGCGTGAAACCGTTAATGCCATCACGCTTGCCATCGATGCTGAATTGTCGAGCGCTGAAGCTGCGTTAGCGGTATTGGCCCAATCAGAAGCGATCAAGTCGGGCGATTCCGACCTGGCGTACCAGCAGGCTGAAGCTGTCGGCAAAGGACACGACGAGTGGACGATTCTTACCGCGCTCAACGGCCAGCAACTGGTGAATACGTTTTTCCCGCGTGGCGCAACGCTACCGGTCTTGTCGCCGCGCAGCATGACACGTATTGAGAAAGTCGCGCGGGAGGGCGTGCCGCAGGTGTCCGACCTGGTAATCGGGACCGCTTCGATGGAGCATGCGATTGCAGTGGACTATCCAGTCAAGGTGGACGGGCGTGTACGTTATATCTTGACCAAGGCGTTCCGTGCAGATCATTTTGCCGGGGCTTTACTGGAACGTAACCTGCCAAAGAGCTGGGTTATCGGCATCTTCGACCGCTCTGGCATCAGTATTGTGCGCAGTCCTAGTCCCGAACGATTTGTCGGCCGCCCGGTCCGGGCCGAACTTTATGCCGCATCCCGTGCCAATGCAATCGGCGTGCTTCGGCACGAGACCCGTGACGGGGTGGACGTTTTTGATTCGTACACGCATTCGCGGAAGGCTGGCTGGACCATTGCGGTCGGCGTGCCGGTCGCCGAGATCGAACTGGCCGCGCGCCGCGCGGTCTGGCTATCGGTGCTGGGACTGGTGGCCGCCGTTCTGTGCGCGGCAACTGTCGCCGTATTTTTTGCCCGCCGCCTGGTCGGATCGATCGCCGGCGCCGTCGATGCGGCGGATACGCTGGCAAAAGGGGAAGCGCCCCCGCCTTTGAAAACCTCCGTCGGGGAAGTCGATCAGTTGCACCTGGCTCTCAATAATGCGGGAACGCTGATCCAGCGAGGCCAGCGTGAACGAGCCGAACTGCTGCTGAGGGAACAACAGGCGCGTCGACTCGCGGAAGAGCAGAACAAGGCCAAAGACGAGTTTCTTGCCATGCTCGGCCATGAACTTCGCAATCCGCTCAGCGCCATCACCTCCGCTATCGACGTCATCGAGGCGCCCGGCATGAAGCAGGCGACGGTGGAAAGAGCTCGATCCATCTTGCGTCAGCAAACCGAACACCTTGGCATGATTCTCGACGATTTGCTGGACCTGAGCCGCATCATGTCCGGAAAAATTTCGCTGAATATTGCACCGATCGACCTGGGCCGAACGGTGCAGATGTGTATCGACATCTTGCAGACGACCGGACGAATGACCGCGCATCGCCTGGTTCTTGATTTGCATCCGGTGCGGATAGCCGCCGACGCGACGCGTATCGAGCAGATCGTCAACAACCTCTTGATCAATGCGGTGAAGTACACGCCAGAAGACGGGCTTATCGACGTCAGTGTGCGGCACGAAGACGGGTCGGCTGTGCTGACCGTCAAGGACACCGGTATCGGTATCTCCGCTGATTTGCTTCCACACATTTTTGATGTTTTCGTGCAAGGCTCCACCGCCATCGATCGTGCCCAAGGCGGACTGGGAATCGGCCTGTCGCTGGTGCATCAGCTTGTGACCATGCATGGAGGCAGCGTGACGGCGAGCAGCAAGGGTGCAGGGCAGGGCAGCAGCTTCACGGTCAGGCTCCCGGTATCCATTGCTGCGTCCACGTCTGGGCCGTCGTCACCGAATGCCCTTGCTGGCGGCATCTCGCGCCGCATTTTGCTGGTCGAGGATAACGAACAGGCGCGTTTGATGGTTGCGTCCATGTTGGGCGCACATGGCCACAATGTGTATGAATCGGGCAATGGACTTGATGGCCTGAAAATCGCAGTAGAAGAACGGCCGGATATCGCCATCGTCGATATCGGCTTGCCCGGTATGGACGGCTATCAGTTTGCCCGGAGAGTCCGGGACACACGCGGTATCGCCGGCATGCCGCTGATTGCGCTTACCGGATATGGACAAGAAGCGGACCGGCATCGCGCGTTGCAAGCCGGCTTCAATGTGCATATGGTGAAACCGGTCAACATTCCGAAATTGCTTGATGAGATTGACCGCCTTGTCGTTCACGGCGATTCGGAAGCCGTACGGTCCTTATAAACTCATTGGCATCCCGGACTATTGCCGCTACCGTTGTGCCCATTTTGCCCAAGCCACGGTAGTCGTGCGATCACTTCAGGCGGAATCTTTGCTGCATCAAGGCTGGGGTCTTCAACCCACTCCGCCAAACCGTCAACGCCCTCATCGGCCAGTAGTTGTATATCGTCTAGCCAGCCCTTGCACACATCAACAACAAAGAGGGAAGAGTGGTCTTGCAGCCAGGGCTGAAAAAGCATGGACCCTTCACCCACATTGGTATCACCTCGTAACAGCAGGTACTTTACATCGTCAATACGATCTTGAAGAACAAACTCTGCTTCGACTTGTAGATCCCCCAGGTCTTGCTCCATGACGCTGACCACATCATGTCCGTAATTTTCCGGCTCAAACTTTCCGGACCAGGCGTTATCATCCAATGCAAATGCTTCTTGAAACGCTTTGTCCGCCGCTTCCTCCTCGTTGTCTGCTTCAACTTCAATGATGGTGGACTGGATGACCGGGCGGCTTACAGCGACATAGTATTTTTTCCGGACTGGCGACATGAGGGCTCCCTTGGGAAAGGCTTTATCAAACTTATACAGCATCTGCCAGGAAAAAGATTTGTGATTAAACATCCCATGCTGCGGGTTTGTTGAGTGGCCTCTATGACGATTACGCTTTACCTCCCGTGATGTGGCAGTTTGGTACATGGCACCGTATGTCATTGCCCGGCGAATGGCTCATTCGGCTATCCAACAATCTGGCGTCATCCGGGTAACTTCAAATCGAATCTTACTGCCGCCATTCTCGTGGCAACGGTAACTAGAATACCCGTCGCTAAACTGAGCGTTTCAGGAAACGAAAGCCAGTCCAGCAGCAGATAGACCCAGCAGCCAAGAAAAGAACAGGTCGCGTAAAGCTGTCCACGCCGGAAAACCATGGGAATTTCATTGCAGATGACATCCCGCAGAACGCCGCCAAAGATGCCGGTAATGACACCCATCATTACACAGACAAAAGGAGGCATCCCTGTGCGGACCGCTAGGGATGCGCCAAGGACACTGAACAAGCCCAAGCCAAAGGCATCGGCTGTCACGAGAAGTTTTTCCGAGAAGGCAGAACGAAGATGACGCATGAACGGTGTAATCACCAATGCCAGGATAAAGACCAGCAAGGTATATTCCTGATGCTCGACCCAGAACAGCGGGCGTCGATCGAGTAGCAAGTCTCGCAACGTTCCTCCGCCAAAGGCGGTAATGAATGCGACTGTAAAAACGCCTACCAGATCCATGTCCTTTCTGCGTGCTTCGATGAACCCGGAGAAAGCGAAGGCAAGAAGACCCAGTACCTCGACTACTTGGATTAACGTATTAAAACCTTGCATATAAAAGTCACCACACATCAAATAGATATAACGCGATATTGTCCTGCATAAATTGTGTGCGTGTTGCTCAATGCGAGTTCATATACGGTTGCGCCGTGGTATGGCAATATTGGCAAGTAAAGCAAAGCCAAGTTTTTTAGGTTAAGTGGGAGGAGAGCGCAAGAGCAAAGAGGAAAACCATGAAAGACAATTGATCCCAACTGGCCCTATATTCATGGAACAAGATGGTGGACAAAATAATTCGCGCAACTTCAATACGGCCTGCGGCATCGGATGCTAACGGGAATGGGCCCGGCCGAACGGTGGCACTGGCAGGAGCAACCGGTCTGGTCGGCAGGGAAATTCTGCTTGGTCTGCTGGCAGATAACTCGGTCGCGTCGGTTCATTCGCTAGGACGCCGTCCATTGGACGTCCAACATCCCAAACTGGTCTCGCATGTGGTCGATTTCACAGCACTGCCAACGCTTCAGGCATTTGATGAAACCTATCTCGCGCTCGGGACCACGATCAAGATAGCCGGTAGCCAGGCCGCGTTCAGGGCTGTGGATTTTGACGCTAATCTGGCGGTGGCACGAGCAATCCTGGCAGCAGGCTGTCGCCGTCTCGGTCTGGTAAGCGCAATGGGTGCGGATGCGCAATCGTCTGTATTTTACAATCGAGTAAAGGGTGAACTCGAGCAGGCGCTGGCGACGCTTGACTTCGAAGCACTTGTTATAGCGCGCCCATCGCTTTTAATAGGCGACCGCAACGTATTGGGTCAGCCTAGTCGAGCCGGCGAGACTATCGGAAAGTATGTCAGTACGATGTTGCGACCGCTCATACCTTCGAACTTCCGTGCAATCGCCGCCATTGACGTCGCTCAGGCTTTACTTGCACGCGTGCCAGTTGCGCAAGGCCGCGAGGTGCTGCTTTCGGGTGCCATGCAAGGCAAGGGGTCCCACGCCGGAAAACTACGCTAGCGGCTATGCGACTGCCGATTTATTGACAGTGCAAGTTATTTATGGCGTAGATCGACGCGGCATGCCGAACGGTGAGGGAGTGTGCATTTTCATGGGGCCCCTGGGCCGTCTACTGAAATCAGCATCGTTTCAAACTTATTGATTTAATTTAACATAACGCAAATTATGAGGATTTATTGTGTATAGGAAATTTTATCCTAGCCACTTCCTGCATCGGCCTCTAGCCGGGAGAACTAATTCCTACGCAAACGTTGAACTAAATCCACCGCATCATTAGCTAATGGGTTCGCGTAGAAATTAGTTCAATAAACTTCCGGCACAAAGTCCGGTGGCTTGAAAAGTGTTTTAACCAAACGACCGGTCACATCGTTGGAATGCATCAAACATATTCCGTGGAGAGGCCACATTTTCTGCGATTTCACATACCTCGCGCCATGAGCGTCCGGCAATTTCTGCCGCGGTATGCAAATCGACGCCTAGTGCAATTAAATTGTAGGTATGCGTGTTTCTTAATAAGCGCGGTGACAGCTGGCTAGCTATCGCGGCTTCAGACTCATGCCCCAGCATGTTGAGACGGCATGCTACTTTTTCTCCAAGTGCTTTAACATTTCGGTAAAGCGCTTGATCAGACATCGGTTGCTTGCCTTTGCCAATAACAAGCGATGTGTTTGCATTGAGTTCTGTATCCGGCAGAAGCTCTGCGCTATACCGATGATATCGACGCAGCTCGTCAAGCAGCATACCTGGCAAAGGTACCAGTCTTAGCTTCCTGTTTATCCCAGGTACCGAAAGACACCAGCCTTTAATGCTTAAATCGCTGTTAGGGTCCTGAAAAATTTCTTCTTTCATCATCCCGCAGGTCAAGCCCGTTAATCCAGTGACTCTGGACCCTGAAATCTCCGTTCTCGTTACCCCAGTGAGAAGAAATAGCCAAAATATCCAGCGCTGCAATGCGTAGTGTGAATCTGCAGTGCTTTCCAATTGTCGAACCGCCTGAATTATTAATTTTAATTCTTTTCGCTCAAGAAATTTTGTAGACGTTTCCTCTTCGTCGTCAATATCGCTTGCAGTTTGTACGCCGAGTGCTGAGGGGATAGCCCCCTCAACCGGATTGACTTTCACGCGGCCCGTCATGATTGCCCACCGGTACATAGAAAGCAGGACAAATCCGGCGTAGTTTGCTTTTTTGATCGACATTGTAGAGAAATATTCCCTGCAGTCATTGCGAGTGACTGATGCAAGATCCGGAATCGATTTATTCAGGATCCAGGATACGAAACCTTTAATTTCTCGCTTATATGCCCGTAACGTATGGCCTTGATAGTTGCTTAACCATCTCTCAACGTCTTCCCATGTTTGGGCCTTACTTGCGTCGAGGATATTCGTCCCCTCTCCTTCCACTTGCCTCGGCATCGTTTTGGGGTTTGTTAATTCCTCGTCGTGCATGTGCGCTCCGTTGAATGTGCCAGTTTCACTGAAACTAACCTATGTGCAGGTACGCGTCGAAATTACTTCGGATGCGAGTTTGCGCACGATTTGACGCTTTCAAAAAGGAACAACCCTCGCTCACCCACGCCATGCCAGACCGTTCTAGGATATTGAATATCGATATGCTGATGACCGTGAAAAGCCGCCCGGACGCCCATGTTTTCTGCAAGCGAGGTTATCGCGGCGTATCCAAATTCATGATAGCTAGGCGCTTCGTGCGTAACAAGAATGTCCGCTCGTTGGGTCATTAGCCTCTTATATTGGTCTGGAAAAATGCTTGACCTTTGCTTAAGGGGCGCGCCACCGCGCCACAAGTTGCCTTTTCCGCAGTGAGCGCGATAGTCTTCTAGCGAGTCGTATCGCGCCCCTTCAGGGTCTGTGGGCATCCAAATACTTCTTCGAAAGACACCCCCCAGGCCCGCGACCCGGAGTCCAGCAACATCTGCCACGCGACCGTGCAGATTTCGGTTCGCTAGGGACGATCCAAATAAATTGTCGTAGAAGTATTCTTTGTCTGTGTCGTGATTTCCTGGGATCCACCAGATCTCCGTTCTATCCAAAATCGTCTCAAGTTCTTCGTGTAAAGGACGAAGACATTCCATGTCACCGAGCAGAATCACAGCATCCGGTCGATTTTTAAGAGTCGAGTCGACGATATGACTGAACGCGCGGTGCGGGTCTCCGCAGATAAGCATCATTGTCATTTTGGCATTTAATTCTTTAGCGATATCTGTGATATGTATCTAGGTGCGCCGGACTGATCCTCTCCCGGCTTATCGGGTTTGGTCGAAACTCGCTACTATGATTTCACATTTTGCGCTACGCGCGACGAAGAGCCTACTTGTCCGTTCGTATTTGCGCCTCGAAATAGGAGCGATCCTTACAGAATTGTCCGACCCAACCTCGAAGATCGCCTGAATATGGCGTAATCTTTGGCATGATCCAATGCAGCCTAGCATTAACACACTATGGTCACGAAACTGATAATTTTCGATCTCGATGAGACGCTCGTTCATGCGACCATGAATAAGCTCTCGTACGCACCAGACTTCGAGGTTTCGCCATACGTTGTTTATATCCGACCCTTCGCCGCGGAGCTCTTAGAATTTACCGCCACACATTTTGACATTGCTATCTGGTCCTCGTCGAGCGCAGTGTACGTTGAAGCTGTCACGGAGCGTCTCTTTCGTCCGTTGTATTTACCGCGCTTTTCCTGGGCCGTCGAGAAATGCGTACAAAAGGTCGATCCGCGAACAAACGGATATGTGTACATCAAGGATTTACGGTGGGTACGCAAGCATGGTTATGACGTCGACGAAATCATTATCATTGACGACAGTCCTGAAAAGATTCAGCGCCAACCAAGAAGTCACCTTCATGTCGCGCCATTTACCGAAAGCCCTTCAGATCAGGAGCCTTTGGCCTGTGATTCATCGGCTGAAAGAATTACGCGGCCCGACCAACGATTGAACTGAGTTATTCAACTGTTCTGCGTAAACACGGGCGTTATACTGATTTCGTAACATCTGGTTTTCAGGAGGTATGTTGAGAACGATATTTACCGATTATGACGGAGTCTTTCACCCCATAAGCGCACTCCATTGGTTCAATTTGCGTTTGCCGGTCGACGTATGTATTGAGCGCGGGCGGCTATTTCGATGGACATGGATATTGAGTGAAATTCTGGAGCCTCATCCCGACGTTCGTATTGTCGTACATTCAAGCTGGCGCCTATTGCATCCAGAATACAAGGTAAGAGAATTACTGGGGCCATTGGCAGCCCGGTATATTGGTGCGATCTCTCGCGAATATGATCGAGCTGACGGCATCGTTGCTTATGTTGAAAAACATCACATCAGTGATTATCGTATTCTGGACGATCACCCTGAATGCTTTCCGAATGGGACAACTACCCTTATCCACTGTGACTCAGAAACTGGAGTATATGGTTCGCAGGTTAGGATCCAGCTAAAGAACTGGCTTGGAAAACCATGACAATGCCTTCGGTGTGAAAAACAATTAAATGCAATTAAATTGCACACTCTGTATTTAGCATAAGCCGGCCTATGGATTCCGCGCAAACTGCGCTCACCGTCGATCTACCAGCCGCGCAACCGGCGTCATTGTGTCGGCGAGCTGATCCAGATTGATGGCAGCGACCACCGCTGGTTCGAGGACCGGGCGCCTACCTGCACGCTTCTTGTGTTCATTGATGACGCCACCAGCCGGTTGATGCACCTGCATTTCACCTATAGCGAGTCGACATTCAGTTATTTCGAAGCCACGCGGGCCTATGTGGAGCGCCATGGCAAGCCGCAGGCGTTCTATAGCGATAAGGCCTCGTTCTTTCGGGTCAACCGCAAGCAGGTCGACAAGGAACATGGTGTGACGCCGTTCGGGCGGGTGCTGTACCAGCTCAATATCGAGAGCCTGTGTGCCAACAGTAGCCAAGCCAAAGGACGTGTCGAGCGGGCCAACCTGACGCTGCAGGACCGGCTGGTCAAGGAATTGCGGCTGGATGGCATTTCCACCATGGCGGCGGCCAATGCGTATGCGCCCTCCTTCATTGCTGACTATAATCGGCGCTTTGCCAAGCCGCCCAGGAATGACTGGGATGTGCATCGGCCGGTCCCCCAGGATGAGGATCTGGACCTGATCTTTACGATACGCGAGCCGCGCAAGGTGTGTAAGCGCCAGGTCTTGTCCGTCTGGACGAGGTAATCCAACCAGTCGATGATGAGAAGCGGGGCACTCATCCGGTTTGTGCCCACAAATGCCATCGTGGACACAATGATCCGACCAGTCAAATCCGCCTCAATCCGTACGCATCGTCGTCATTCCGGGCAGGTCCATCTCCAGCACCGATTTATAGAGAAACAACAATGCACACAGGGCTTGTGTATGAGTGGAACCGGAAATATGACGTTCGTTGACGAGAAACGACATAAAACCCTGTATTTCAGGTCCTCCCATTTCCTTGGGATGGCGAAGTCCATGGAATCGAATGTACCATCGAGCCCAATAGACGTAGGCGCGCTCGGTCCGCAAGTTGTAATGTTTCTCGCGGATACGAATGCGCATTTGATCAAGCAATTTAGGAGGACGGTCTGGTATGGTTTCGGATGAGCCTTGTTTCACGGGGAATTATAACTGTATGGATATACAGTATACTGCCGAGGCTAGTACTAACGCGGTTTGCGGAGGATCAAGCCAAAGTGCTTATCAGCCTATGTCCATGCTTACCGGCAGAACGAGCCATCTAAGTACCCGTTGCACTAGTCCTGCTCCGCAGGAGGAAGATGGTGCTGCAGTAGCCAGTTAATGCAGACGATGGAGGAAGCGTGTCACGCACCGTACAGCGCATCGTTCAACAGCACTTCCCCGCGATCGCCGAA
>NZ_JBHTDH010000030.1:0-47832 GCF_042666555.1 Herbaspirillum sp. GCM10030257
CCACTGGCAACAACCCGCCAGCTGCAGCCAGTATCCTGGAAGGCAGAACGGAATACCATCTTGCACATCAGCATGCAAATAAGATGCTATTCCGTACTGGTTTGCCCGGCAAACCAGTACGGGCAAACTCGACTACATACTGCTGTGAATGACTATAACTGGCCGATGGTGTTGAAATAGTCGTCATGCAAGATGGATTACCCTGACACCGGACATATGGGTCTTACATTCTCTTTTGCATATGAACACAGCTAAGCTGATTTGGTGCCGTTATGAGATCGAAGCGACCGCATTCAATCCTCCTAGGTAAAGCCGTTTTGCCAAGCGTCTGAGATTTAGCGCCGTGGCTGCCAATAGGAATTCGTCATGTGCGCCTGTTGGCCCTCGTAATCGCAGGCGGTCCAGTTTAATAATGCGTTTGAGATGCGCAAACAGCATTTCGACTTTCTTGCGCTGGTGACGTGACTGTTGATACTGCGGCGTGTTCATGATGCGGCGAGCAACGTCACGTGCATCTTCATGAATACTGCGTGCAATTTTACGGAAGGTCGTGTTCGAACAACATTGTGGCTTCAAACTACATCGCTGGCAATCTGCCTGACTGGCACGATAGATGATCGTAGCGGCCTTGGTTACGTGGGTCCGCGGATTAGTAAATGCACGCCATTGGCTACGTAGTAGTTGTCCGCCGGGGCAGTGGTACACATTGGCTTGTTCATCCCAGATGAAGTCACTGATAACAAACATACCGTCCTTGCGGTCACTGCGGTTCCAGACCGGCACATGAGGTTCGATGCCTTTGTGTTCTACCAGCCAGGCCAGCATTGACGCTGAGCCATAGGCCGTATCGCCGATCAACCGGTGCGGCTTCATCCGGAAGCGCTGTGCTACACGGTCGAGCATGGTTTGTGTTGCCCGCGATTCGGCCGCATGGCTGGAGGGAGAAGCCTCGACGTCTACGATGATACCGGCCTGTACATCAACCAGGTAGTTAGTGGAGTAGGCAAAGAACGCTGGTCCAGCCGTGGCGGTCCAGGAAGCGGCTGGATCGGTCAGCGAAATCGACTTCGGTGGTTCGGCAGGCGCATTGGCAGCGTTTAAAGCAGCCAGATATTCCCGGACAGGACGGGTCCATTGATCGGGATCGCCCCAATCGATATCATGCGTGCCTCGCTGCCCAAAGCGATAGTCGTAGTGATATCGGCTTCCATCGCCGATCCGGTCAAGACAACGACAGGAATTGATGCAAGCGTTGGGGTGGCACTTATGGTTCTAAGGATTGTAATGCCATCAGTTACGGGTAATTTCAAGTCCAGCAAGACCAGTCCAAGGTTTCCGGGGTGTCTGTGCTGGTACTGCCGGCGACGTAGCAAGTAGTCGAGCGCTTCCTCACCGTCCCTTGCGACGATGACCTCATTGGCGACGCCGCACCTCTTCAATGCAAGTAGCGCAAATTCAATGTCGTTCTCGGCATCTTCAATTAGCAGAATTGGGCGCCTCATCAACGTAAGCAAATCGTAAAGAAAATCAAAAAATGTCTACAGGTTAGGTGCTCAACTCACGGCTGAAACGCACAAGTACATGTACTTTCATCCAAGCATGTCAGGCGGCGGGAGTGTACCATTACCCCTTGGCCGCGCATGTCACGGCAGTCTTACAGGAATGGCAATACTATGAATGACATGACCCCCTCGCTGCCCCAAAAAACGGCAGTTGAGAGTCGTTTCCAGCTGCTTGTCTCAGGCATCAGCGACTACGCGATCTACATGCTGGACCCTAACGGTATCGTGACGAGCTGGAATGCCGGCGCGCAACGCTTCAAGGGATACACGGCCGATGAAATCATAGGTCATCATTTCTCCCGCTTCTATACGCCTGAAGACCAGCAATCCGGCCTGCCAGCTAAAGCGCTTGAGACTGCCTTGAAGGAAGGTAAATTCGAATTAGAGGGATGGCGTGTCCGCAAGGATGGCACGCAGTTCTGGACCAGTGTCGTCATTGATCCGATCTACGATACGACTGGCCAGCATATCGGCTTTGCCAAGATCACACGGGACATCACCGAACGCAGAAAGGCTCAGGAGGCGTTACGGGAAAGTGAACAACGCTTTCGCATGCTGGTGCAAGGCGTAACCGATTATGCAATCTACATGCTGTCGCCTACTGGTGAAGTCACCAATTGGAATGCAGGTGCGCAGCGGATAAAAGGTTATACCGCTGATGAGATCGTGGGTACGTCGTTTGCGCGTTTTTATATACCTGAAGAGCAGGCAGCCGGATTGCCTGCTGCGGCCTTGGCAACAGCAGCCAGGGAAGGCCGCTTCGAGCGTGAAGCCTGGCGTGTGCGCAGGGACGGGAGCAGGTTTTGGGCGCATGTGGTAATCGATGCGATCTACAACGATGACGGTACATTGGCCGGCTTTGCCAAAATCACCCGCGACATCACGGAAAAGAAGGAAGCTGCCGAGGCCCTTGATCGCGCCAATGCAGCGTTGTTTCAATCTCAGAAAATGGAAGCCATTGGACAGCTGACCGGTGGAATCGCACATGACTTCAATAACCTATTATCAGTCATTAGCAGTGGTCTCGAAGTATTGCCTTTGAAGACCCAAGAGCCGACTGAGCTCAAAATCCTGGAAAGTATGAAACGCGCAGTCGACCGTGGTGCCACGCTCACGCAGCAACTGCTTTCCTTTGCCCGTCAGCAGCCGCTACGCCCGGAAAAGCACAATTTGAACAGTGTGATCAATGGCTTTGAAGCCGTATTGCGCCGGGCCGGCAATTCCACCACTGCGTTTAACGTGAACCTGGCAGCAGACCTGCAGCCGGCGATGGTTGATGCTCCCCGCTTTGAAACCGCATTGCTGAACCTGGTCGTGAATGCACGCGATGCGATGCCAAGCGGTGGGACGATCTCGATCCTCACATCGAACGTCACATTGGACGATCAACAGATTGCCGGTTTGACGGCCGGACGGTATGTGAAGGTATCGGTATCGGATACCGGATCAGGCATGTCCCCTGAGGTGATGGCTCGCGCTTTTGAACCGTTCTTCACTACCAAGGAAATTGGCAAAGGTACCGGTTTAGGGCTAAGCCAGGTGTATGGCTTCATGCAGCAGTCCAAAGGAGGCGTGAGCATCGACTCAGCGATTGATCGCGGGACCAAAATCAGCCTGTATTTGCCGGCACTTGATGAAAGCTGTAGTGATACCGTTCCAGTCGAAGACAGTAGTGAGAAGGTACTGGTGGTTGATGACGAACCGGATGTGATGGAGATGGCGGCAGCCCTATTCCGCAGCATCGGCTATGAGGTCTTTACCGCCAACAATGGGCTGGCAGCACTGGAAATACTGCAACGGACCAAGAACATTGCTGTGCTGTTCTCGGACGTCATGATGCCGAACATGACGGGCATCGAACTGGCGAAACGGGCACGGGAACTGCGCCCCAACATGAAAATACTACTAGCGACAGGATACCCGCTACCGGTATTGACGGCACAACATAGTGGCATCGACGAATTCACGTTCATGAATAAGCCATATAAGTTGGCCGAGCTCGCCAAGAAACTCCGGCTGTCATAGCGCGCGTGCTAGCCATCGCGTGCTTTTAAAGTGCTGCTAGCGGTGCCTAAGGACGCTGCTCGCCGCCGTTAAAGACACTCCTATTAGGCCGTCTGGCATCAGGTTGCCATCAATTAATCTCAGACACAGGCAACCTATTGAAACGACTATCGCCCTATATATGTCGAATCGAAGAATAAGAGGTTAACGAATGAAAGCTTGCCTTATAAACCTTTAGACACCTGTGCGTTAGGCATCACCGAGTGTCCGGTCAGCGGCGATGTGGAAATGCAATCAAAGACTGCTTATGGCCGGCTACCGCCGGAGGTTATTTCTAGTGAACGGCCGGTTAGCGCTAGACAAGCGACTCTTCTATGCATGGCTTGTGTGCCAGGCCGAACACCTTGAGAGCCGCCGCGTTTAGTCGGAATCCGGCTGATATCAACTTATATACCCGGCATTTTCACAACCTGATAGTCACTTCGGTGCACCTTGCGCTGATGGATGCACGCATAACGCTGTAAGAAGACAGTCGCTGAATAACGTCATAGAGCACTTATCTAAAAGCTGGGGGCTTAGGTTATGTTAAATGGCTTGTGCCGACTACATTTTAAGAAAAGCGCGCTGCTGCTGCTGCGCTAACAATAGTTATATTTGTGTCAAATAAATTGATTACTATTAGATAGTCCAATTAAACGCTCATAGGTAAGTAGTTAGCGGTGCCGCCGGTCGTGCCGACGCGCCAAATGAGGCTGCTGTTCAGGTTGCGCGTACATGCTCTGCAGAACAAGCTCATACGCGCATTGTTTATTCTACTCGTGCAATCCTTCGTCTCCTTTCGTACGGTTACATACGTAGGGATGACATATTCTGCTCAGGTTCTTGCGGGCTTTCCAGCGATGAGTTGACACGCCTGCGCGCAGAGACCAGTAAAATTGCACTACGAGAAGCGAGTTGTGTTGCTTCGATCTAACCAGTGGCGGTGTAGGCCCCACATTTGCAACAATCTTCAAGGAATGCAATGGCAAAAGACGATGTCATACAAATGGAAGGGAAAGTCCTCGAGAACCTGCCTAATGCAACCTTTACCGTTGAACTGGAAAACGGGCACAAGGTACTGGGACACATCTCTGGAAAAATGCGCAAGAACTACATCAAAATCCTACCTGGTGACAAGGTAAAGGTGGAACTGACTCCCTACGATCTCACAAAAGCGCGAATTGTATTTCGCACCAAATAACTATGAAAAAGTACCTAGTGGGTCAGTTGGCAACTGGATCGGTTTAAGTATTGCTGTAACTTACTGGGTCGGCGTCGTAGCGGATACCGAGTAACGGCACCCGATCCCCCAAGGCATGTTGCCGTTGTCGATGGCGCATCCGGCGCGCATGCCGTTTGCCGCCCCACTGGAACGATGTGAGAGCCCGATTCCATCCGTTGACTGTCGCTTCCAGCGCTGCAATGATTTGCTCCGATGTTTGCGGATAGTGCCCCGCGAGCGCACGCCGAACAATAATGGGTTGCGTTGACTCCGCCATATTTAGCCACGATCCGCTTAGCGGCGTAAATAACGGCATTACACCGTGAGAAAACAACCATCCGATCAGGTCAGGTGTCCGGTGCCCCTGCAGGTTGTCCCAAATCAGAAGCAGGCGCAGTGCCGGCAGCACTGGAGGCAGCGTAATGCACCGTCGAGAGAAGCGCCCATCCAGTCGTAGAAGCTGCTCTGGATGCACACGTCGTGGATGTCATTGCTAGTCTGGTCGATATAGGCATGGCGTGCTATCGGCTCTAAATCGATACCACGACGCATGGCCCAATTTGCTGCTCTGGGGGGCGTCATGCCGGTCATCTCCAGCCACAACTTATGCGGTGTGATCCATGGCGACTTACCGGAGATGACGGCAGCGGAGGTTGCTGTAATTCGCGGGCCGTCCGTCAGGTCGGCACCATTACGCCATGCGTGCCACTCGGGCGTACGCTGTGCTAGTTGTACGATTTTCATCTGATTCTCCTTGGTGAATGCGGGTCTCGCCGCGGTTAAAAAGCTTTGCAAGGGGAGATGCGGTCAGAAACTTAAAGGCAAAAAATCCGCATGGCCAAAAGGCACATGCGGGTTTGGGAGAACAAAACGTCACATCAGGGCCTTTGGATCAAGTTTGGGCTGCATGTTGACAATCAGCGCGCCCTGGTGCTTGTGCCCTACGACGCTGACAGGGGCCGGCGTGACACCTTGGCGGAAGTTCGCGTTGCAAAGAGGGGCAATGCAGCGAACAAGGCCAGCTCGGACGCAGGTAATCATATTTGCATCTCGCGCGCATGATCGTTACGGGCTGTCAGGAATGTCGCGACCGCTGCCATCGTAAGAAAGATCAGGATGGCGGCAACCATCACAACCTTGGCTTTTAGGGGCAGGGGGTATTCAAATCCATTGAGCTGCCACGCCAGGATGCCGGTTACCGTGATGGCCAGAATCGACCAGACGGATACAGCGACGTCAGATATGAACTTCGGGAACATCACGATTGCTGCGCCGGACAGCCACAACAGGAGCGCCAGCGGCGCGGTATCAAGCTCTTTGAGGAAGACTTCAATTTGTTTCTCCATGTGAAATCGCTCGCCGACGTTGACGGAGCATGGAGATATGCGAAGGGAAGAAATAGGGGGCTCGTCGCAGGTGCCAGAGCCCGCTGTTCGATCTAGATCAATAGCCGTCGTGCCGCCCGCGGGAGAATGGCTATCCCAATTGAAGACGGGGGCCCCATGCCCGACTACATCATTGAGAGCCGCACACCCGTTGTAGCCTTTGGCCAATATGTCGTGATGGAGGGTGATCTGACATTCGATCCCGACGACGGCGAAATAACGGTGTGTTGGGTGGAGCGAGATGGCCAGGTTGTCAGCAAGTTCGACGCCATTGACTACGCAAACGTCCGGGCGTACTTGTTGCGGGAAGCCGAGGCGAACGGCGAACCGCCGCCCCCTGACTTTATCGGGCGTGTGCGCATCGCTTACCAGGACGACAAGTACACGATGCTAAGCGCACGCCTGCCAAGCGGCCCGATCTACTGGTTGGTACACGGCAACGGCGATATGGCCACCGGCATCGAAACTCGCCCCGATGCGCTCATTCCCTGGTTTTCCGCGCCGGGCAGCGTCCAACAAAGCCACTGACAATAGTCCGTGGCTTGAACGAAACACGCCCAGCCTCCGTAGAGACTGGGCGTGTTTGGATCAGCAGAGATGCAGAGGCTTGTCGATTACCACGATAACTGTGGAAACATCCGTACCGCTCTCTTTAAACGCTCCGGCGTCCAATTTGACCGTCCGAGCCCCGTGTCGCTGCAAAAACTCACGAAACTGGGTCGCAGTCGCGTTGCTGTTGAACGTCACGTCGGCATGTCGGTCACCTTTAACGAATGCCCGCTGCTCACTTCATTTCTGCCGGTGACCGCGCCCACTGAATAAAGTGATTTTGAACGACGAAATAGTCACTGGCACTATTCCGATGTCGATCCGTCCACGAGCTCCGCAGTCGAACCGTCCGACAGGAATGATTTGCTGCTGATGCGCTGCTTCTGACGGCGATCGCCCATCAGGTCTTTCAGGTCCCTGATATTCAGGTCACTGACTTCATGCATACGAATCAGTAATGCCGGCCCTACGGGAAGCACGCGATGGCGCACCTTGCTAATAATTGGCGGCGCCACTTCCAGTAGGCGCGATAACGCAGCGTCGTTTTTCAGATTCAGAACTTCGATCAGGCGATCAAGCAGCTTATTGGGATCGTAATTGCTGTCTTCAAGCAATTCTTGCTTTTTCATATTTGTGATTGCGTTTGAATGGATGTTCGCGATTATATCGGTCAGATGGCCATCGTGCGCTGAACCGCCACTAGATGCCAATCGTCAGAGCGAACGCCGTCGAGACGAAGTCAGGACTGCGCGGAAGCGGGCAAACCGAAGAGTCGGTCAAATACCCAGTTGAACACGAACGTGTAGAAGAGAAAAAACGCTGCGAGACCCAGATCCATCATCAGCGCTCGCCAAAGAGTCATCTCCAGCCACCATGCGATCAGTGGCACCAGAATGATGATGAGGCCTGTCTCAAACCCGATGGCGTGCGTTACACGGCGCTTCACGCTCCGGCCGCGTGTTGTCTGACGCGACTCCCACCATTCGAACGCCGTGGTGTACAGGTAGTTCCATATCACCGCGATCACTGAAGTCGCAATTGAAAGCGCGCTGGAATATATCAAGCCACTGCCGGATATGACTGCGAAACTGATACTGCAGATGGCTATGGCGATTGCCTCATAGATGCTTACGTAGAGGATCTTGCGTTTGATACCTTGCACTGCGTTCCCGATCCAAAATCAATCTACAAATTCATTATTCCACGTTACGACCTATCGCCCCGATTAGACTGCCCTTCTAGCCGGCAATCGTCCCGTTCGAAAGCCATATCAGGGCTCCGTCCCGGTCATTGCCCGCCCGTGCCGTCCAACACTGTCCGTCTTCGTCGACGGCAATACAACCCGGCCGCCAGTTTCCGGGATTGCGCAGCATATTGACCCAGCCCTGCACCCTCCCTTTATACAGGACAACGACTCCGCCGCGACCGACATACTGATTTTGTTCGCGCCAGCATCGAGCGGCGTCAATTAGGTCCATCAGGAAGCCTCAAGTGGGTACCGAAACTTCTACGCGACATGGCCTGCCAGCAGCCGCCGCTTTAGCAGTTCGTATTCCTCAGGCGTGACCGAGCCGTCTTGCAGCAACCGATTCAGGTCATCGATGTTGCTGCCGCGTTCGGGCACTGATGGCGACCGCCTTTGAAGCATATACAAACAGCCGGCGGCACTCACACCGGCTGCTACCAGCGCCATCAGATACCACCATCCGTTGAGGTTCTCCATTGCTATCTCCTTCTGCTCCGCCACCCACATATCGTGTCTTCTATTGAAAAGCATATCTGCAATCCAGGCAGAGCTGTTGACCGTCTTCCTGTTCGTTCTATTTTTACTACATGTTGTGCTCGCTTTTTAGTGAAAGTCCCGGCTCTTGACGCTGGAAAGTGCGCCGAGCAGTTCCGTATGATTCACCACGTACTTCGCTATCAAATGGGTGGACTGGCCATCACGCTGCCAGACGCCATAGACGGTCAGGAGTGTCGCATTGAGGATCTCGCGCTTCTGCTTTTCCAGATGGCTTGGCCAGACAATGACCTGTGTCGTTCCTGTTTCGTCTTCGATCGTCAGGAACATCACGCCGTTAGCGCTGCCTGGACGCTGCCGCACCGTGACGATACCGGTCGTTCTGGCCAGTTTCCGGTCGGGGAACGTCTGTAGTTCTGCTGCTGTACTGAGGTTCATCGCGGTCAGGCGCTTCCTCAGGAGCGCAAGCGGATGCCGACGCAAGGTAAGGCCAGTACTATGGTAATCCGCAACAATCTCCTGGCCCTCGGTTGGCGCCGGCAACTCAAGCGGCTCATCCGTAATTGGCGCGTCCTGCAATAACTTGGGCATTGGTTTCATCCCCGATACCTGCCATGCCGCCTGCCGCCGGTGCCCGGTGAGCGACACCATCGCATTGGCCTGCGCCAACGCCTGCAGGTCGTTCGTCGATAAATTGGCCCGCCGGGACAAATCTTCTATGCTTTGGAATGACCGAATCGCGCGGACCATGGTAATCATTTCGGCGCCTTCGGCACTCAGTCCTTTGACCATGCGTAGCCCAAGGCGTACCGCCGGGCGCCCGCCGCCATCACCCGGATACCCTTCCCTTTCCTCCAGCGTGCAGTCCCAATCGCTGATGGTGACATCGAGCGGACGCACCTCGACGCCGTGACGCTTGGCGTCCTGCACCAGTTGGCTTGGGGAATAAAAGCCCAGCGGTTGGCTGTTCAACAGGCTGGCCAGGAAGATGCCGGGGTGGTGGCACTTGATCCAGGCGCTCGCATACACAAGCAACGCAAACGAGGCGGAATGGCTGAGAGGGAAGCTGTACGATGAGAAAGCCTTCGTGTATTCCGCCATCGCCTGGGCGTATTCAAGGGAATAGCCCCGCTCAAGCATGCCGGCGATGAGTTTATTCGTATATTTTTCTAATCCGCCCTTCTTCTTCCATGCGCCCATCGCACGACGCAACTGGTCTGCCTCTTCAACGGTGAATCCACCGGCGACGATGGCAACCTGCATAACGGTCTCCTGAAAGATCGGTATGCCTAACGTTGGTTCCAGGACCTCGCGTAGCGCCTCACTGGGATACGTAACCGGCTCAAGTCCCTGCCGGCGCCGTAAATAAGGGTGGACCATTTGCCCCTGAATAGGTCCGGGTCGCACCAGCGCTACTTCAATGACCAGGTCGAAGAACGTGCGCGGCTGCATTTTGGTCAGCATCGCCATCTGTGCGCGCGACTCGATCTGGAAGACGCCCATCGTATCGGCTTGGCAAATCATGTCGTAGGTTGCCGGATCCTCAGCGGGAATGTCCTGCAACGTAAAGCTTTCGCCGGTGCGCTCGCTGATGAAATCAAGTGCGCGCCGGATTGCCGACAGGATCCCCAGCGCGAGAATGTCGACCTTGATGAATTTGAGAACCTCAATATCATCCTTGTCGAATTCAATGACCGTGCGGTCTTCCATCGCTGCGTTTTCAATCGGAGACAGGCGGCACAAATTGTCGCGTGCGATGACGAAGCCGCCGACGTGCTGCGACAGCTGGCGCGGAAACCCCAGGAGCGTTTCGCATAGCGCGACCAGTTTCTTGACCACGGGAGACGCGGGGTCCAGGCCGTGTTCGCGCAAGCCTGCCTCATCAATGTGATTGCCACTCCACCAGTTCTGAGAGGAGGTCAGCGCATTGAGCTGGGCAAAATCCAGCGCGAGCGCCTTGCCCACATCCTTGATGGCCGAGCGCGGACGCAGCGTGATGATTGCCGCTGTCAGTGCAGCCCGGTGCCAAAGCGCCGATAGATCTCCTGAATCACGATCTCGCGCTTCTCATGTTCGAAGTCGACGTCAATGTCGGGTGGCTCGTCTTTCCGACTCCGGCTGACGAACCGCTCAAAAAGCAGGTTCATGCGATCGGGATCGACCTCTGTAATGAAGAGGCAGTAGCAGCAAACCGAGTTGGCGGCGCTACCCCGTCCCTGGCACAAAATGCCTTGCCGACGTGCAAAAGCAACGATCTCGGCGACCACGAGGAAGTACGGCTCGTACGACAGCTCGGCGACGAGCGCCAGCTCATGTTCGATCAACTCCTGAATGTTGGCCGGGATGCCCTTCGGATAGCGCTGGAACGCACCTTCGTACACGAGTTTCCGGAAGTAACTGGTCGCGGTTTCGCCGGGAGGCACAATGTCGTCCGGATACTGGTACGACAACTCGTCCAGCGAGAACGTGCAGCGTGCGGCAATCTGCAACGTCTGGTCGAGTAGTGGGCGCTCGTACACTTGCGCCACGCGCGTTCTCTGGCGCAGCGCTTGTTCTGCATTCGGATGCAGCGCCAGACCGCATTCGGCAATGGGTCTGCCGAGCCGGATCGCGGTGATCGTGTCGTGGAGCGGTTTGCGCGAACGCACATGCATGTGGACGTCGCCGGTGGCGACCAGCGGTAGCCCCGAAAAGCGTGCCAGATTGTCCAGTCGTTCCTTCCACATGTCGTCATCGGGCCGCTGCAGCAGTTCGACCGCGATCGAAGAGCGTCCGCCAAACGTTTCCGCGATCCATGTGACCTCCTCCCGCAGCACTTCGTCAGTTTTGACGCGGTTGCCGACCAGGATTGCATAGCATCCCTTCAGGTTGCGCAGGTGCACGGCGCCATGATCGGGCTTGCCAACAAAGGTAATGTCACGTCGACGAAGAAGATAAGTACCCTTCGGCGCGCGCCGGCGGCCAACCGTCAGCAGCTCCGACAAATTGCCATACCCTTCCCTGTCCATGGCCAGCAAAACCATCTTCAAGCCGCATTCAAGCGTCAGTTCGGTACCGATGATCAGGTGCAGTCCGACCTTTTTGGCCTCGACATGCGCGCGCACGATTCCTGCAAAACTTCCGTCGTCGGTGATTGCTAGAGAGGTGTAACCAAGCGCATGTGCGCGTGCGACTAGCTCCTCGGGATGCGATGCGCCTCGCAGGAAACTGAAGTTGGTAACGCAGTGGAGTTCAGCATAAGCAGGGAGGAAACTTTGCATGGCCCTAGGCGAAGAAACCATGCAAGAACCACCCGGGCTCATCCTCGTCCGCACTCACCCTTTCGCGGTACACCCAGACAATCATATGGATCGCATTCGTGGCGACGAAATAATCCCGCGCGATGACCTGGTCATCCCACCAGCCGGTTTCGATCCGTTCAGGGCCGATCAATAACGTAAGGGGCGATTGATAAAACGGCTTGTTTTGCCGCGTCAATAACTTAAGCGGCTTCTTCAGCAACCAGGTCGGCCGCGGTGGAAACGCGGTACCGTCCACAGCGCTCTTGCCCTTGACGGACTTTGATGATGCCACCGGCACTTCTACTGAACATTTTTCAGGCCTGTGATCGCCTGACACATCCAGGCGCACGACGGCGTCCGGACCGAGGCGGCTATTCATGCGCTCAATCAGCCGATTGAGAAATTCCGCCCGGCTGGCTGCGCTTGGAAACAATTCCGTGTTTGGGGCGGCTTGCTGTTCGAGGCCGTCCGCCGACAGAATCAGTTCAATGACCGAGGATTCGAGTACGACTTTGCCGAGGTGCTCCTTCATCAGCAAGGTCAGGTGTTCCAGATCCCGGCTCGGTGCCCCCAGTTTGATGTCCACACGGGTGGTCGGACTTTTACCGTTGCGCACCGTCTCATGGTGAAGTAACAGCGAAAACTGCGTGACAGCACAATGTCGGGCGGACAGAACACCCGTCATCTGCATCAGCAACCGGCGTGCCGGTCCCAGCAGCAGCTCAGTGGTCTCCACGCGCGCGCCAAGCTCCATGCGTTTGCAGAACCCTTCTGGTGGCTCGTACCACGCCATCAGTTCCGGCTCGCTGCCGAATGCCCGGTCCAGTTCAATCAGCGCGGCGTTGCCGAATCGCTTGGTAATGCCCGTGCGCGGCAATTGCCGGAACTGTCCGATTGTCTGGCAGCCGACTGCCTTGAGCGTTTCCGCATGCGGGGCCAATGATTCCATCAGTACCACCGGCAATGCGTCGATCGCACTGGTGTACGTGTCCTGGTTGACGATAGAGTTGTCACCGCTCTGGGCAAGCCACCATGCAGCGGTTGCCGTGGGCGCGGCGGCAATGTGCGCGGTCAGGCCGAGTTCAGTGAGCCCGCTGCGCAGGTGCCCGATGATCGCCGCGGTACCGCCAAACAGGCGAAGGCTTGCGGTGACATCCATGAGCAGTCCAAACGGACGCAGCGCGACTTGCGGAGAAAAATGCAGCGCCCACAAGGCGGCTTCAATGACTGCCTGCTCTTCAGCGACGATATCGCGGGGAACGACTACAAGGTTCGCCGCGCGCGTTCGCGCTCCAGCTTCGGTTATGCCTGGGACGACGCCTGCTGCTTGCGCACCCACGCTGACCCACCGGACCCGTTTGATGTCGGTCACAACGAGTGGTGTAGTCATCCGCAGGTGATCCTGCAGCGCCTCAGGCCACCGTCGAAAGGCGAGATCGAGCGGTAACTGGCTGAGGAACGAGGCGATCCACATTGGAATTCTCTGCTGGTGCGATGGCGCTGTGTCGTGCGCGCTCGAGGGCGCGCATCATGGAAGGTGCAAATAGGGGCGGAAGCAACACTGGCTGCGCGACAGTCGGACCACGGCGCTTGAAAACATCAACGCTCAGCTGCCCAAACGGTGCCGGTTCACACAACAGCCGCAGCGGCGCCGGCGACGGTTCTCCCCGGCATGTAGCTGGCCGAAGGATGAACGACAGGGCTTCGCAGCCTGACGCGGCAATCTGCAAGCGGCGTAAATGCTCGGCCTTGACGGTAGGGTGCCAGCTGACCAGCACCCCGACACTGCCGCTCTTGAGGATTTGCTCGGCGCTCCACAGCCGGTCGGCCGGTTTTTCTGCATTGACGATGAGAATCTGGCCAATGTCGATACCTGCCTGCTCAAGCGCGGGCGCAATGAGGCAGTGCGGTGAACCAAGCAGCACAATGGTGCGGCCAGCATCAGAGATCACCTTCAACGCCGGGATCAGCATCCGGAACTCTCCCGCGCCCTGTTGTGCCCACAACAATTCCGTGAGCGCGGACGCGCTCCAGCCGCCGCCTGGCAGTTCTGCGTTCAGAGCTGGATAGCCAGTGGGGACGATGTCGGTCCGGCTTCGACCAAGGGAGTCGGCTCGCCATACTGCTTCACGCAGTGCGTCGGTGAGCGCTAAAAAGCGGTCGCGGCGTTCTGCATGGGCGTCACTCTTCGGTAAAGTCAGTTCCATTTCTTCAGGCTTCCACTTTTGCAGTGTTGCAATTTTAGCTGTACATTTATACAGCCTTTTTTGAAGTATAACTGTCCTCTGCCCGATTTGAACTTGAAAATTGTTAACTGCCGTAACGCTCGGAACTAAAAGCTGCCCATTTAGCGAACTAAAACCTGTCCAATCAGCTGGAGCACCACCTGGCCATGATTTAGTTCACAAGAGATATTGAAATTGGTCCGCGTATCCTTTTAGCCACACGTCCACATTGGACAAGTTCAGTGATGCGACTTAGGTCGACCCAGAAAGAGTCATACGTCCTTCGACTGAAAGAAGTTCGGCTATGGGAAGTGCTGCAGCCATTGGCTCGCTCGCCTTAAGTGTCTGCTTAGCGGACCTTCCGGAGGCGTGAGCCGAAGTTCACTGCTGGATTCATATAGGTTGATGTTATTGACCGTTTGCGGGGGGACCTTTCAAGGTTGTTAATTCAAAGCAATTCACCGGAGGCTACCATGGGCATGATATCTATCATGGACATGGTTGATATCTTGGCCATGGTAGATATAATGGCCGTGTTAGCTAAAATGGCCATGGTTAAAATCATGGGTACCAGACATGTTTTTATCTTCTTCATCCCAAAACCGAAGCGAGGACGCGCTGGCTCTCATAGCCGATCTATTCGAGGCCCATGGCTGGGTCGTCGATCGTTCGCCTGAACACGCAAGGAGAGGTCCCAACCTGATGGTCCGAAGCGGGGCACAATGCTTTGCCATCGAGGTCAAATCGCTTGCAGAGGGACGTGCCGATCGAGTGATTCCGATGCTGTCACAGGCAATCCTAGAAGCGCAGTCACATGCTCTCGATGCGGGCAATGCACAGCCGCTTGCCGTGATTTCTGTAGAGAGCGCATCTCAGTCCCTATCTAAACGACTCGAGACGTTTGTTGAAAAATACGCACCGAATGTAGCCGTCGGCCTCGTTTCTAAGAATGGACTCCGGTACTTTAGGGGAGCGGGTCTTGAGGAACTGAATGCAGAGCCGGAAGAGCCGCGATGGTACGGAAGCTTACCATCCATTCAACCCGCCAATCTCTTTTCGGATCTCAACCAGTGGATGCTGAAAGTACTGCTGGCCCCTGACATACCTGATCATCTTCTACAAGCGCCAAGGCAAAGGTACCAAAACGGTTCCGAACTTGCCGAAGCCGCCAAGGTATCCGCCATGAGTGCCTCCCGGTTCTTGCAACAACTACGCAACGAAGGGTATTTGGACGATTCATCGCGATATCTTGCTCTCGTACGTCGCCAAGAATTATTCCGGCGTTGGCGGTCAGCCGTGATACGTTCTTCCCCAGAAATGTCAATGCGATTCCTCATACGCGGCACGATACAAAAGCAAGTCTCCAGCCTTCTGGCAAGTAATCAGGGAGAGTCTTGCCTAGCGCTATTTTGGGCAGCCGAGGCATTAGGACTCGGACACGTCAGTGGTGTGCCACCCTATGTCTACGTGCCAAAGCTCCCTCGACCTGCCGACAAGAAATGGAGAGCACTGGCAGTTGCTTCTCCTTCCGACAAGCCGGACCTCATCGTCCGACAAGCACTTTCACCGAAATCAGTGTTCAGAGGTGCCGTACACCACAATGGCTTAATCGTTTCCGATGTCATACAGGTGTGGTTGGATGTCGCAAATCACCCATCGCGTGGTGAAGAACAGGCCGACCTGATCTATGAAAAAGCCCTTCGTCCGATTGTAGGCAACTGAAACTAAATGAACGACCTAGACGCACTCGCGAAGCTCGCTCAGGCACTATCCCCATGGCGTGCGCATCTCGTCTTTATCGGGGGATGGGCACATCGAATCCACAGATTCTCTCCAAGGGCCAACAGGCTGGAATACCAACCGATATTCACTCGCGACACTGACTTGGCATTCGCCAACAGAGCGCCAATCGAGGGCGATATCAAGGGAGCCCTTATTGAACATGGTTTCAAGGAACAGTTAGCTGGAGAGCACAAACCGCCAGTGGCGCACTACACCTTGGGTGACGAAAACGGCGGCTTCTACGCCGAATTCCTGACGCCGCTGATCGGTAGCGGAATCAAGCGGGGTGGAGAGCCAGACGCGACCATGACGATGGCGGGCATATCAGCCCAGAAGATTCGTCATCTGGACATCCTCCTCGTTGATCCTTGGCTGATCACTCTGGACCCCCAAAGCGGTATCCCACTACCGTCATCCATGGACGTTCAGGTTGCCAACCCCCTATGCTTCATAGTCCAGAAATTCCTAATCCAAAAAGATCGCCCTGCAGCAAAGAAAGCCCAAGACGTGCTGTATATCTACGATACCATCGAACTTTTCGGGGCGTTACTGGAGGAGTTTCATGAAACATGGAAAAGGACGATTAGCCCGGCTCTGGGTAAAAAACTGAGCAATGACGTGCTGACGTTAAGTAGGACCACATTCTCGAACATCAATGACGTGATTCGAGACGCAGCGCGCATCCCACAGGATCGCAAGCTCACGCCGGAACAGATACAACAGACCAGCCAGCTAGCATTCGAGCTAATTCTTAATGAATAGAGCAATTGTCAATTGGTGATGGTTGAATCGCCCCAGATTCTCTGGACACACATTGGCCCTTCCTGGACTGCCCCGAGTGCGGTAGGCACTTCTGGCCTATGTGTATCAAACGGGAATGTCCAAGAATGTCGGGCTACCTCATGCTTTGGTGTACTGCTTGGGCCGACCTCCGGTCCGGACAGAAACGATGTAGGTTTTTTCCATCTTTGTGCACCGGCGTTAAGTGCTCTGGCCGAGCAAAGGCTTGCTGCTGAACAGGCGGTCCTGGATCGCTTAAAGGGAGATCTTTGCGCCAGCGTCGATGCCTAGGCTCGGAAGCCGCACACTTGAAAGGAAATTATGCAGCTCGATATCGGCGATTACATCGGTCGTTGTACGGGGCTCTTGCGGCGTAACTTTCAGGAGAAAACAATGCGTACATCCAGTACAAGCACCAACATGAAAAACCATGACGGCTTTATTAATATCCCGGTGTCGAAAGAAACACGGCCAGGCTTGCATCAGCTGAAAGAATCTATGGGAGTCGCGAGCCAGGCGGAGGTCATTGAAAAAGCAGTTGCCATTCTTCAGGCGATCCAACAGGCCGCTAAGAAATAACCGAACTCAAAAATTTCCTTTGCGTCGTCATGCAGATGCAATGTAACGACCGCCGCTCAAGCGGTTTCCAACAGCTATGGCACTCCGCGGTTTTTCCGTGTCGTGCCATAGCCGTTGCGAATCCTCATTCGTTTGAAAAGACCACGCTGTGCACGCTGCTATGCAATCCATGCCTCAGTGAGTACCGCCATGCCAATGGCGGCAGCCAATATCGCAATCGACGAATACAACGCCCTTCCCCTTCCCTTCACAACTAACGGCTGACCGGTCGCACGTCCCCGCTGTATCCCTTCGTCACTGCCTACAATCGTCTGCGAAATTGAATCGATTAAGCGTGCCGATAGCAAAACGAGTAGCCCCTGACCAATCAACAGTGCTTGAAGGCCAGGTGCAATGCCGTCTGGTTTGAACAAGCCCGCCGCCATAGCTTCAGAGGCGCCATAGCTGGCAATGACCATCGCCACCCATAGCAACTGGCCGCCACCAAGTGCGGCGACCAGGCGCGCACGGACAATTGACCCTTTTGTGCCAGTGCCCCATGCGAGCATAATTGCGGCAATCGGCAGCAGGACCGGGACAATGAATTTCACGATAGACAAGGTAGGTTGCATCTTCTTTCTCCAATATAGGTAGGTATGTTTTAGGTTCGACGCAAAGAGCACTACGCTCCATGACGTCTGCAAACGATTAGTGCAGCCTTTCGTTACTTCTAATCAGCATTGTGCCCATGCCGAGGGCATGGAACCGGTCTGCCTCATCGTGCAGCCATTGCGCCATGCCATGCAGGTGAACGATTTGCTCGTGCAGGGTTTTGGCACCGTGAACGAGGGATAGCATCACTTCGAAGACATCCATCTGCAGTTGCTGGCGATCTCCATTGACCGTGAAGTCGGACTTCGCAACAAGGTCCCAGGAAGGCTCTGCGCGACTCGACCACTCCACCTCGTCGGCAATCGTGTCCAGCAACGGTGTCTCATCCAACTCCTCATTTTCCATATTCGACTCCCTTCATTTAACGACTGGTCGCATTCACAATAGCCTTGGCCTCGGCCCGACGCTTGGCCAGGTTGGCACGCTCAATATGCTGTTGCATGGCCTCCTCTCCCGTGGCCATGTAAGTCCTCAGGCGGGCAAACAACGCTGCCGGGTCCAGTGTGTTGGCAGCCTCCACCTGTTCAAATGCAGCAATAAGGTCCGGCAGCCTGTCTGATCGTACGACGTTCGCCGGTCCGTCGACAATCTGCGTATGCTCGCCGTGGATAACGACAATTGGCACCAGCTTGTATGGCAATGACAGCTGCTTTTCCAGAACCCTTGCCGAGTTCTTTGCCTGCAACAGCGCATTGCGCATGACGCCTTCCTTCCCGTCCGATCCCGTTGCTTTCCATTCCGTTGCGGTTGCCTCGGCGTGGACGGTGGCATTTCGGTACTTCGTCTCAAGCAGGTAGCAGTTGTGCCCTGTCACGAAAAGATGATCCAGCTCAACGGAGAAATGGCTTTCTCCAGGCGATTTGCTATCAAACACAAGCAACGTACCATGCAGTGCACGCGAACCAGGATAGACAAGACCCAGCGAATCAATCACTGCTTTGACATGTGCTTCAGCTGCATGGCCGGCTGCACGTCGCTTCACATCGGGGTCTTCACTGAGCTTTCCAACCCAATGAATGACGTTGTAGACGAAGGCCGCACCTGCTGCGGTAAAGACCGATGTAAGCATCCAGGCGTAGCGTTCGAACCAGACGCTTTTCGATGGCGCCACAAAGAACAGGCAAAACAATGCGCCGGCATACATGCACAGCACGAGCCCCTTCAGCAGCTTGATATTGTCGGCAGAGTGCACATAGTCCTCTGCTTTTCTGTCAAGCTGCCAGGCTCTGATCAACGGCTCCTTACAAGGATAGCCAACAGCCAACATCGGATAGACGAGAGCAATGTTTATTACAAAGGATGCGATCGTAGCAAGCCACCCGATACCTTTTTCGATACGTTGCTCGGTGGCGTGTTCCTGTTGGCTCATGCGCCCTCCCTATCCTTGCCATGTACACCATTGACCTGCAAAGCCATGCCTGCAGATATCTTTTTAAAGCGATGGATCACATACCGAAATGCAGCAATTAAAGGATTGCTCTTTCGGCGTTCGCACGGCTCGGGCTCATCGGGTTCGCACTGTAGCTTCGCAAGGAAGGCGCGACGCTCCTCCCCGGAATAGTCGAGGCTGAACACATTTTCATTGGTGATGGTTTGCGGGTCAATCATGCTATCTCCTGTATGGACAAGTAAAATCCATCCGCGCTCATGTGATCGTTGTGACCAACTTGAAGCGTGATGTTGATACGAGTCTTGCATACGAAATTCGAGATGCAAGTCGACTTTTCCGTGGAGACCGGAAGCAAGCGGTGTTAGAAGGAGAACCTTTCTATGCGCCGTTTCATGCCAGGAGGCGCTGCCACCAATACGGTCCCATGGGACCCCACACCGCAAATCAAAACGCCGGACAAACAGGAGCTTGTTTCGACGTATTAACTAATGCGGCCTCAGACTGGAAATCAATGAATTCACTGCCACGACGTGGCGCAGGCATGGGAAACAAACGCATCGAATGCCTTTCGGCCGGATGTGCGCCGAGAGCTGGCCCTTGATGAAAGTTGAGCGAGTGTACCGGCCTCGGCTATTTTTGCGCGCGTCTGTTCCTGGCAGCGGCGACCACGTAACCAAGCACTGATTTCGCTTCAAAGTGCCCGAGCAACTCACTGACCTCGGAAGGTGCACGGTTGTTCATGAGTTCGAAAATCGCAAACGTATTGCGCAGTGTGCGCCCACCATGCCTGGTCTTTTGAATCTCAGCGCGTTCGTACGTGTCTCTTGCCATGCGATAGACCGTCATTTTCGATAGTGGCTTGTCGCCGGTACGCGATGCCGGAAAAAGCAGGTCGCCCGGTATCTTCAGCCGTGCACGCGTGTCTAACCAGGCGGTGAGGTCGGGGTCTGCAAATGACCGCAGGAAGGTCTTATGCTTCTTGGAAAGTCCGCCAACCGCTTCGGGCACGATTGTGATGGTGCGGGTGCCGTCAGCGCCCGGAAGACTGACATGGCGTTTTTGAAGGCTCACTATTTCCGCCACCTTTAACCCGGCGCCAAGCATGACAACCAGCATTGCACGGTCGCGCTGCCGCTTCCATTGTGTAGGAGTTGCGCCGACCTCAGGAAGGGCTTTCAGAAACCGGTCTCGCTCGGCAGCATTGAGGAATTCCTTTGGTGCGTCGATCCCCAATGCGCTGCGGCTTCCCTGCATCTGCGCCATGGCAATAAGGGCCGGATTATTGTCGCCGCTTCTTCCGAGGTGCGTATAGGTCCGATACAACAACCGTAAATAGTCCCGGCGCACGCGGCTGCGTTTCTCCCCGCCCTTGCCTTTTCCTTGTCGTTTGTGCGGGGTATTGAGGAAGTCGATGATGTGTGACGCATCCGCATCCAACAAGGGGACGTGTTTCTCGTGAAGCCATTCGATGTACAGCCGGAACATCGTTGTGTATTGATCGACCGTTTGCAATCCCAGGGGATAAAGCTGGCCGGTTTTGTCGCGCGCCGGCGGGCGTGGCCCAAGAGCTTGAAAGCGGGAAGTGATCACGAAGTCAGCGAAGGCGCAAAGTGGATCGCGCTTGAAGCGCGCAGTTTCTCGCTTGAGCTGAGCAGGCGATAGCGGGTCGGTCAATAACGTCACTTACATGTCCTCCGTCACGATAGAGCATTGGCCTAGTATAAATCTGTTATTAAGCATCTATCCGAAAAATTAGAACCGACAATCCTCTAAACATAACCATACCACCCTGAATAAGCATCACTATTGCGCTACGAGCCTCCAACGCTGGGGGCCTTTAGTATGCGGGGCGTTGTAGGTCACCGTCTAGCTCACGCATCTGCGGGAAAGGACGGCAGTTTACGACCATGAGAAGCTTAATAACATAAGGGTTAGGCTGACATCGATCCTGACGGCTTGGCGTTGAGCTTAAAAGGAAGCCGTACACACAAAATGGACAGAGCTGCTGGCGGTCCAGACTTGTGTCCATCTCATTGTCACGGCGTCCTTATAAACGACCTCGGTTGCGGCTAGGCGCGATGATAGTCGTCTTAGATTGAGATGCGACTTCCACCGCGAGGTGGAAGTCGCTGATTGGTGACGATGGAGCGTCGCCTTCCCTTAGCGGAGCGTGCCAACCCAATCGATCTGCCATCCATTTTTTCCAGGATACAAGTTCCTATGCGACTCCACGACGTCGAGAAAACTACCTTGCCGGTGCCTTGCTCTCTATAGGGGTCGAATAAAGGGTTTAGCAAGCGCTCAATCGAATTTTGAGAAAGGTGGCCTTACTGACCAATCGATTCCTCTAAAGTAACGAGCTAAGGTCTGTACGTCCTCATCAGGTAGCGTTCGGGCCTGTCGAATGGAATGAGTTAGATTCAACTGGTGTGAAAGCACTACATGTGCCAGAACGCGCATCAATAGGGAAAAGGCTTGCCCGCGATATTTGCACCCCGTGGCATCGGCAAACACCTTATATAGTTCAACATCGGCAGGCGTTGCATATAAGTTCAACATCAGCTTTTTCTCGCTTGCCTTTTTTATTGGAAGTCCCTCTGGAGCGAACAATTCAGGAAGCCGTTTCTTCAACGCGGTCCGCACAGCTTTAAGGTAATAAATTGATAGCTTATGTCCATGGCGGATACAAACCTTCTCAATATCCAAATAGCGTGGGCTCTTTATGTCCGAATGGGCTTTGTAATGGGCCACCAACAAATCGAGAATATGTTTGAACGCTTCGTGCGATAGACGGCAGCGTTCATCGGGAAAAAGCTCTGGCGCACATTCCTTGAATGCTTTTCTCGCCTGCTTGGCATAATACACGCTACCTACATATCCGAACTTTTCGAAGTTACTAATGATTCCCTTTATTGAAGGGGGATTTTGTTCAGGGTGAGCCTTGTAATGCTTGAGCAAGCATTCTAATAATTCATCTGGTACCTTTTTTGTTATACGAATGCGCTCTACAGAATTGACCTCTTCGGCCGGCTCGCTAGGTGTTGTTTCCAGAACGTCGGTGTTACAGATGTTAGTCATACCTTCTCAATCATATCGTTGCATAGTGTCGATGGTATCTAAGAGAACATTGGGTTTGCAAACGCGTGGAATACATGGATTGCGTGATCAATTTAACCGCCCCCAAACATTTTCGTCATGTTTAGATTGAGCATTTCCTTCACACAGGTCAATGCGACTCGCATTGAGGCTTCGGGCCAACCCTTATCCGTAGAAGTGAGTCAGGCAACTGAAGATTAAAACCGATGGCGTTTAGGCATGCATCGTGCATTTGCGCTAAAGGTACGATCTCCCCTATCGAGCGCTCTATTTTCCCGTTGCCGTGCCCCTCAGATTCAAAGTGTACTGGCACGACGTAAGTTTACGTAAATCGGACCCGGACAACCTTTTGCATCCTCTAGCAGGTCTGAAGCGAACATGGAAAAGATGATGCCATGGGGGTCTAGTACTGCAGCAAGGTTAGGTCGACATCTTGTTGGTAAACATATGGCCGCCAACGGGATCAGTCCACATCGTTTGAATCCTTAATCTATTTCCAAATTTCTTCGAGCCTGATTGGAAGGTGATGCCGTTTGGACTCCATGGCACTGCTTACTTTAAAATTTTACATCGAACAAGCGGACATGATGTCCGCTTTTGATTTTATCTAAGTATTTGATTCTAAATTCAGACATTCTGCCCATCCAATCGTTTGGCAAGCACCTTTACCCTCTTCGGTTTCGGATTTTCGTATAAATTCGATAATGGAATAATTCCCATTAACATTGGCGCACTGACCTTTACCCAAAGACCAACAGACTGAGAATCTGACTTACTTATCCTCCTTTCGGAAAGCGCGACAGCAACCACGTAGGTACGTAAATGTAGCCGTGACGGCAGCGGCGCATGGACTTGGTTCGCCGATGACGCCAAAGTTGTGGCCCAACCTTTTAGGGGCGGTTCATTTTTAGCGGAGACTACTTGGGCAACTGAAGCGACACCGAAGGGCCACAAGGGGCGGCAGAATTAGCCAATGGAGTTCAAGAAGCAGCTGGCATAAGCGGCCTGCCAGCTTTGTGAGTCCGTAGTCTAATTGGCGCAGCAGCGCGGCCTCAACGCCAACTTACTGTTCAAGTGTTGGCGCCGGTATCGGCGCCGGGCAAATTGGTACCCCGATGCAGCTCGCGGCACTTTTGCCAGCGAAGCTGACCGACAAGCAGACGACGGTGACGGATGCATCAGTCCAGTTTGCACAATTCCACCGAATTACCGATGTCCAAAGCTGCAAACGGCGTCACGGTAACAGATCAGGGACCCCGTTAACCAAGAAAGCTGCTGATGTCGGCTAACATGCTGTCGTCAATCTCAAAGTTATCACCCTCTTCTTGCACACGAGATTCACAGGTCTTCTGAGAGCGGTCGGTTCCTATTGTGGCATTTGAGTCACTTGCTTGATTAGGAGAGGGTCCGGTAGCCAGCTGCCGGTTTGGTGTCACCTGATTATCACCGTGCAAAAGGCGCCCCGCTCCTTTATAGCTGTCCTGGCTTTGAATAAGAGCATCCGGCACGCTGGCAAAACCGGAAATGCTTCCTTGAGTAGGCTGGCCTACCTTCGACCCACCCGTCTTTTTCTTACTGGCGAGCTCCGCGAGAAACACTTCGATTGTACTCTCCAATGTTCCCTCCTTCTTTTGCCTCAGGAACCACTGATAAAGAACAGATCTTATCAAAGGAGACTCTGCCCCATGAGGAAGCGAACCCAGGACTTTTAGAAGGCCCGGATAATCGCTGTCCTTTATTAAAAACTGGATCCGGCGTTCGACCTCATCAGGATCATAGACACGTATTATTTTAGGCATTGGTTTCCACCACAGACTTATTCTTTCTCGACTCTTGCAAAAAATATCCTTTTGCAAACCGCAAGTATCCTTCGGCAACCGCCATACGAGGTTCCTCAAGAAGCACAACGTTGCGCAAAGACTTTTTCAGATGATCGTACAGGAGGCTCGCTCCACCCCCAGCTAGTAGAATTCCGTCCAAGTCATCCATCTCTTTGGAGAAATTACTCTTCGCCAGGTTTGTAATCTCATATGCGACGTATGCAATTGCTTCGCTGACAAAATTAGAGATGTCGACATCGATTCCATTTTTCCGTGCCGTTTTGGTGGCCAAGGATGTTTGGCACTTCAGTGGCGTCTGATTGGTGAATTGCTGCTTCGTCAAAATACTTTTGAGTCGGTCGGCAGCACCATTCATTCCACCGCATGAACTCGCTTTCGAATCAATATTTCGCCCTTCTCGAATGAACAAGAAGTCTGAGGTGTAGTGACCAATTTCAATCACAGCCCAACTACGCTTGGCTCCATTCTCTCGATATCCTCGTTCTCTAATTGGCACGCCGCGCTCGTCCATTACATATGAGAAATAGGCCCCCATTGGCTGACTCAGTGCGATAACCTTTCCAGGTAGGATGCTTGAAGTAACCTCTTCCAATTTGTATCGTTGTACTTCAAACAGATCTGCTGGTGTACCGACCACAATCAATGGATCGTAAAGACCGGGCACGCCCAGATGCGCGAGGCGTTTAACTACGGCCAGACACAGGGCACGATATTCGGTGTCAAAGATCCATTGATCTGACAGGCCGGTGGTCATGGTCGCGCCAGAAATAATACGCGCCGTTTCACCACAAAACAGTTTTACGCCGTCTACATCTACAGTCTCAATCTCGGCTTCCTTGGCATCCAATGCAGATGACACGGATTCCGCTTTTGCCACGATTGACGGAATTACGATCGGATACTTCTTTCCGTCTGCAAAAGCGACAGCTTTGATAGCGCTGCGCCCAGCATCAAGAGCGATAATGGTACGGTCAGACATAGCTTCCTTTTAAGTCATGTTGTTTAAAAAGGCGATGTAATTGAGCAGCGAGGTGGGACTCTCACAACTTATCGCTCATCGCTCTTCGCTCGTCGCTCATTACTTTTTTGAGCGTCGGCAAAGCAAAATAACAGGGCTGCGAGGGTTATTTCTGGAAAGTGATGAGCAAAAAATCGAACTATTTAAATCGACCAGATTTTTTCTGGCAAAGTGTTGCGGTCTGCCGAATTTTGCGCATATACTTCCTTACACCGCTACGCGGGACGCTTCACCCGAATCTTTAGACGTACACATTCAAAACGCGGTCACTAAAATCTGCGGCATGGCTACGCGCCATTCCACAGTTTTTACCAGGCCGGCTACCGGCATCGCTTCACCCATATGGGCACACGCCCTTCTCGAAATAGCCCATCTGGGCTTCAATCTGCTTCGCCTGTAATCTCTTCTCCTAAGCTTGTTTAGTCAGGCGATGGATTTGGATGCATCTTTTTTTTCCGAGGATGAGTCTGGATTGAGAGACAGAGTGGGACGCAAATCAAGTGCTCATGCGGGTTACCTCGCAACTTGAGTAGTAATGTTGAGGACATATCAGGAAAACTCATTGAGTTTTCGCTGTCTTGTGTGCCCGAACGGGCGATGAATGCATCGGAATCAACGCCGACTGCATAAGCCAATCACACGACCACCATAGACGACCGCTCGTTGCGGGTTGGGTTGTACTCCAGGCATTGAGACCTGGCCGGCACCCAACAGACTCTTCGCAGGTAAGCCTGCGTCTACAACAATTCGGGTGCCCGCGCCACCCAACCGATCCCAGGATTACTGGATAGGACGCGCGGCGAGAGAAACCTCGTGAACGTTCAGCGCCTGTCAGCGATAAGACAGGTAACCGTGCTCCGAAAGGGCACGGCGTTTGAGTGCGGAAGCTTGGGGCGCATCAAACGAAACACTCGATACTTAAGTACTTCCCAAGAGTTTCAGTAATACCTACGCGTTGCGCGCCGCGTTCCTTCACCACGATGTCGTACTAGACGAAAGCGGTCTCATCGTTAGGAGACCGTGGTGAAGGAAAACCGTAAACATTCATTCAGGGAGCGATGATGGAAGGCTGGAAGAAGGAACTTTATGCAGTAACGGCAAACATGAAGCGTGAGAACGGTGGCACACCCTCGCACGCGACGATTGAAGCGACGCGAAAAGCCGGTTGTTGTTACATCAGGACGGCACATGACTTGGGCTACAAGGTCGAGAAACTCGCGAACTTTCGACACACGCACATAGTGGCAGCGGTTCGCCACCGATTCTTTAAGCTGAAGCGGGCTCCTGTAACACTCACCAATGATCTTTCCCGTCTTAAAGCCATAGCGAAGCTCATCGGTAAGCCAAATCTCATCCTTTCGCTTAGGGATTACCTTCCCGAGGTAGATCCGGCTGACCTGGTTGTTACGACAGCTGCCGACGAAAGCAAGGGTTGGACAGCGAACGGAGTAGACATCGCGGCCTGGATCGACAAAGCGGATCGGAAGGACAGGATGCTTGGGCTCATGCTCCGCTTTGCCTTAGGGTTCGGTATGCGTGGCCGGGAACTCTTGCATTGCCGGCCGTCGCACGCGGATCATGGGACCTACTTGCGCGTCTTTGAAGGCGAAGCAAAAGGCGGGAAGTCTCGCAACATTGCTGTCGAAACTGACCTGCAAAGAAACTTGCTCGACTTCGGGAAATCGCAAGTTGGCAAGAACGACCATTTCGGGTGGGAATACGATTCAAGAGGCAAGCCTTCCAACTTGAAGAAGAACCTTAAACGCTATCACAACACACTTAATCGAATGGGCATTACTAAGAAGAAGTTGGGAGTGACTCCCCACGGCCTTCGAGCCCAGTACGCAGAAAGCGCAGCATTGCGCCAATGTTTCATACCAGCAACATTAGGCGGCAAGTCGTCCCACCTATCCGCAGAGGATTTGAAGTTCAGCCGAACCAAAGTATCGCTCTCTTTGGGCCATAACCGCGACGATATCACTAGGGCCTATTACGGTCGACTGATCCGGGAACATAGTGTTGACGACAGCGGTGAGTTTAAACGAGCAATATTAGAAGCTGTTGCCGTTCTCAGTGTAAATCCAAAAGAACAGGAGATTCCTAAAGACCGCATCGAGGACGTTATAACACTGACCGGCCTCTTGTTGATGGAGGACGGCATTGCGTTACTTCCGACTTACGCCTATCAACTGTGGCAAATGCATAGCAGTAGGTTCGCCGTCGAATGGGCACCTCTTGAATCTGGTATCCGTCAGTCGCTCCAAGTAGCCGCACGCCAAATTGTCATTAATGACGCTCGAACGACAAAGTAACTTTATCCACCGAAAGGAAAGCAATGTACGAGAAAGAAAATATACTGGATGGCTGCATGATTGACCTGGTTGGCAAGCAGGTGCCCTTCCCCGTCGGGTCGAAGGCTGACCGTATCATGCATTCCGAGGAGACAAATAATTGTTCTCGGGAATACGACAAAGAGCTCGTTGGTTACCAATTTAGTTGGGGACCCATGGCTGAAGCGTTCACACCCGCGAACGAATCTAAGGATGCTGGAAGCGATGAACGCAAGGAGTGCCTGAGTTTCGAAATCATCCCGAAAATTCTTCTTAGGCGGTGTCCGCTTCCGAACCGTCTCAGCGTCGTCCTTTTAATCCTGTACCGCGAGCATCCTCTATGTAATGAAGATTTCGACGTCACCGTTGGAAGCAGTAGCATGGGTCTATTGCAATTGAGCGCAACCGGTAAGGAGCCCGTTACAGATTTGCGGCTGTTCATGTGCCATGTGTTTCTCCCCACCGTTCTTCCTAACCTTCTTGCATGTCTTGAAGGGTTAATCGAAGTCCGCGATGCTAACCCAAAACTGTTCGACGAAATTTGCCGGAAGGCGAAGGAGCTTGAATCGAAACCACTGAAGTTCCATAGGGGCTCGAATATTTTGTATGACGCCATTGCTACGGCTTCCTAATCCATTAATGGTTTTAAACACTGCGCTGTTAGGCGCCAACAACTTGGAGGCAATCATGTCCTGCAACGAAAACAATACACCGCTATCATTCAAATCCGTTGAATCGACCGTATCGGCCTCTCTGGGCCATAGCCGTCCATCGGTTACAGATCAGTACTCCATTCCCCCAACAAACAGGACCGATCTACTTTAGGTCATGTGCGGGAGAACATAGCGTAGAAGTAGTATGGCTTTCGGCATCCGTTCAGCCCAACAGGTCACTAACGAGTGATAATCAGGAAGAGCCGGCACTGGCTTTTCCTGTTCCTTTTTAGCAAAGCCGAAGCAACGCCCACTGTATAAAGCGTGGATTTAGATGCGATCCCCTCAATCCGATCAGGAAGCTGAAGTCACCATCACATGATGAAGACTTCAGTCGATTAACCGGCTAGGGTGTATAGCGAACTTCATTCACGAAAAAGCGAATTTAGATTGGGCTCCTATCCTGTAATCCAGAAGGCGGTCGACAGTTGCATGAACTCCACGAGTCCCAATAGCGAAAGGTCTACGCAGGATTTGGGTCCCGGATCAGCTCAAAAGCAAGACCAACGTCGCGATCGTCGGGTTGGTGTCGTTCGCCAGTGTATGGACTTGTGCACTAGTGCCGGCTCACAACCCAATTCATCTAAAAGCATCTACCCAGGGGCTGCGTCGGCTGGTAAGTAAAGCTTCACTTTACCCAGATACGAACATGAAGACGACAGGCTCTCGACCTGTCGCTCGCTTCGGCCACCCAAGCAGATTATTTGGCGACGTTGACCACCAGTTCCTCGAGGGCTGGCGCTGCTTTAAAGTTCACTGTCTTGCTGACCTTGATCTTGATTGTCTCGCCGCATGCTGGTGGTGCAATCATGGACGACATAAGGGCAGGCCAGACACCACTCCCGGTCACCTTACCTACGGCTCGTAGGGTCAAGTACTTGATGCGCAAAACATCGCATGTATCTGGAATCCGTAACGTGAGGTTTAATGCAAGTCCGTTTGTTTATGGGCAGTGTTCTACAGCGCAGATGGATGCTGCAACAGACGTGACAAGCCGGTCTTCTTTCCGACTGCAGAAGCGCTCGTGACTGTCGTCGACGGTTGATACGACGTTTCAATGATTTTGTATGGGCGGCCAGACGAACTGACGCCGCTCGGGAGGACGTGGACTAAGCGAAGCATCATGTCTTGATCCCAACGCATAGCAAGATATTTGGGACAGTAAATAGCCAGATCGCCATTGGTCAGGAACGCATCCTGATTGCCATGACAAGGCTAATACTTCCCGACGGCACGTGGATTTCGCTTGGCGGCACCTCGGCCGCTGACATGATTGGACAAGGAGGAGGCGTCGCGAACGTCGATATCCACTTCTTCAAAATGTTTGGCTCCAGCCTTATTGTCGACGCTGTCTCGCTTCTCCTGCCCAAAAAGGATCGCCGGATTTCCACCTCTTCGACAGCTTCCGGAGTGAAGACCGGAGGGTCAATTATTGGACTGGCGCTGAACGATACCGTGAAGACTTTGATGGAGCGAAACAAATATATTGCTCCTACTCTGACCATACCGCCGGGGGAGGAATTTCTATTCATGGCGGCGCATGATATGGCGATGATTCCCTACAGACCAAGATAAAACTTGCTTAGATTTGCCAAAAGATGTGCACATAAATTGCACTTCCTAATACCATATCTATATTTAAAACAATGACTTACGGGAAGTTTTTAGCGGACACCATGTCCGTTCTTTCTCCTCCGAACGGACCTTGCGGCGCTTATTGCAGGCGTCCCTCACGTGTCCATTCGTCTATCCACCGTTTGATGCGATTCGCATACGCGTCCCGTAAATGTGGCGTTTCGCTATGGTAGACGCCTACCGCCGTCCATGTATTTCCGTACTTGCGCACCTTTGTCGCATACAGCCACGCGCCGACATACACCGAAGTACAAGCATCGAGAAGATCGTCGCGTCGGATGCCATATTTGTGCAAAGCTTCAAAGTGGACGCTGTTGGCCTGCGTTGCACCTACGTCTTCCGTGCCATTGGAACTACGCCTCGTGGCCTTGGCGTTACCGCAAGACTCACCGCTGGTAATCGCTCGGATAATCGCAAGCACCCGCCGCTCCCTTCACTTCTTATAACGATGCAAGAAGTGGTAGCAACGACGAAGATGCGTTCGCGGATCGAACGAGATTATGAGGAACTGAAACAGGAATTTGGATTAGGGCATTATTAAGGACGTGGCTGGCTTGGCTTCCATCATCATGCAACGCTGTGCATTGCGGCTTATGGCTTTCTATTGGCGCCTCGACTGCGCCCAAAAAAGCCTGGCAACGCCCGCTACCTTCCTTACCCGAAAGTTACCGCCGGCGCGAGGCCAGTGCGCGCGCAACGGCATGTCCCTGATTCCATCCGGTCGCTGCGGTTAACCTTGATCGTGGGCTTGGTCAAACATCTCAGGATTTGTCCGTGCTGTGGATTTACCGAATTCCTGAGAATGGTTTATAACAAACGTTAAACGATGACGCAGTCGACTTATTACACTCACCGCAGTTACTCATTGCGAGTGATCATCCCAAAAAAGGATTTCGCACGGTAAGCTGGCGCTCGAAAACTTGCCCATCCTGCAGATCCTCGGAGTACAAAGTAGAGCATCCCGCCGACAAGGCAGAGGCCACGACAAGCGAATCGTAGAATGAAATACGATAGCGCTCTGCCACATTCATGGCGCGTTCATTGGTTTCCGCTGTCAACGGTTCGACAGGACAAACTACGCGGATCTGTTGAAGGATCTCGCGAATCTCCGGCCAGGAAATTTTCAGTTTTCGCGAGGCGACTGAAGCAAATTCATTGAGTACCTGCGAGCTGATCGCACCGCCAATAGCAAGCAGCTCTTCTGCTCGGTCTGCTTTCGTCGCGTCGGCCGACAACAAGTACAAAATAACGTTAGTGTCGAAGAACGCTTCAGCCCCGCTCATTCGCATCGTCCCGACTGAATTTGAAATCTTCTGGCATGCGACCGCGGTATTTCCTCAGCTTCGCTAACAGCTCCCGTGTCCCTGGCGCTTTTTCGACTGCAAAATCCCGCTCACCAAGCACATGAATGTCAATGTTGTCGCCAGGCTTCAGGTCGAGGGCTTCTACGACGGTAGTAGGGAGGCGGACCGCCAGACTGTTTCCCCATTTAGCAACCTGCATCTTTCCCTCCAAAGATATACATATGAATATGTATATCTTACCCTTCCTCGGGAGACTGCGCAAACTGGTGGAACTCCAGCCGGTTCGCATTCTGACGTTGACTAAAATGGTATTTGGGCAATGTGACGCTATAGGTTGAATGCCTGGATTTGGAAAACTAGTTTCGGCAGATAGAGGTGGTAGCTTCTACAAGGGCGCGATTTGTGTCCTTAATAGGAGCCCGTTCGTCCAGGTTAATCCAATATCGCCTGGACTTGCCCTGCCCTGTCGTGACGACCAAGCTTCACCGGGCGAATGTTCGAATACCCGATGGGGAAAAGGCAGCCTGCCAGCAGAACAGTCTCTCTCTTGTCACCGGTTGTTCCCAATGCCTGGATGCGTCGCCCATAGCGTCCAGCAAACCCTCGACATTTCTGTTGACTGGACCAGCAGGAGGGTTGCCATCCCTACTCGACGTGCCACTGGAGATTTAACAGCATCGAGATTGACCTTTTCACCTTCAATGGCGAATGTAGCAATCGCCTCGGATACCCAGACTTCGTTCTCGACTGCCGGAAGTGCAGCCAGACCGAGCGTTTGCACTTTCCCAAGGAGGATACCTTGCGTTCGTCGTGCTTCGATCAGAGCCGAAAGGAGATGTCCGGCGTTGTAGCGAAACGCTGGCCATTGATGCTGTTGCCAAATGTATTGAGGTGAATGATGCATGAATACAGATCATTTATTGAGGTGGAATTTGTGAACATTAAGTATTCGCCTCACTATTTGATGCGAATTACACTTTTTACACCTCACGATGATAGTGACGAAGTTAATAAAGCCAATTTAGTTCTTACCGGAATTACATTCTGCCCGCAGCCATGGACGAGCTTTTGAAGAACCGAAGCTTGCCAGTGAAAGAGACACCTCAAACGGATCTCGCTGTACCAAAGTTTCTGGATCCACTTCAGTTCGTGGGCAGGTCCGTTAATACCGGAGGTTGGATAGCACAAACGTCTGACCGAGCAGGAACCGGGAAAGACTCGTTCAGTCGTCAATTCACGCGGTTACTCATCAGCCCCTCACACTGCGTCAGCCTTCTGAGGTTTCTAGGAATGAGACGTATTCCTAGAACGATTTCTAAGGTAATTTATCAACGCCATGGTCCCAGGTACGGCGAGGTCGTATGCCTAGCGTCTGTCGAATGGTCGTCCTGCATGCCTCGACATTGGTCGGCACCCTACCCTGCTCTATTTCCCTTTGTAGCTTCACTTCTGCGTGGGCTAGAGATTGCTGCACCCTACCGTAAGATATTGATTGCGGTGTTCGAAACGGCACGGATGATTCAACTTCACGGACCGGAAATCGGTAGACCTTGGCTAAGGGCGCTACTTCTGCAGTGGCTATATCCAATGGCGACAACGGGAGACGTTCCTGTCTTGGCGCCTTGGCCTGCAGGTCGAGCGCTTCAGTGAAGTCGTACCCGCCCTCCTCCATCCGATCCAGGGTCTCCTTCAAGACGCCCAGGCTGATGACAGGTCTTGTAAGGTGTGCGAAATGCAGTGCGTACGCAACCAGCTGTGGACTACCGATCACGGTTGCGCGCTCGCGTAACCGTGTACGATGCCGCCGGGTCTTGATCAGGCCTGCCAGGGAGGGTGGCCACGACGTACCATCGTCGTCGGTCCACCAGCCGGTTGAGTTCATGGTAGAAGGCATGGTGTCACTCAGTGGATGCATGCCATTACGCATAAGTTGCCTCTTAGCAGCATATTCGACCCTCGAAAATTCAAAGTAATCAACTGGGATAGGTTTATCGTTTTCATGCTCGCCTGGCTGAGGAGCAGGCATCACACATACCGAGATGTTGCATCACTGGGTTGTACGAACGAGAACGCACCACGCAATATCGCCTTTGCAGCGTGTAGGTTCACCGGAACCAGAGAACCTGATGTCTCGATGTAGTCACAGTCATCCGGGTTCGACGCTACACGGAAGACGCCCACGTACTCACCTTTTTTCCGGACTTCGAGGCCGTCGCAGGTCTGGCGTAAGCGCTGCAGCAGGTTCTTCGCATCGCTGAGTTCTTCAGCCTGAGCATGGTCGGTTCGAGCCTTCTTGGCCACGTAGGCAAAGTCGATGTCCTCGCCGATCAATTCAACCAAGTAGGCATACAGCGATCTGCCAGTCAGGTCCAATGTGGCGATACGATTTGCCCGATAGGCAAAGATGTCGGACATCCATTTCCCGGCTGCGCTGGCCAGCTTCATCAACCGGAAGATGGTCGGAATGGTGAGATGGCGATCAAGCAGGGGAAGGAGATCAACCGGCAGTTTTGTCACTGGATCAAACTCGTTTTTGGTGGCAGCGGTTTTTGCTTCCGGCTTCCCGTCAGGGAATGTGTTCTTCGAAGAAGATTGTGGTTTTACTTCCTTGGTATGTTCTTTATCTATATATATACCGTCTCTCATTTTGAGACTCGGCTGCTTGTGAATAACTTCTTCGAGGTTCAGCAACAGCAGTGCCTTGCGAGTGAGTTGGATCGGCGCGAGCCAGAACTTGCCTGCGTTGGCGCCGGTAGCGACAGACTTGTGGCGCTGGGGGAGACGGACGATGTACTCACGTGCCTCTAGTTCGGCCAGATCGCGGTGCAGGGTAGGGAGGGACACGCCGGCTTCTATCGCGAGTGTTTCGCGGGCAGGGAAGATGGCAGCCCGGGTCTTCAGGTTATAGAAGGCCAGGATTGCGTGGAGCGCACGGCGACCACCCTTTCGCAGATCCATGCAGTTGTGCGGGTGCTTTGTCGCAGCCTGGGCATTGATGATTGCTTTTGGCAAGACCCGGCCTTGCACGGCGACTGGTCGAGACGTGAACGTGTCAGCTACTTCAGTGGATTGAGTCTGTAAATCTTCAGGGTGCACGGTATCGCTCCGCTGCTCGCAAACGAGCGCAAAGGTCCAAGGGCACACACTTGAGGGAAGGGCAGGGCGAGTTATACCCCGATGCGGTCGTGAATTTCACAAAAACATCCCTAAGCGTGCAAGAAAATGGCTGTGGCGTCTTGCACTGCGGAGGACTTAGGGATAGACTCAGATCTGTCAGCGATTGAGAGTCACCTTCCCTAGGTCTCCGATTGCAGCTGAAGCCCGGTCCCCACCGGGCTTTTGCTTTTTTCGGCCACTTAAAACGTTAAGTTTAAGTAGTCATGATTGAATCTCCATCTTCATTTTTTGTAAGTCATTGATTTTAAATCGTTCCCGACTCGGGAAAACTGATCTAGCCGTTTTTCAGCGAGTTGACGCGCTTTTCAATCACTTCCCGGATTGCATTGCTCAGTATCTCCGCTTCTTCATCAGACATGCAATCAACGCGAATTGTCTTGCTAATTGTGCGAAGGGTCGCGTACTTTGCCTTTCCCAGCTTGAAGCTTGTAGGCTCGGCTTTTAAAGGGGCAACCTTTTCTTTGCCGCTGTCAGTTGCGAACTTGACGGCTTCTGCTTCCAGCTTTAACTCGCCAACAGCCAGTTTCCGAAGTCCCTGCACTACATATTCGTTGCGGCCTTTTTTGCTCAGAGCACTAAGCGCTTCAGCCGCGCTTGCTCCAAGTAAATGTGGCTTTTCGGCGAGCATGGCGTGCGCCTCTGCCGGTAAATCCTTGAACGCTAATAGACGTCCGAGTTGACTATCGGAAATTCCAACACGAGATGCGAGTGTCTGCCGGTCAAGCTGCGGGTGTTTTGCAATGATTCGCTCGTAGCCCCGAAACTTGTCATAGTCCGGTAGCTTCGCTGCCAGCGCGTTTGCAAAAAACGCCAAGTCCTCCGCCTCGTCATCGGTTGCATCAGCTAGCCAAGCCTTAATCGTCGTTCGGCCAAGGTCCCGATACGCCTGAACACGGTTGTGTCCGGATACAACTTCGTATTTCCCGTCTCCGGTCACGCGCACCGTAATAGGCGACGCGAGGGGATTATGCGCAAGGTTGTTTTTTAAATCTTCATATTCTTCATCAGTCAGCTTACGGCGGCGCCCCGGTACTTCGGTCAGCGCATCCAGTGCCACTTCCAACGCCCCGCCTTCTTCCTTGGCGCTCAGGAGTTGTGCTTCTAACTCCTTCATACGGCTTTCTGCTTCCTCCGCACGCTTGACTGCCTGGTCGCGCTGGAGAGCGAACTCCATTACCTGTCCGGGAGCACTGCGGATCTTTCCCGGCTCAGCTCCGGCATCTTTGGTAGGTGTCACGCCGGCAGTAAGCGCTGTCAGTTCCGCAAATTTCTTGCTTACCATTACGACCTCCATCCGAGGGCAATTTTTTCCAGCACCTCGTCACACAATTTGTCCATCGGTTCCTTGAATCGGCGATACGCCTCAGTCGTACCTTCTGCCTTGCTCAAGTCATAAATAGTCTTTAGCTGAGCCGACGCCATGCGTGCTGCCGCGCTCTCGGGAATCTCAATGGCATTGACATGACGACCATACGCCTGCTTCATCCATGGTTTCACAAGCCTGTGCCCATCAGTCGGCTGAACCTTTGTCATCACCACAGTCATGAAGTTGAATTCCTTGGCGGCAAGATTGGCATCATACTTTTTGAAGCTGGTTGCCAGATCCGCAAACAAACCCCAGAACTGCACGCTCGAGGCAAAATCCAGAGCATCAGGCGGGCAGGGCATTACCAGGCCGTCGGCTGCCAGCATGCCATTCATGGTGAGGTGAGAAAGGCTAGGCGAGGTATCGAAGATAATGACGTCAAAGTTCTTGCGTAAAGGTTCTAGTCCGCGTTTGAGTACGTTCCAGAAATCAAATCCGGGATTGTTGACGGCCCGGCCAGGCAAAGCAAACTCCGCAGCAAGGATAATGCTCGAAGCCGGGATAAGGGAAAGGTTGTGCCAATAAGACTCCCTCACCGCGTAACCTAGGTCAGGCTCATCGCCATAGATGAAAGGCATGATGGTCTGTTCTTCTTCAACGTGCTCTTCCGGATTGATCCCGCAAAGCTGTGTAGCGGTGCCTTGGCCGTCGAGGTCAATAAGGAGGACCTTTTGCCCCCGTAACGTCATGCCTTGCGCAAGAGCCATAGCCGTGCTGGTCTTTGCAACACCACCCTTGTAATTCACAACCGCAACGGCGATTCCATTTTTGTCGTCCGGACGTTTCGGCCATTGACCAATGGTCGTCGACCAGTGGATCACTTCCTCCAATGTGTACTCATGAGCCTTAGAGCCAGGAACCTTTTTTCCATAAGGAAGCTTATACTTATCGGAAAGGTGGCGGATCTGGGTCTTATCAACTTTACAGAGCTCAGCTATATACGGGCTGCTGAAAGTGGGAGCCTGTTTGGTGGGATTGGGCTTCTGAAGAAGGCGATGCACCTGATCTAATACGCTGCGCGCCTCGGTCGCAATGGTGGCGAGCCCGTCGAGCGTAATGCGTTCAAGCTCTGCTACTTTTTCTTCTACCGTCGGAAGTTCCATTATTCATGACCCCGTTCATTATTGAGAATTTCAGCATTTTTGATAAAGTAGGAAAAATGCTGAACTTACGGAATAATAACGTTAACTCTCCTTGTCGGTATACCACTTTTTCCTGTTTACTAATGTTCTGTAGCATCACGAAAAAAGGATAATTCTCCGCTGACGCGCGCTATGTTGGCTGACGTCGCTTGGAATGCGACGATGCTGGTCCATTACCATGACTCGTAGAGCCGGTTCATCGCCAAACTTGTGCTGAAATTGTTGAGGGAAAATTCAGTATTGCCCTACGGTTTGCAATCTCGGCTGAGTCACCTACGACGGCAGCCGCTCGTGGGGAGCGATATTGCGTCCTAGAACGTTGATTTTGCAAGGGAAAGCTCAATTAGGGGAACTGCCGCTATAACCGGAGACTGTGTTGGTATGGAAATGTGCGACCAATGATAATAAAAATCCACACGCGTCCCCGAAAACAAGTTGTGAGCGCTTTACAAAGCGCTACTTCTCTAAAGCCAGGACGTTCACGGACGAACTACGATCCCGCCAGACGGAGTTATCCTTTCTGTTGGTAGCCGTCAAGGAGAGCAGTTAAAACCGGAGGCACCGCTAGGCAACGCATTGCCAGTGATCGTCATGCTTTTGCTCTCGTCGCGGAGAGCAGTTAAAACTAGAGGCAGCCGTTAAGCCAAACTTGGAGTTACATTTATTGTCTCGCTAGCAATCAGGGAGGTTGGGATGCGGATAATCATCGAGGCGCGAATTGAAGACAATGGAGGCGGTAGCGAACGGATCCGATTGGTTGACTTGGAACGAGCGGATGGCGAACTGAAGCAGTTGGGGTTGAGAGTTGGGGTTGAGTCTGGCGGAAGGCAAAAGTCTGATGTACGAAGCGCAGCGCGCTTTAGTCAACGCCCAAGCGCACGGTTTTGTGGCCGCTTCCAGGACTTGCCTGCAGTGCGGCGCAACGTTGTCAATCAGAGCCAAGCATACGATCCGATATCGAACGGTTTTCGGCAAGGTGACGATTGACAGCCCCCAGCTGCGTGTCTGCAAGTGCAGCCAAGACACGACCAGCAAGTCATGCAGCCCGCTCGCATTGGTGTTACCACGGCGCGTCAGTCCTGAACTGGAATACCTTCAGGTCAAGTGGGCTGCGCACTTGCCGTATGCGGTTGCCACCACGCTCCTAAAAGAGACATTGCCGGTCGATCAGGCGATCTCTACCTCCGGGGTCAGGAACCGCGTATGGGTGGTCGGTCAAGAACTGGACGACGCGGCCGAAAAGGCGATTCGTGGTGAGCGCGCTTATCCGCCTACAGATAGCAAGGTCAAGATCGTTGCCCTGGCGGTGGATTCAGCATGGTTGCGCCACCGCCCGTCACGCCAGGAACAAGACGAAGCCAAACTTGCGCAGTATTACCCGTCGAAGCGGCTTCCATCAAATGGACGACACGTGAACATTATTGCCGGCCGGGCGGTTCACGAAGATGGCCGTTGTAAAGTGTATGGGTACGTCAACTGGGAGGTTACATCAGCAGCAACGCGTCTTAATCATTTTCTCTCGGAGCAGGGCGCTGCACAGGACCAAAAGATAACAATCGTCTCTGACGGCGCAGGCGAATTTGAAAAAGCGGTCGACGGATCCCAAAGGCCGTTGACCCGCATTCTGGACTGGTTTCACATTGCGATGAAATTTCGCGCGATCGAACAATCGGCACAGAAGTTTCCGGACCTGTGGGCACCCAACGGACGTTTGGTACAAGACGAAATCGCGTCAGCGAAATGGTTGACGTGGCATGGCAAAGGGGCTGAAGCAGTCGAACGACTGAAAAGCATCTATGACATGCTTGACCTAACGCCGGAGGACGCAGCGTACAGGGCGTTATCGTGGAATCTGCGCGGGACGTATTGGTACTTGGAATCCAATGCCCGATATCTGATCAACTACGGATGGCGTTATCGGCGCGGCATGCCGATCAGCAGCAGCATCGCCGAATCGGCAGTCAACGAAGTCGTCAGCTTGCGTTGCGCGAAAAAGAGGCAGATGCGTTGGACTAACAAAGGAGCACACCTTCTCGTTCAGGTTCGAGTAGCGGTGCTAAACGGCGAGCTTAAAATGCGTGACATGCCTGATCGGCGGCGAAACCTCGCTGAGCAAAAGCATGACGATCATTGGGAATGTGTTGCCTAGAGGCGCCTCTGGTTTTGAATGCTCTCAGTAATTCTGGCTATTTGTAGCTTTGACTTTGGCGATTCGGGTGTGTGCTTTGTCGGCATGAGAACACTAACAACGTTCTTTCAGAAGCCAGTGCCAATGGGTCGCCCGCGCGGAACACGGACAATCGGCACCTAAGGTCTCAAGATTAGACAACGACTTCAATGCTTTGGTGAGACAGCTTTCAGTCATTGCGTTTGCCCGAGGCTAATCCATCGATCCCGTTGTATTGAGAACGGCCAGCCTATCTCGGACTTGAGGGAGACAAAACCTCGTTACGTATTGGGTCAAAGTGATGTGCCCCCAATAAACAGTGCCATGTGGATCTAGTAAAGTTCGTTTGCCGCGCCGCGGCGAGGGGATCGGCGCTTAGTCTGCGGCTTGCGGACGGCAGCTTGCGAGCGCCAATCAGTACATAGCCGTACCTTGCATGCTGCACCTCAATATTGGCGTCCCCGCGGGTGGGACTGATGTAGACCTGAAGAAAATTCTGAGGATAGTATGAGTCACATTCGGGTCTACGAAGACCACTATATGGATACAGATTGGTATATCTACTTTTGGGCTTCCGCCAAGGGCGCCCTAGAAAATCTTCGTAGGACCGCTTAAAAGAACTGCAGCAGCTACCCGCCTAGTTCGGTGCAACCTTAGTCCTTCACTATCTGAATTTTACCCGCGTTTGTTCGCACCCCATCGGTAGGCCTCTTCCCTCATAAAATCGATCCAAACTTGAACCTTTGCAGGGACAAGCTTACGCGCTGGATAAACAGCATAAAGCTTAAGCTCCGGACGCTCTACTTCTTCCAACACTTCCACGAGCCTTCCATCTTCAATTTCCGGACGAGCGACAAACTCGGGTAAGACCCCCAATCCTTGACCTTCTATTATGAAATGCTTCATGAACGGCGTGCTGTTCATGCGCCATGTGCTATTGACGGCGATATGGGATTGATCTGCCGTACGAAGTGGCCAGCGATTATGTCCTGAGGCATATGAATAAACGAAGCACCTATGCTGTTGAAGATCTTGTGGAGTCGCCGGCACGCCGTGCCGCTTTAGATACCGCGGGGCCGCACATACCATGATCCTGAATGAGGCTATAGGTATGCCTACGTAACTGCTATCTTTGAAATCGGTTGTCAGACGTAGTCCACAATCGAATCCTTCCTTCAGGAGATCGATTTGTTGATCCGAAAGGGTAAGATCCAGATCTAGCTCGGGATAGCGCTCCCCAAATGAGGCCATCACGGGTCCAAGGTCGCATAGGGAAAATGACAGCGGTAAGTTAATGCGCAGCCGACCTTTTGGGAAATTGCCCCACTCTGCAACAAGGGATTCTGCACGATCCATGTGTTCAAGTATTTGGACACAGTGCACATGATATGCACGTCCGGCCTCAGTTAATTGAAGCCGTCGCGTGGTTCTTTGCAGCAACTTTGCGCCCAAGCTCTGCTCAAGTTGCATTACTAACTTGCTTACGTAAGAGCTTGAGAGTTCTAACTCGTGTGCGACTCGAGTGAAAGAGGCGGTTTCCGCAACACGAGAAAACACCCTCATAGCAACCAATTTGTCCAATTTTCCCTCTATGTCCGGTGGCCGATTATCCACTGATAGTGCGAAATGTTACCACTAGATCAGGATTTAACTTGCTGACCGCATACTGCATGATGACGTGCATACACCTTTCACCTAGCAGGGCAAAACCATGACTAAGAAGATTTTGATTGTGATCACGTCACACAATCGGTTAGGCAATACAGGGCGCCGAACCGGTTTTCATTACGAAGAATTGGCTACGCCGTTCCGCCGGTTCCATGAGGCTGGATTCAGTATTCAAATCGCTTCATTGAAAGGCGGGTTGCCGCCACACGATCCAAGTAGTTTGGAATTGCTTGAGACCGTGCCTGACGACGTTGTATGGTTCCGTGCAGATCAACTAGCGATGGCGTTGTTAGGTCAATCCTCGGCCGTGTCGGAAACCGATTTTTCGGAGTTTGATGCAGTGTTCTTTCCCGGTGGCCATGGCGCAGTATTCGATCTTCCGTACGATAAGGTGCTGACCGCGAAGCTCGGGAAGTTTTTCGATGCCGGCAAGCTGATTGGCGCAGTTTGCCATGGCCCGTCAGTCCTTCTGAATACGCGTGGCGCAAACGGACTTCCTATTGTAGAGGGTTTGAGGGTCAATGCCTTTACAAACGCTGAAGAGACTGCGGTGCAGTTGACTGGCGTCGTTCCTGTACTACTGGAAGATGGCTTGCGAGAACAAGGCGCACGGTACGTCCATGGGGGCCTCTGGGAAAGTTTTGCGGTGAGGGACAAGAATCTCGTAACCGGCCAGAATCCGCAATCTGCAGCTCGTGTTGCGGAGCTGATGATTGAAGTGCTTCTCGAAAAATAGAACAGCCGTTAGATAATTATAGGGAACCGGTTCATGTATAAGTCGATTGTAAAGTATGTCTCTATAGCGACGCTTATTGTCTGCGGCTCGGTCCAGGCAGAAGCTGGGACAAGCGGAGCTTCTCTTGAGAGATGGCGAACCTATGAAGGAGTTTCATGGGAGCGGGCGTCGGATTCTAATTCCCCAAGTCGGTATGCGCAATCAGTCACCGCGCCGATAGCGGGGTTGCACTTCAGTAAGGACGGTACTGCGTACGTGAGCACGCCGCGACTGTTGTCGCCAAGCGCTCCCGCAACGATCAGTATCCTGGACCTAAACGCGACTGCTGGGCCGGCCCGCTTGACCGCTTTTCCATCGGTTGATGTCAACGCTGTTGATGGCGATGTGAAAACCTCTCTTCGAAATGTTTTGGGCTTCCATGTTGATCACCGCAACAATTGGCTTTGGGCTCTCGATATGGGGTTTATTGCTGGCGAGTCCGAAGCTCCGGCTGGTGCGCAAAAGCTGATTGTATTTAACCTGAAGAGTGGGACGTTGGTCAAATCCTTTCCCCTTGATTCTGTGGCTGATCGACGAGGCAGTTTCCTTAACGATGTCGCCGTGGATGAAGTGCGACAAGTTGCATACATCTCGGATAGCGGCTTCCGTAGTGCACCTGAGAATATGTCAGGAATCATTGTCGTTAATTTCAAGACTTCTGAAGTCCGGCGTGTCCTGCATCAGCATCAATCTGTTCAAATAAAGCGTGATGCAAAGGTCTATTCGCACGGTGAAGAGGTGTGGCCAAATAAGCCGTTACAAGTCGCCATAAACGGAATTGCATTGTCGCCCGATGCTGAAACGCTATATTGGACGGTGACTGCAGGGGACCAACTGCACGCGATGTCCACAGCAGTCTTGAGAAACTTCAAATCGACAGATAACCAGGTGGCTTCGTCAGTACGCAATCTAGGAACGATCGATGGCAATACTGATGGTATTGTCGTTGATCCGTCCGGTAGAGTGTTCATTACAAACGTTACCCACAACGGAATCTCGGTATTTAACCCTAAGCGTAAACGTTCGACTTTATTGGCTTCTGATGAGCGCATCTATTGGCCGGATACTATTACAAGTGGCCCTCAGAATGCCCTTTATTTCACCGCCAGCAACCTTAATAACCATTTTGCTGGCGCGGTAAAAGCCGGAGAAGAACGGTATGAAATATGGCGGCTGCCAGCGCGTGACAGGTCGCTGCGTAAATAGGATCGATGACCGGACCGCGGGCAGTATGTTCCAAACCGCATAACGCTTAATTGAGGCGCGCTCATCACAAGCTAAGCTGGGCCTTCAGCCAGGCCCACAGCGCATGGTCTCTACGTGACGTCGAACATAGGTTGTCGTTCATCGATTGGTCCGCACTCGAGACTATGCATTGGTGAGAGTGGGTTCGACCCATGCCTAAAGGTCACCAGTTTGGCTGACGACTTCGCTCCAATGCCTTAGGTCGCTTTTTTAGTGCTTCTTTGTCTATTTTTTTGGATCCATAATGAGTACATTATTCCAACCGTATGCGATGGCTGAACACAAATTGGCTAATCGCATCGCCATGGCGCCTATGACAAGGGCCCGCACCGCGAAGGGCGTCCCAAATGACTTAATGGTCGCTTATTACAGGCAGCGAGCTTCAGCGGGTTTGATCGTTACCGAAGGCACATCGATTTCCTCTACTGCCGAGGGTTTTCTCTTTATTCCCGGCCTGTATCGGCAGGACCAAGTACAAGGGTGGCGGAAGGTAACCGATGCTGTACATGCCGAGGGGAGCACCATCTTTACCCAGCTTTGGCATGTTGGCCGAGTGAGCCATGTTTCGAATCAGCCAGGCGGGATTTCGCCAGTGAGCTCGACGGGTCAAATTGCCAAGAATGCCCAAGCTTGGGGTATTACCGCAGACGGGACACCGGGCGCAGTTGACGTATCCAAACCGAGGCCCCTCACAACTGATGAAGTTCGCGGTGTAATTTCCGATTTTGCCAATGCAGCAGCAAATGCGATCGAGGCCGGCTTTGATGGTGTCGAATTACACGGCGCGAACGGATACTTGATTGAGCAATTCTTGAATCCGCTCGTCAATGACCGGACAGATGCCTATCGTGCCGATACACTGGAGAACCGTACTCGGTTTGTACTTGAAGCCGTTGACGCGGTGATCGACCGGATTGGTGCAGGGCATACGGCGATTCGTCTTTCACCCTATGGGGGGTTGTTTGACATGCCTTACTATCCTGAGGTCGATGATACCTATCTTTTCCTGGCGGACGAATTGAGCCGACGAAAAGTGGCTTATGTTCATCTGATGGACCAAAAGTCGCGTGGCAGTACAGCTATCCCGGATGCGTTTCTGTCGGCATTCAGAGATCGTTACCAAGGTACGCTCATCTTGGCTGGCGGAATGACACGGGAGCGGGCAGAAGAATTGATCGCCAGCGACCTTATTGATATTGCTGCTTTTGGCGAGCCATTCATCGCCAATCCTGATCTAGTGGTGCGTTTGAAGAATAGTTTGGCGTTGGCCTCCGCCGATCGATCGCACTATTACGGCGGCGGCGCGCATGGTTATATCGACTATGGTCCGCATGGAGTCAGTGCTGCCTAATGGTTCGCAATGGCGTCTGATATCAAGGTCTGTCGCGCAATCAAGTCGGCGCATACCTTGAGGACGAGGAAAGTGACGGTTTATGCGCCGTCTGGGCTGTGCCGACCAGGATAGTACTGTCTTTCGTGTTAGCCGGCGCATACCGCCGTCATTGCCTCAATCAATCGTGTAGGGAGTGATCATGCAGCAGCTAGTCCTAGTTTTTGCCCATGAAAAGGATGCTTTGCTTGAAGCTCTGCGTCGTGATCTAAGAGCTGAGCAGGCTAACGCTCGGTCGGGTACAGGCTTCGAGCTATATCATCGCCAAAATGCCAGAAACGCAATTAGGCTGCCGTAGAGCGAAGTGATTTTGGCTGCATTTTTTGAGACTTGCCGCTCTTAAGCCGCCGATTTTCAGCCAAATTTACTAGCTTTACAAAAAGAAGTAAATTTGGAGTTTCGTATCAGAGGGAAGTAATTCTGGCTGTTCGTAGCTTTGACTTTGGCGTTTCGGGCGTACGTTGTCGGCATGAAGAAACTGACAACATGCTTCCAGGCTCCTGTGTCAATGGCACGGCCGCGAGGGACACGGAGAATCGACGTCTACGGCCTTAAAATCGGCCGTCGTCTTCAATGCTTCGGGGAGGCTGCCTACAGCCAGTGGGTTTTGCTCGAAGCAAGTCCATCGATCCAGCTGTATTGCGAACGACCGGCCTATCTCAACTTCGGCGGAGCCAAGATCCTGGCAGACTATTGGGTCAAGGAGGACGATCGTGAATCACTGCTGCTTATCGGTGAAAGCGGCCAAATATCTACAACAACGATTGGCTCAACACAATATGAAGTAAGGACGATCCCAAGTGCTGAGCTTGCCGCCATGCGCACATGGATTGAGAACTGGGAGCGAATGCTGCCAGTGATTACTTCATACAGGGATCTTCTCACGGATTCCTTCTTCAAATCGGTCGAGAAGTTCGTTTCCGAACCAATGCAACTTTCATTCATTGAAAGGGAATTGGGAACATCAGATCTCACTACGGTGCGCGCCGCAGTTTTCACCTTGCTTCACCGTGGCCGATTGGATGCTCCACGCTTGAGGACCGAACCGCTCTCATTCTTGTCACATTTCGAACCGCGGAATGCCAAGCCATGAATCGACGTCGCTGTGACTTCCTGCAGATTGATTTGAGTACGTGGCCTGCGGTAGATCACCACGCCTTGCCGGTTGAGAAGCGGAAAGCGTTCATGGCACGGGCCAAGGCAGTCGAGCTCTATGTCTGTGGAATGACGTTACGGGAAATTGCTACTCAAACGGGTATCCAGAGCCGCCAGCTATATTGGTTGCTGGATCGCTGTCTGAGGCAGGCTGAAGACGGACAGATCTTTGGATTTCGTGCATTGCTGAAAAGCCGGCATGTTGAACCCTATACCCGTAAGAGCGATTTCTCGGTCGATAATGTAGGCACAAGGGCCGGATTCGCTGGCGCTTTCGCCATGCTGCTTGAACGGTATCCAATATTAGCGACGTGGCTTGAAACAAAAATCGACCAACGCGCAGTTGTACTTGAACAAATCAGCACAGATGGGAAGCTAAAGACGCGATTGCGAAATCTCAGCAATCTTCATACGGGGTTTATCCAGCAATGTCGTAAGGTAGGCATCACCGGCGCCGACTATCCTCTTAACACCGGGCATAAGGGCATGCGTTCACTCTCCTCCTACGTCAAGAGTGAGTTACTGAGTAAATTCGGGACTGCCGCCCGAGCCGCCGGGGCAGGGCATGTAAAAGGTGTCCCCCACACCGACTTCAGCCCCAGAAGAGGGCCAGCGCGCCCGTATCAGGTTGTGGAGTTTGATGGTCACCGCCTGGATGTACGGTTAAAGATTGTCATTCGAGATCCGCTTGGGTTTGACCAGGAAGTGGAAATCGAACGCATCTGGCTGCTGGTGATAATTGATGTGTGTACCCGCGCAGTACTTGGCTATAACCTTGTTCTCTCGAGAGAATACAGTCGCTACGACGTCATCAAGACGATAGAGAATGCCTTGACGCCGCACGTACGGCGACCCTTCACATTGCCCAATGTCGGATACGGCATGCATGGTGACTTTCCATCCGGACGGTTGCCTGAACTTGGATATGCGGTCTGGGAGCGCGTGCGTTTGGATAACGCTAAGGCGAACCTTGCCGAGGATACCGTTAGCGCTCTGTGCGAGTTCATTGGCTGCGCGGTAGATGCAGGGCCCCCACACCAACCAAACGATCGACCATATATCGAACGTTTCTTCGGTACGGTGGCCAGCACGCTTTCATCACGCCTTCCCGGGTATACCGGGTCCAGCCCACAGGATGTGCGACGTGCACTGTGCAGCCCGAAGGGCAATTTGCGTCTATTCATTTCCCTTTCGGAGATGGAAGAGCTGATGGAAGCATCAATTGCCAACTACAACGCCACGCCGCATGCTGGATTGAATGGCCGCTCGCCACTGGAGGCGATGGAATACTTCATAAGAGGGAAGGGGCACCTGATTTCGTGGCTGCCAGAGCTAAAGCGTCGTACGCTGTGCCTCATGCAAAAGGCACGCCGATGTCGGGTACGTGGTTATCTGGCTCAAGGCACACGTGCACACATCAACCTCTTTCAGGTGCGCTACACGAATGTAACCCTGGCAACCAGCGGCGACCTGTTCGGAAAGGATCTGCGCATCTATTACAACAGCGATGATCTCCGTACTGTACGCGCTTTCCTGCCCGACGGCTCGGAACTCGGGGTATTAAAAGCACAAGGCCTGTGGGGTGAGATTACGCATGACTTAAAGCTGCGGCGGGAAATCCTGAAGAAGCGGGACAGCAAGCGCCTAGAGTTCAGACTCGACCACGATTTCCTGGAAGGCTTTATGCAGGAGAAACGTGCCAAGGCGAAGACCAGTCGGCGTGCTGCGAATGACTTTGAAAGAACAGCGAGAGTTCTATCCAGCGCACCGACCCACTTTAGTGAAGCTGAGCCCGTATCCGATACGCAGCGTCGGCCGGTACCTGAAGACCTTCTACCGCAGCACCAAGGTACTGACACCCCGGAAGAGAAGAGGGACCCAAGCCAGAAGCCAAAGGCCGAGATTCTCACTATCGGTTTCGGCTACACCACGAGTATTTAACCACTACAGCGGTCAGCAAGGAGGCTTATGGCAACCAGAATTGCACGCCCAATCGATCCAGACATGCATCCGATCGCAACCGGCAACTACCGTATTGCTACACCTGCAATCCAGGCGTTCTTTGAACTGGTGAATCGCTGCTTACGATACCGAACTACAGGCGCCTTGATATACGGTCCCTCGCGGATTGGCAAGACCCGGGCGATTGAATACTTGCGTCTCTTGTTGGCTGAAACGCATCCGAAGATCACGACGTACCACCTGCAGGCTGAACACAAACCGCGCCATGCAGAAGGGCCGTTCTTCACCAATCTACTCGACGCCGTCGGATATCCCGAACCGGATTCAGGTTCGAACCCTACGAAACGGATTCGCCTGATTAACAAAATAAAGGAAGCCTGCTCAAAGAACGGAAGCGGCACTGCCATTATGTTTGTCGACGAGGCGCAGCGTCTCGCAGAAAACGAATATGAATGGCTACGCGATGTGCAGGACCATCTTGACCGCATGCAGATCAAGCTGTTCATGTTCCTGGTCGGCCAGCAAGAACTGTATGCAATTAAGGTAAGTATGCAGCGTGCGGGAAGGACGCAAATTGTAGCTCGGCTCATGGTTGACGAGTTCGCCTTCTTTGGTATTCGTAACGCGAACGATGTGGCGACGTGCCTTAGTGGATATG
>NZ_JBHTDH010000031.1:0-42827 GCF_042666555.1 Herbaspirillum sp. GCM10030257
CGGGGATGGTGGGGCCGAGCAGGCCGAGTTCGCCCATTTCGCGGAAGATCGCCGGATCGGTTTTTTCATGGCGGAAGGCTTCCAGCACGCGGGGTTGCAGCTTGTCCTGGCAATACGCATTGGCGGCGTCGCGCACCATGCGTTCGTCGTTGGTCAGCTGCTGGTCCAGCAGCAGCGGATCGTCCCAGTGAAAGCTGGCTTTTGCCTTCGATGCACTCATTTTGTTTCCCTCTTGTTTATCAGTTTTTCATGCCGACGGTTTATCGTTAATGATCACCGTGAGCGGTAGTGCGCAGCCTTGCGACCGTTTGCTCGATATTGCTCCACCCCGGTTTATCGGGCGCATATACTTGCCGCATGTAAGCGGCAATCCGTGCAACTTGCGCATCCGTGAGATTATCCCGGAATGCCGGCATGAATCCCATCTCTCCGCTCGCGGTTTCCTGAATGCCATGCAGGATCACCTGCACCAGGTTGTCTGGTGTGTTGCTGTGCAGATTACTATTGAGCGCAAGAGGTTTGTTCATGCCTAACTGCACTGGCCCTTTACCCTCATGATGGCAACTGCCGCAAGCAGCTGAGAACAGTCGACTATTCTCATCGCGGATCTGGTCCGCGCGAGCCTTAGCGCTGACGACGACTTCCGCAGCCACCATTTCCGCCTGTTGCAGGGAGACTGGCGCGTTGAATGAAGCAAGGTAGTGCGCCATCGCCTGGACATCCTCATCCGGGAGTTGCGACAATTCCCGGACCACCGGGGCCATCGGCCCGGCCGCTACACCATGATGCTCGGTATGCCCCTGCCGCAGATAGCGATAAAGTTCTTTTTCCGTCCACGGCACCGGCGCATGTGTGCGTGATGTGAGGGGCGGTGCTTCCCAGCCATCGATCATGGCACCGGCCAGAAAATCCGACCCCGACTTCTCGGCACCCATTGCATTGCGCGGGCTGTGGCATGCCGTACAGTGACCGACCCCATTGACCAGGTAAGCGCCCCGGTTCCATTGCGATGAACGGGCGGGATCCGCTGTTTCGGGGCCGGGTTGCAGGTACAGCGCGTTCCAAACGTTCATCAAAGGACGAAAGCCAAAGGGGAACTTCAGTGTCGACTCAGGCACTTCGGAATGTACGGAAGGTTGCGTCATCAGGTAAGCGTACAACGCCATCAGGTCGTCGTCGCTCATCTTGGTAAACGATGTGTACGGGAAGGCCGGATATAGGTGCCGGCCATCGCGCGAAATTCCTTCCCGCATGGCACGCTGAAATGCCGTGAATGACCATTTACCGATGCCGGTCTCCGGATCCGGAGTTAGATTTGTCGTAAAGATTTTTCCGAATGGAGTCTCCATCGCACGTCCGCCGGCGTTCCGCATGCCGCCCGGCGCGGTATGGCAAACCGCACAGTCACCCGCCGCAGCAAGCAAGCGGCCCCGCTCAATAACATTGGCCGTATAGATGCCGGGATCGATCCTGGAAATGTCGGGAATGCTGGATTTCCAACCTGCCATCGCGGCAAGCAGCCCGGCAGTACCGGCAATCAATGCGCCGGGTAGCGCCCACCAGGCGCGTCGATTGCGTGGCGATGGTGCGGGTATAGCTGGCGACGGTTCAAGCGCGGCCCTGACCACTTCCGGCGTAAAAGGCGGCTCTCGGAAACGCACGCCGGTAGCATCGAAAATTGCATTGGCGATCGCCGCAGTACCGGGAACGGATGAAGACTCACCCGCACCCAGAGGTGGCTGGCCGGGACGAGGCATCATCATCACATCGATAACTGGGACTTCGCGGAAGTTGAGGATGGGATAACTGCCCCACTCCCGATTCACAACAGTGTTGGTCTGTGGCTCGACCTGCACCTTTTCCTTCAGCGCGCGACTGGTGGTCTGCACCACGTTGCCATGGATCTGATGCTTCACACCAGCCGGGTTGACCATCAAGCCGGCGTCGTGGCCAACGACGACGCGACGCACATGGACTTCACCGGTATTGCGGTTGACTTCCACATCAGCGACCCATGCGGACCATGCCGCGCCAAAACCGGGAAACTTGCTATGCACATAACGGGCATACGCAAAACCCTGCCCTTTCAGGAAATCGCCGTCCGCTTCTTGTTGTTGCGGCCTAGTATGCGACACCCATCCGGCACGTTCAGCGGTGGCCTTGACCAGTTCGGCCGCCCTGTCATCCTTCAGATAACGCAGCCGGAACTCGACCGGATCCACACCAGCTTCCGTTGCCAGTTCATCAATGTAACTCTCATGCGCAAAAGAGTTCGGCAAGGCCGATACGCCACGTAACCAGGATGCGCGCAGGATCGGGGCCATGTCATTGATCGTGACACGCAAGTTCTTGTAGTCATAGGGAGGCACCGACGTGCGGTCGCCCATTTCATAGGCTATGGGCTCCGGGGCCACTTTGCCGGTTAATAGCAGGGCCAGTGGCACCGCGCCATTGGAAGGGTACGAAGTCTGGAAATCGTAAGCGGCAACGCTGCCGTCAGCATCCAGGCCGCCGCGCACTTCCATCAGCTGCGCCGCGCCTTTCGGCTCCCATTGATGCTCCTGCGCACGCGTCAGTTGCACGCGGACCGGATTGCCGACCGCACGTGACAATAACGCGGCATCGGCAGCCACGTCGTCCGCGCAGTTGCGGCCATAGCAACCGGCCGCTTCCATGCGAATCACGTCGATCGCGGTGTCAGGTAAATCCATCAGCTTGGCAAGGTCCGCGCGCAACACATGCGGGTTTTGCGAACCAGCCCACACGGTCATCCGGCCCTGTCGCCAGTCAGCCACCGCGCAGGAGGGACCGATGGATCCATGTAGCTGGTAAGGCCAGAGATATGTTCTGTCGATGCGTTTGGCTGCGCTTTCCAAGCCTGCATCGACGTCACCCTGATTGGCGACGACACGACGTGTCGAAGGATTGGCCCGGATTGCGGCAGCTACGTCGTCCAGCGCAGGTAGCGTGGGAAAATTTTTCCATTTGACGACAAGCTCACGCATCGCCTGCTCCGCGTGTTCCTCGCGCGCGGCAACCACGCCGACGAAATCACCGATCACCACGACGCCGGCGATGCCGGGAATATGTGCGATCGAGCGTTCATCGACGGATTCAAGCGTATTGCCAATAAAATCGCCATGATCGGCGCCGGCATACGGCGGCCGGATCACGCGACCATGCAACATGCCCGGCACACGGAGGTCATGCACATAAGTCAGTTCACCGGTGGCTTTGTCGGGAATGTCGACGCGCGGCATGCTCTGGCCCACCAGGCGATAGTCAGTCGGCGATTTGACCGGGGTGTTAAGATCGAGACGCAATTCGACATGTTCGCCCGCCAGCAGGTCGGCATAGGCAATCGACCTTTCTTGCATACCGTCGACGGCAATGATGCCCTTGTGAACGGTCAGCTGCTCCGGCGCCACGCCAAGTCGTTCGGCGGCCCGCGACAGCAACCATGCGCGCGCCTGTGCAGCGGCCGCACGCAACGGAACGGCGTGAATCTGCAGCGACGCGCTGGCTATGGTGGCTCCTTGATTTGGCGCGCGTGTAGTGTCGCCCAGAACCATGTTCACGCAGTCGAGCCGGATATCGAGCTCTTCCGCAACGATCTGTGACAAGGCGGTGCGGATGCCGGTACCAAGGTCGACGTGGCCGTTCAATGCGGTGACACTTCCATCGTCCCACACGGCGACCAGAATTTCGACGCCTTCGGCGGGATTTCCGGGGACGGTGGCAGGTTGACCCTTCACTGGCGGCGGTGGTGGCGGTGGATCGCGGGTAATGAGCAATACCCCGGTCGCCTCGTGGAAATCGCGTCTGGTCTTCGGCAGGTCTGCGCGCCGCGTCATTCGGACTCCTCTATGGTTTCGGTCATCAGCTTTGCGGCGCGATGGACCGCCTGCATGATCTCAATATGCGTTCCGCAACGGCATAAGTTGTGCGACAAAGCGTCCCTGATCTGTTCATCGTCCGGATTCGGATTTATCCGCAAGAGTGCAACTGTGACCATGATCATCCCGTTGAGACAATAGCCGCACTGGGCTGCCTGTTCCTCGATGAATGCGCGCTGGACGACGTGCAGAGCGCCCTTGCGGCCAAGGCCTTCCAGCGTTGTCACGCGTCGGCCAGCCACACCTTGCACAGGGATCACGCAGGAACGCGCCGCCCTGCCATCGATCAGCACTGTGCATGCCCCGCACTGCCCAAGACCACAGCCGTACTTGGGGCCGTTGAGTTCGAGGTCGTTACGAAGGATATAAAGCAGCGGCGCCTCTCCGGGCACTTCGAGGGCGTAATCCTTGCCATTGACGTGCAGAGGGATTGGTGGCGGCTTGATGCGCATAGGCCGCTCCTCAGACGCTGAGGTAAGCCTGCCGCACGGCCTCATTGGACGCAAGTTCTTCCATCGATCCGTCGAACCGGATCTGCCCCTTTTCCAATACGTAAGCGCGGTCTGACACGAGCTCCGCGAAATGCATGTTCTGTTCGGAGAGCAGGATACTGACGCCCTCGGCTTTGAGTTCCAGGATCATCTGCGCCATTTGTTCGACGATGACCGGCGCCACGCCTTCGGACGGCTCATCAAGGAGCACAAGGTAGGGATTGCCCATTAGCGTACGTGCGACCGTCAACATCTGTTGTTCGCCGCCGCTCATGCGGCCGCCGGGACGGTTGGGCATTTCGCCAAGGTTCGGAAAAAGCTTGAACAGGCGCTCCGGCGTCCATAAGGGTGCGGGCGTGCCATCGGGCCAGGTCCGTTTAGGCTGACGTCCGACATCAAGGTTTTCCATCACGGTGAGATCGGTAAACACGCGGCGGTCTTCCGGCACGAAACCGAGACCGCGAACCGCCGTTTCGTGTGGCTGCGCAGTAGAAATGTCATGTCCCATGAAGCTGAGCTGCCCTCTCCGCTTGGGTATCAGCCCCATGATGGCCTTGAGCGAGGTTGATTTGCCAGCGCCATTGCGTCCCATCAAAGCGACCACTTCACCACGGCGCACATCAAGATCGACATTGAACAGGATCTGCGCTGCGCCGTACCAGGCGTTGAGCGCCTTTACGCTGAGAAGCGCCTCGCCCACAACACCATTGGACGAGGTTCGCACCGGGTTTTCGACAACCGCCTGCATTACGCCACCTCCTTGGATAATTTCAGCTTTTCGAAAGTCTTGCCGGTGCCAAAATAGACTTCCTGAACTTTAGGATCGTCACGGATTTCATTCGGCTTGCCCTCGGCGATCAAACGTCCGCGTGCCAGCACGATCATCCGATCCGCATAGGCAAAGACCACATCCATACTGTGCTCGGTAAACAGCACCGCCATATTGCGTTCGGTAACAAGCTTTTTGGTCAGCGCCATTAAGTCGTTGCGCTCCTTGGGAGCCATGCCTGCGGTAGGCTCGTCCATCAACAGCAGTTTGGGCTGGTTCGCCATGGCGATCGCCAGCTCCACACGCTTAACATCGCCGTAGGCCAGTACGCTGCACGGGCGGTCGGCCTGTGCCTTCATGCCAACCTGCTCCAGCAAATCGAGCGCCTGGTCGCGCTTGTAGGCCGCGGCTTTACGCCACATTGAAAACAGCTTGCCGTCAGCAGACAGCAACGCCATCTGCACGTTTTCAACCACGGTCAGCGAAGCAAAGGTTTCCGCAATCTGAAAGGTGCGGCTGACACTGAGACGCCATATTTCACGTGGCTTGAGTCCGACCAGTTCCTTGCCGTCAAACAGGATCGAGCCGGCATCAGCCTTCAGCTGACCGTTCACCATGTTGAAGGTTGTCGATTTTCCCGCGCCGTTGGGGCCTATCAGGGCAAGCAATTCGCCGGCATGCAGTTCAAAACTGATGCCATCCACCGCCTTCACGCCGCCAAAGGACTTTCCGAGATTACTTACCGTCATCAGGCTCATCAGCGTGCCTCCTTGGCTTCGCGCTTGCGGTCGAACAGTTGCCGGGCAAAGCCCGCGATCCCCTGCGGGAAGAGTAACACCAGCAGCAGTATGATACCGCCCAGCATCGCGCGCCAGTAATCGGTATTGCGCGCCACCGTGTCATGCAGCCAGTTGAAAGTGACTGCGCCGACTACCGGCCCGATCAACGTCTGTATGCCGCCCAGCATCACCATGACGATACCGTCGACCGATTTGCCGACATACAAAGATTCAGGCGAGATGCTGCCTTTTGAAAACGCATAGAGCGCCCCCGCCGCGCCGGCTACCGTACCGGCAAGAATGAAGGCCGTCCATTGGATACGCTTGACGTTGATGCCGATTGCGTCGGCACGCAACGCAGAGTCGCGGCTTGCACGCATCGCATAACCAAATGGTGAATACAGGATGCGCCACAGTAGCAATACGCCACCGGCGACGATCACGAGGGTGAGATAGTAATACGAGGTCTTGTCCGACAACCATGTTGCGGGCCAGACACCGGTCAATCCATTGCTTCCGCCGGTGACGGTGTCCCACTGGTAAGTGATCGCCCAGGTAATCTGCGCGAATGCCAGCGTCAGCATCGCAAGGTATACGCCCGACAGCCGCACACAAAACCAGCCGAACAACAATGCACCAAGCGCCGCAACGAGAGGGGCAAGGACAAGTGCGGCCTCCATCGGCAGCCCGGCGGTACGCACCAGCAAGGCTGCACCATAGGCGCCAAGTCCGAAGTAAGCCGCGTGGCCGAATGAATGCATGCCCGCAGGCCCCATGATGAAGTGCAGGCCGGTGGCAAACAGGGCCGCGACCATCAGATCGATGGCAAGTACCGTGACATAAGGCGAATCGCGCATCACCAATGGGACCATGGCGAGCACAGCGATCAGCGCAAGGACACCGAACTTATACAGTGGCCTCGCCGCCCGCAATGGGGCCTCCGTGATGCCCGCGTTGCGTGTCGGCGCCTGCGGTCGCCCCAGCAAGCCGCTGGGACGTGCGACCAGCACGACCGCCATAACAAGGAACTCAACAACCAATGTCAGCTTGGAGAAAGACACGCTGATGCCGAACACGTCGACCAGCCCGAGCCAGATACAGACTGCTTTCAACTCGGCAATCAAGAGCGCAGCGACATAGGCACCGGTAATCGAACCCATGCCTCCCACTACAACGACAACGAAGGCAGCGCCAATGGTGACAAGGTCCATTTCAAGGTTGGCCGGTTCACGCGGCAATTGCAATGCGCCGCCCAAGCCGGCGAGCATCGCCCCAAGCGCAAACACACTGGTGAACAGCCAGGCTTCATTGACCCCAAGAGCGCTGACCATCTCGCGGTCCTGCGTCGCCGCGCGCACCAGCGTGCCCCACCTTGTACGCGTCAGCATCAGCCAGAGCAGTCCGAGCACAATCGGACCGATAACGATCAGGAACAAGTCATACGTGGGAAACTGCCTGCCGAAAATTTCCACTGCACCTTTGAGGCCGGGCGCCCGCGGACCGAGCAGTTCATCCGGTCCCCAGAACCACAGGGCAGCATCCTTGATGACAAGGACTAGCGCAAATGTGGCGAGCAGCTGAAATAATTCGGGCGCATGATAAATCCGCCGCAGCAATATCATTTCCACCAGCGCGCCAAGGATGCCGACGGCAAGCGCCGCGAGCAGAAGCGAGGGCCAAAAGCCCAAGCTGCCGCCGAGACGCTCGACCAGCGTATAGGCGATATAAATGCCCAACATGTAAAACGAGCCATGCGCAAAGTTCACGATGCGCGTTACGCCAAAGATCAGCGACAAGCCGGCCGCAACAAGAAACAGGGAGGATGCTCCCGCCAAACCATTCAGCAACTGCACCGCGAAGCCGGAAAAGCTCATGACACGTTCTTTCTATCAGCTGGATGAATCCATGACGATCTGCAACAAGAATACTGCCTGCCGGTCCGGGGAACGGCATCATGTGGGAGAGCAACGCCTACATGCGCGCCGCTCTCCCCTGCTTACTTCAGTCGGCTGGCCGGCGCTTTGCCACCACTTCGGCGGACGGCAAGTACTTCGCGCCGTCCAGGTAGCGGTAGTCCACCATGACGCCCTTGCCGCCTTCATTCTTGGTACGACCGACATAGGCACCCATGGTCGACTGATGGTCTTCCGCGCGATAGGTGATAGGTCCAAACGGTGTCTTGACGACCAAGCCCTCGAACGCCTTGACCAGCTTGTCGGTTTCCGTGGACTGCGCTTTTTTCATGCCGGCGGCCAATGACATGATCGCGCTATAGCCGACGATCGAACCCAGACGTGGATAGTCTTTGTACTTTGCTTCATAGGCTTTGCGGAAGGCAGTATGCTCCGGCGTCTGGATGCCGTACCACGGGTAGCCGGTGACGATCCAGCCATTTGGACTTTCGTCTTTCAGCGGGTCCATATATTCCGGTTCGCCGGTCAATAGGCTCACGACTTCACGACCCTTGAACAAGCCGCGCGTATTGCCTTCACGCACGAACTTAGACAGGTCCGCACCGAACAGTACATTGAATATCGCGTCGGGTTTGGCATCGGCAAGTGCCTGGGCCACACTTCCGGAGTCAACCTTGCCCAGCGGGGTGGCCTGTTCAGTGACGAACTCGACGTCCGGCTGTGCAGCCTTCAGCAATTCCTTGAAGGTTGCGACGGCGGACTGTCCATATTCATAATTGGGATAAACCAATGCCCAGCGCTTCTTCTTCAGCGCAGCGGCTTCCGGCACCAGCATCGCCACCTGCATGTAGGTCGATGGACGCAGACGATAGGTATAGCGGTTGCCATTCTCCCAGACGATCTTGTCAGTCAGCGGCTCGGCTGCCAGGAAAAAGAATTTGCGTTGCTTGGCAAAATCGGTCAGCGCCAGTCCGATATGGGACAGGAAGGAGCCCGTCAGTACATCCACCTTTTCACGCGATACGAGGTCTTCGGCGGCGCGCACCGCCTCGCCGGGATTGCCGTTGTCGTCGCGTGTAATCAGTTCGAACTTCTTGCCGTTGACGCCTCCCGATGCATTGACTTCTTCCACGGCGAGCTCAAGTCCCTTGCGGTAGGGCTCAAGAAAAGCCGGCTGGGCCTTGTAGCTGTTGATTTCGCCGATCTTGATGACGTTTTGCGCATAGGCGCCGACGGCGCTGGAGGCCGCCCAAAGGACAGCAGACGCTGCGAGCCAACTGGTAGTCTTGTTCATGGTTATCTCCTTATTTGTGGACCAATCGATGCGATCGTTCGCGCGATGCTGTGGCTAGCGCAAGCCATCCTCGCCTTTGATTTCGTGGGACTGGAGCCCTCCCACGCGGGGCAACGGCCGGCCACTGTCGGTGACGACAACAGCAACGACAATTTCGTTGGGCCGCGGCGCATCTGCGACCCGGGCTTCCATGGCGTCGAAATGACTGCGCACGAAAGCCGCATCCTTGTGACCGAGCGGCACATCGATCGCAGTGCCCAATCCGCCGCGCTTCTTGCTGGAAGGCACCAGAGCTGCGCCTTTACTGACGGCGATGCGCAGCGGCGCTCCAAGCTTGGGGTGCAGAATCGCGGCCGCGTGTTCCAGTTCGCCCGCCTCTCCCACAATGGCCGCCTTGCCATAGCTCTGTGCCTGTTCTGGTGCAATGCCCAATGCCTCGACGCATCGCTTGCCCAGCAGACCGCCGAGTTCTTCGCCAATGGTGATCAAGTCATCGAGCGATTCGGCATAGCGCCCGGCATAGGGATTGTCGATGACCGCCATGGCCAATGCCTTGCGTGTCGGCGGTGTGATCGCCTTGTCCATTTCGACATGGGTTTCTTCCACCTGCACAATCAGTTTGCGGATCTTTGCTGGCATTGCTCGTCCTTCCGTATGTAATGTGTCAAAGCCTGTCCGGATGCCTCGTTCACTGGCATTAGCGCAGTCCGTCCCACTGGGCGATGTCGGCCGCCTTCAGCCCGCCGACTCTTGCATGTACGCGCGGCCCAGTGCTCATGGCGAGAATTACGACCAATTCATCGGAACGTGGCGTTCCCGGCACCCGTACTTCGATTGCATCGAAATGGCTGCGCACATAGGCGGCGTTGATGTGGGTCAGGGGCACATCGAGCGTGCCGCCAGGACCGGTGACTTTCTTGGTGGAAGGAACAATGGACAAACCATTGCCGGGCTGCCCTTTAACGCCTCCGCCTTTACCGGCGGCATAGTCAGCCGGGTTTCCCTTCCATCCCAGCAATTCTCGCATTGCATACCCTCCCGGCACGTGCCAAAGCGCACCATGTTCCAGTTCGCCTGCAGAGCCGATCATCGCGCCCTTGCCATAACCTTCAATATGTTCGGCCGGCACGGCAAGATGCTCCAGCAGTTCGTGAGCCAGCCGGACGCCAAGCGGATTAAGTTCTTCCATCATCGGGAGAATATCGGGCTCATAGCGGCCAGCATACGGATTGGTCAGAACACCTGCGATATATCCACGCCTCAGCGGGTGCTCGCCCACGGGCCCGAACTCGTGGTAAATGTCTTCCACATGCCAGAAAACCCGACGTATCTCGATCATGGAAATGCCCTCGCAGGTGTTGATTGCATCATCGATTGAATCATGTCCCCAGCCCTTCCTTTTAATTTTTTCTAGAGTACCGCTGAATACCGACTCTTGCCAATATCGTACGCGATTCTTTGCGGAGAAAGTGTCTCGACACTCAGCCCATGATCATGCAAATGCATTACTTGTCCCTGGCATGCAAGTATCGCGTTCCAGATCAGTCCTTGTTCTTGCAATTGCCGTGCCTGTAACAATCCTGCTTGCAGAGCATCACGCGCCCGCGCGTGATCAAGTTGGGGCACGTCTACGGTAACCGGTATTTCTCCAAGATCAGTATCGTCCTTGAGTGAACAGGCAGGCACCCGCTTGATACGCACATCATCGATATTGACGGCATTGGCAATCACCGTGGCTGCGGCGTCCGCTTGGGCGGCGCTGGCCGCAAGCACCGTAACACTATCCGCGATGCCGAGCGAAAAACTGCGTCCACGCCAACCGCTGGTAGCGATGCCGCGCACAGGCATTGCCGCATCAATGCGAAGTTGGAGGTCCGCTGCCAGTGCCAGGCCTTTTGCCGCTTTTTCGGTTGCGGTGTCTATGTCGGTGCATATGCCTACCCGATATGAACTGCCTGCACTAAGGTAGAGCGCGATATCGCCACCATTGTTGACCGACGCACGGATGATATTGCGCCGCGCATAACAGGCGATGATCTCTTGTGCGACCGATCCTGCCACTGCAGCCATGGGAGTAATAAAGCCGGAGCGAAAGGGATAACACGCTTCCCACATGCGTTGGGCCACACTGCCTTTCAGCAGGCGTTGCTCACCCAGCGGCAAGCGCAAGGCTGGCAATTCGTCGACGAGTTCGGAAAGCAGCGTTTCGAAGCGCTGCCATGCGTCTGTATGGGCCGCATGGATAGTGTCAGGCGATCCGTCGGCCTGAATGATCAGGTCGATGGGTCCATGCGAAAAATGGAGGCGTCCGTCGGGTAGCGAAGCACGTTGAGCGAACATCTCTCGCACCCGCCTAGCCGAGCATCGGCCCGACCGCGGAAGGCCAGGCGTTGACATCGGGTTGCTGCAGCCACTTTCGCTGTTGCGGTGCGCCCTCGTTATGCCATGCACCACTTTGAAGGACAGAGGATAGCGGACGTACGTATTCCATGTGTCCGCCAAGCGCCTGATAGTCGGCAAGGCGCATCGTGAATTCAATCGGCGCAACGATGGCGGGCGTCGGCACAGTGCCGAAGCTATTGTCCGGCATGCGCGTCACATCGGTCATCACCGTGATGCCACCGCCAGGCCAGACATAGGCCGGTGCCCCGCCACAGGTGACATTGACGAGCGCATTCTTGATGGCGCGTGTCAGCAGAACCGGATTTTCTGTCACGCCGGCACGCAGGCTGCCACCGGCGCCGCCAAGGAACAGCACTGTGGTGAGCGACGGTTCGCAGTTTTCGCCAATACGCTCGACGACGCTATGCACTTCAGGAGGCATCGGCATTTCGACCGGCGTCAGGTTTTCATCGAGAATGAACCATGCGGCATGTTCGCCTGTCGTCGATGTCATCAGCAGGCGCATGCCTGGTCTGGCGATACTGGCATCCCAGCCTTCAAGAATGCTGAGCGGATCGGAAATGTCGGTGCCACCCCATCCGGTACCCGGATTGGCGACCTGAAAGTAGCGACCCGGCGTGGACTTGCGCCCACGAATCTTGACGCCGGACAGCGGCATATCGAGACAACGACCGGCCTGATGCTCGGTCAGCACGCCAGTAATATGGTCATCGACGACAATCACTTCGTCGACCTTACCGAATAATTGTTTGGCGAAGATGCCGATGGTCGCCGAGCCGCAGCCGACCCGCATACGCTGCTCTTCGATGCCATTGACAATAGGCGCTCGACCCGCCTGGATGACGATCTGGGAGCCGCCGTCAATCATGACCTCTGCAGCCTGCTTGTTGCCAAGCAATTGCATGATTTCGGCGGTCAGGCGGCCTTCTTTCTTGCTGCCGCCGGTCAGATGGTGGACGCCGCCCAATGAGAGCATCTGCGATCCGTACTCTGCCGTGGTGACATGACCGACGACCTCGCCCTTGTAGCGAATGTTCGCCTGTTCAGGGCCGAGGTAGCGGTCAGTGTCAATTTTTACCTTGAAGCTGCAGTAACTGAAGATCCCCTCGGTGACAACGGTCACCATATCAACGCCGTCGGACTGGGATGAAACGATGAAAGGAGCAGGTTTGTAGTCGGGATAGGTGGTCGATGAGCCGACCCCGGTAACAAAAACATCGTCAGCATGGAGCAGGTCGCCATTCCACGCGACCGGTGCACTTGCTGCACTTGCATTGCCACCAACCGGCTCAGCAGCCGTTGCAAGGTTTTCGGTGCCGTTTGCCAGCGTCCGCCCGGCAAATGGCACCAGAACTTGCTCGCCGCCATCGACAGCCTTTCGAAGCAGGATCACCGGATCGACGCGCACCAGTGTGCCGTCAACGTTGGCATATCGGTCGCAGGCCCCGGAGCGCCCTACCGTAATCTGGCACAGCACCGGACAAGCATTGCATTCGATCTTGTCACCTGCCATGCGCTCGCTGCGGGGCTTGGCCCGTTCCAGCACCTGGGGTTCCATCCCGGGCAATCCGTCGGTCTTCGTGTGCTCGGTCATGCTGGATGTCTCCGTTTAGCTCGACACGTTTTAGATTCGATTAAATGTAGTGTACACTACATTTTCGTTTAGTGTACACTACATATTCATGTAGAAACCACTCCATCAGCATCAGCCCAAGGTGCTTCAAACCCTTGTACATAGCGGGATGCGGAAAGGGAAACTGAGATGACTCGTGTTCTTACAGAAGCCTGCATCGCTTTTAATAGATTGCATGCATCGATTACATGGCGTGCATTACGAAGACAGTTTCTGAGGACGGGTGTCCGCCGAAACGGCGACGGCGATTTACTAGGCGCACTGCGGAGCACTCCACGGTCTGATCCAGCATCTCAAATTCACCTAATCCGCCGTCCGATCCAGACACTTGTCGGGAACAAACAGGTAAACTCATGCACCTTTAGCGTTGACCACGCCGGATTTTTTATTTTCGCAACGGAGAAAGCATGAGTGCCTTTAACGAAGAACGTGTCTTGAGCGTCCATCACTGGAATGGAAGCCTGTTCACGTTCACCACAACCCGCGACCCGTCACTGCGGTTCAGCAACGGCCATTTCACGATGATCGGCCTGCGCATCAATGGCAAACCCTTGCTGCGCGCCTACAGCATCGTCAGCGCCAATTACGAGGAACACCTCGAATTCCTGAGCATCAAGGTGCCGGAAGGCCCGCTGACTTCGCGTCTGCAGAATATCCAGGTCGGTGACACGGTCATTGTCGGCCGCAAGCCGACCGGCACGCTGGTAATCGACTATTTGTTACCCGGCAAGCGCCTCTACCTGCTGTCGACCGGCACCGGACTCGCGCCTTTCATGAGCATCATCCGCGATCCGGAAACCTATGAAAAATTCGACCAGGTCGTCCTGGTACATGGCGTTCGCACTACTGACGAACTGGCCTATCACGACCTGCTGGTTGAGCACTTGCCAAATCATGAATTCCTGGGCGACCTGGTCACCAGCAAACTGCGCTATTACCCGACGGTAACGCGGGAGCAGTACAAGAACATGGGCCGCATTACCGACTTGATCGAGAACGGCAAGCTGTTTTCCGACCTCGGCGTACCCGCCCTCAACCGCGAAACCGACCGCGTGATGATCTGCGGAAGTCCGGCGATGCTGCGTGACCTGAAGCGCATGCTGGAGGAACGCAGCTTCGTCGAAGGCAACACCTCGACACCCGGCGATTTTGTGATCGAACGCGCGTTCGCGGAACAATAAACGCTATGGCCTTGAAAGAAATTGCTATTTCCGCAAGGCAGGCGGTTTTTCAATAATATCCGACATGGCCACTTCCTCCCCCCGGCGCACCACTGGCACTGCGGCTTCCGCAAAGCGTCCGCGCCAGCGGGAGTTGGCGGCTCAGTCGACGCAGGAAAGCATCCTGCGCGCCGCCACCAAGGTATTTGCAAAACACGGTTTCGCTGGCGGCCGCATCGATCAGATATCGAAGGCGGCCAACTCGCATGACCGAATGATTTATTACTATTTCGGCAACAAGGAAGAACTCTTCATTGCCGTGATCGAGGACGCCTACCGCCGTTTCAACGAGGCGGAATCCAAGCTTGCCCTCAATCTTGACGACCCCATCGAAGACATGCAAACGCTGGTGCGTTTCATGTGGACCTATTATCAGCAGCATCCCGAGTTCATTACCCTGCTCAACAGCGAGAACCTGCATCGCGGCAAGCACATCTCGAAATCGATGCGCGCACGCGAGTATTCGTCGCCAGCCATTTCCCTGATGGGCCGAGTGCTCGCCAAAGGCGCCGAAACCGGCGTGTTTCGCGCCGACCTGAGGGCACGGGATATCTACCTAATGAGTGCTGCACTAGCCTATTTCTATTTATCCAATCGCTTCACGCTGTCAGCCTTCCTTGGCGAAGACCTCGGTGCGGCAGACGCTCTCGCTTACTGGGAAGAGTTCATCACATCGGCTGTGATCCGCCAGGTATGCGTCCATCCAGACGGACTTGCGTCCCAGGATAGGCCGCTTCCGATCATGTCGACCGGGTGAAGCGACAGATGGCGAATTGTTGTCATTGAATCCATCCCGCTTGCAGCGGGTAGCGTTTAACTGAAACAGGAGGCAGGCCATGGCAGATGCAGGTGGTGTTCAAACATCCGGAAAAGTCGTCATCAAGAACATCGGATTATTGCTTTCAGGAGACATTGATAACCCGGTGCTGTCGGCCGATACGATCGTGGTCAACGACGGTTTGATTACCGCCGTTGGATCCGCTTCCGATTGCGATACTGATCAGGCCGACGTGGTCATTGACGCACGCAAGACCTGCGTCGCGCCCGGGCTGATTGACAGCCACGTTCATCCCGTATTTGGTGACTGGACGCCACGACAGGGTCAGCTCGGCTGGATCGATTCCACGATGAATGGCGGCGTTACCACCATGATCTCAGCCGGTGAAGTGCATCTTCCCGGCCGGCCGAAAGATATCGTCGGCCTCAAGGCGCTGGCGATTACCGCGCAACGCGCTTTTGATAATTTCCGCCCGGGTGGCGTCAAAGTCCTCGCCGGCGCGCCGGTGATTGAAAAAGGCATGACGGAACAGGACTTCAAGGAGTTGGCGGAGGCTGGGGTTTCGCTGCTGGGCGAAGTCGGTCTCGGATCGGTGAAGGCTGGCGAAGAAGCGCAAAAGATGGTTGCCTGGGCGCGCAAGTACGGTATCCAGAGCACTATCCACACCGGCGGCCCGTCGATTCCTGGCTCCGGGCTGATCGACAAGGATGTCGTCCTCGAAGCCGACGCCGACGTGATCGGCCACATCAATGGCGGACACACCGCATTGCCGGAAGCCCACGTCTGCGAGCTCTGCGAAAAGTCGCGCCGCGCCATCGAGATTGTCCACAACGGCAATGAGCGTGTGGCAATTGCGGCCGCCCAGACGGCGATGCAGCTCAAGTGTCCGCATCGTGTCATCCTCGGCACGGACGGTCCGGCAGGCTCCGGCGTACAACCTCTGGGAATTCTGCGTATGGTTGCGCTGCTGTCGAGCATCGCCCGCATTCCCGCAGAGCTCGTGTTCTGCTTCGCAACCGGTAACACTGCGCGGATACGCAAGCTTAACTGCGGCCTCATTGAAGTGGGACGGGCAGCGGATTTCGTGTTCATGGACAAGGCACAGCATTCGGCGGGACGGGATCTGCTCGATAGCGTGCAACTCGGCGATATCCCTGGCGTCGGCATGGTGATGATCGATGGCATCGTGCGTTGCGGACGTAGCCGCAATACGCCGCCTGCCACGGAAATTCCTGTGATCGTGGGCGCAGCGCATTAAGTTGCGCCAGGACGTTCGCTTTTCCGTGCAACTTGCGGACCGGTATATCCCGATCCGCAGCCGCAATGCGTTCTAAATTTATGGCCAGCTCGCTTTTGCAACGCTTCGATGCACTGACGCCTTCGACCAAGGGCATGTGGCTGGGCTTGTGCGCGATGGCCTTGTTCGGGCTGACTTTGCCGATGACCCGACTTGCAATCGGATCAAATGCGGCACCTCAGCTGTCGCCATGGTTTGTGACCTTTGGACGTGCGGTTGTCGCCGCGATTCTGTCAATTGCGCTACTCACTATTACGCGTTCTCCATGGCCGGACCGAAAGCAGTGGCGCGCACTGATTATCGCTGCGCTGGGAAACGCGATCGGCTATCCCCTATTGCTTGCATTTGCATTGCGCAGCGTTACTGCAAGCCATGCAGCCGTGATAACCGCCTTGCTGCCGCTTGTTACGGCCGTAGCCGCCGCATGGACATTGCGCCAACGGGTTGGAGTTGGCTTCTGGCTCTGCGCATGTACAGGTACCGCCCTGGTGGTTGTGTACTCACTGCTTCGTTCTTCGAGTTCAGGCAGCGGCTTCCAACTCGATATGGCCGACCTGCTACTGGTGGCCGCAGTACTGGCTGCATCAGTCGGCTATGTTCAGGGGGCGCTGGTGACTCCTGCATTGGGCGCGGAGCGCGTGATCTGCTGGGTGACCGTTATCTCTCTCCCTGTCACGCTTCCGGGAGCTTTGCTGACCTGGCCAGCCACGTCAGTCACAGGCACTGCCTGGATAGGCTTTGCGTACGTCGGCCTGTTCTCGATGTGGGTTGCATTCTTTGCCTGGTACCGCGCGCTCGCACTTGGCGGGTCGGTGCGTGTCAGCCAGGTCCAGTTGCTGCAACCTTTCTTTGCAATGGCTTTCTCAGTGCCATTGCTAGGCGAGAAACTCGATCCACTTACCTTGGGCTTTGGTGCAGCGGTGGTGTTTACCGTTTATCTCGGAAAGAGACTGAGCTCACGGCCGTGAATCTGTGCGATTGCGCGTTTACTACACAGTGTAATTTCACCCAATCTGCGCGCTGCGATGCAGGATTTCTCCCCCCTCGTGATGATGACAGGAACTGCGCATAGCAAGCCCGGACGATGCCGGGCCACTGGGCGCGGCCGGATCGATTGCCTGAAAGCGCCTATCCCGGTAACCAGTTGGAACCGGTACGTTTACCCACGGACTGCAATAACCTCCAGATATTCTGAATCGACCTTCGTTGTTCCATCCGTCGCGCGATTATTGGCGCTCCAGAGCTCTTCCAGATCACGCCGCAACGCCTCCTGTTCAGTAGTGCCCAACGCCGCCTTGGCGCGTAGCGTCGGCCCATAAAAGTTGAAGAAAAATTCCACGACCTCGGCAGGAGAAAATGGATAGTGCATGGGATACATGCGTCGCGTCGTCTTCATGTTCGAACTGCCATTCCGTAACCGTTCACGCACGGTAGCATCGTCGCCCCACTGCAGAGGTGATGGCATGATGGGCGGGGGTGGAACATGCTTGCCAATGATCTTGAACATTTGTCCTACGTGCCCCTCCGGTGTCCAGTTCGCCATCGCCACCCGACCTCCCGGACGACAGACACGTATCAACTCGGCGGCCACATGCGTTGGACGTGGAGCGAACATGGCGCCGATCAAGCTGACTACCAGGTCGAAAGAGGCATCTGGATACGGCAGCATTTCGGCATCGCCTTCATCGAAGCGGGCATTGACGTTTTCCGCCTTGGCGCGCGCCCTTGCCTGCTCCACGAGATTCGTCGCAAGGTCAATGCCTGTGACCTTCACGCCGGCACGGGCAGCTGGAATGGCAATCTGGCCCGCACCGCAGGCAACATCAAGCATGCGTGTCTCAGGTGCTACTTCAAGCCGCTCGTAGAACTCAAGGGCGCCAGGTTCAAGGTACTTGGCGAAATGTCCGTAGTCGCCCGACATCCATGTTGCCTTCAAGCGTGTCTTTAGTGCTTCCATATCGGGTGTCATCCCGGCTGTATCGGCCATGATTTTTTCTCCTTGATGGAAAGGAACTCGTGTTGGGCTAGAGTGCAAATGGATAGAAGCGTGGGCGAAGACGTTCAGGAAGTTTGTAGAAAAATCTGATTGCTCACCGCCTTAAGCGCATTCATGCCACGCGCTTCAGTGTTGGCGCGTGGTCAGTGCATGTCAATGTTCTCCGTCTGCGTTTCTGGGTGCCGGTTGAGCGTGCGCAAACAAGGCGTGTTTTACGTGCTCGTTCAGAAATGCTTTCAGAATCTCACTGTGAACACGCAGTAACTGCATGGTAATCGACCATAGTGCAAATGACTGGCAGGTTCTCCCTTTCCGTTTAGCACCTATACCATGTGGGCAGTCAATCGACCTTGCTGCGCGCAGCGTCGATTAGTCGGAAGCAGGTCCTTTTCGTTGCACTTGGCACGCAGCAGCGTTCTGAAACTTTCTTAAAACGAATGACTCTTAATTGTTAACCGAATCACTCTTGAAAACGGAAAGGACACATCATGAACCAGGATCAAGTAAAAGGCAGCGTGAAGGATGCCGCAGGTAAGGTGCAGCAGAAAGCCGGTGAAATGATGCACAATGAAAAGCAGCAGGAAAAGGGTATTGAAAAGCAGGTTGAAGGTCAGGTGCAAAAAACAGTCGGCAATGTGAAGGACACCTTTAATAAGTAAATACCGTAAAGGGCTCATTCAGTTTGGCTGTCCTGTTACTCTTTACCAATCTTCTCTGACATAGAAACAAAGACTCCTCGTCACAAAGTGGCATTGGCGAGGAGTATTCTTGGACAGAATTCCGGTTGGAATATTCGCCCGAATATCCGGTTGACGTGTTAGGCCACGTCGTTTAAGCGCCGTGTACTTATCTAATATCTATACTCCTCACCTGTTGTGTTTCGGGGTAGTCGCTTACCGGGAGCAAACCATACACGTGATCCGGCTGAATTCGATACGCCTAGTCACCAACCTAGCCGCACTAGGCTAACCTTCAAACGTAATTATTTACTGAGCCAAACTTTCGATACAAGACAGCATATTGAATTGTATCCATATTGCACTGCGACTTGTCCGCGTCAGTCAGAGTTCTATACTGTACGCATTGTAGTTACGGAGGAAGATGTGGATAAGTACCGGATTCTTGAACGCATGATGAGGGACCGGGACGACGCAGTCGATACCGATCTCTATTGCATTGCTGCATTACTTGCGGAGCGGCTTGAAGAGATTTCTTCCAAACTTGGACCTTCCGAACTTGAGCGCTTCATAGAAATTGGCGCTGCGATATGCCGTTACGGTTATCGCGAGTTTGGAATTGGTGCTCCGGTCGATGACTTGTTTCCTCAGAGCGAAATTTGGGGAAGCCTGCGTTAATTTTATTGCCCCGCAGGACGGTTTGTGCAGATTTGTCTCGCTGTGCCAACGCCTACGACATCACATTAAAAAAATCTGTACAACACGTTTTACACTGAACCTGCGCAGGCATATACTAATTCTTGTGCACTGCACTGCACTGTAGCGAGGTCAACATGCAAAAATCCATTTCTCGTTCGTCGCCGCTCAAGGCAATTCCTGTCGGTGATATTTCTTCCAGCACGCCTGCTTTGTTCGATACAGACAGATCGAATCGTCCTGAAAAGCTAACGCGTGAGGATGTATCTCGATGCATTAACATCTGGGCGAAAATGTACCGTCTCAATGATGACGATACCAGCGCCGCAGAGTTGTGCATGCCCTCTCGGACATGGCTAGGCAGAAGCCCGGACCGCCTTAAACGTTTTGAATAACTGAACGAAAAATTCTACTCAAGATACAAGACTATTCGTCTTGCAGAAGCCGGGCTTGGCCCGGCTCTCATTACGGCGTCCGAACGCGGCGCCGCTTCGTCTCCAGACATATCCATAGCAGTGTCGACATCAGTATGCCGGCACTCGCATCAACATACCAGTCCCCAATTGCCCCTCTTCGATACGGAAGAAAAGTCTGGACATACTCGTCCAAGGCACCCATGAGCGCAATCATCACTACAGTCGTGAGGCCCTTCGCCGAATACTCGTTACGGAAACCCGTGAACAAAAGGAATGCGATCACCGAATATGTAATGAAATGAAGAATAAGGCCTGAGGCGAACTCGCCCACCTCCGTGCGAGCCCCTGGGATCGATCCGAAAACTAGTACAGCAAGATAGATAAGCAAAGCGGCGATAAAGCGCAGTCTGTGGTATCTGTCATCAATCATTAGTCTGACAAACGACATTCGCATCCTTCCTATGACTATGCAGAACAGAACACGAGGGTACCGCAATAAGTCATCGAAGATGTTCGCATTGATCAAAACATAGGTCAGCAAGCTTTAGCCCGCATTCGGGCGCACCACGCACCTTAAACGGGAAAAATATTCCGAGAGGAAATTAACGTCAGTGCAGATAGCCTGTCCATCAAGAGCCAGAAAAACAGGTTTCTCAAAGATGTCTCGGACGGACAAATAAAAGTCATCTCATATTAATGAATGATCGGCTTCGGAAACCGAGCACCAAATCATCGAATTCTTATCGTGTTAGCGCAGAGTTACGGCGACCAATTCATTAGTGATCTAAAAAGCTGTGGGCAAAAGCACGATAAATCGATTTTCTATCGAGATTCCGTACTTATTCTTTAGGAAAGTGAATAGTACATTAAAGCTACCTGTGACGCAGTCTAAATAACTCGGCACGGGAAGGGGTCTGTTAAGATCATTTTGGATCGCAAAGCGGAGCAAGACACTTTCCGAACGGGGCCTGTTTGGATACGGCGGCTATGCATGGAAAAAGGACTGTTGGAGCCGCGAAAATGCTTGCCTTCCTCGATGCCACGCTGCCAAAGCTCATGCAGAACCTGGGACAATCAGAATCCAAGTACAACAGCTTGCGTAACAACCAAGGCACGGTCGATTTGGGCGAAGAGGCAAATTCCATGTTGCAGCAATCCATATCTACGGAAGCCAAAATGGTTGAACGTCGCCAGCGCAAGGAAGGACTGCTCAACAGATTCTAAGAATCGCATCCTGTCGTTGAAACAATCAACCAGCAGATGCGTGAACTCAAGCGTGATCTGGCTTTCCTTAAACCCAATGTTGCTCCTGCATTCTGCACCTTCACTATTTTGCGTCTGGGATGTGTCACCCCCTTTATCCAGCCCTTCCCTGCATAGGCATACTGAACGATCTTTCGCTCTTGATGACAGCTTGCGATACACCACTCTCTGTCTGTTGCGTTACGCAATTTCATAGACGAAGATTCGTTGCGCATGACGTGCAAAACGTCCGATGTCTCTCGCGCCAAAAGTAATTCAATGGTAAAGGTCATCGCGCAGTTGATTGCACCACCCCATTGCAGAAATGCCTATCTCGTATAAGCCCCCCATACAACTTGCTGGAATCGGCTCCTCCAAGCTTCTGTTTTGACAGCACTCGCCTGCTCTTCCTAATCTGCATCATCATTCATTTCCTAGCCTTTCGAAAAATATTAGTCCCGCTAGTTTCTTTAGCAGCGAGTTAAGCGGGAAACATCCTCAGGTTCCATCAGCAAGATCTCTACATATCCTCATCAGGTTGCAAAATCGGTCTAATTTCTCGTACAAGCACACAGAGGATTATCGCCTTCGTGCATCCAGGACGCGTTCGCATCCATGATAAATATCATCTCATCTTCGGGTTCGATTCATCGATTAAAAAATGCGATGAGTTAATGCATAGGCCATATCGATCAAACGAAATTTCGTACTTATTTCTTTGTTTATTAAATCTTAGAATGTCTTGGAACGAAGACAAAGCCGCGGCGCCCGAAAGTCGGTAGTGCACAGGTGGAAAATTGGGATGAACTGCTCTTTCGGGATGGTCATGTGTCGTCCTGGGGCAACGCATATTCGCCTATATGACTGGGCAGGAGAAGAACACTGCTCAATACCAATTGTATGAGCGCTTCACGTGCTAATGGGTAAAGAGGCGGCAATGCGCCACCTCTTTACTATCCTGTGATCTGTTTGAGGTGCAATCATGATGTTTTCAACTCGACCGGCGCGAAAAGTTGTTGCAACCCTCACTCTCGATTGGCCAAATACAGTTATGAGGCAGGCTCAGATAAGCTCAGGCGGCGTCAGTGCTGTCATGTAACCGTACGGAGCGATGCTGAAACAATGCGGCAGGCAACAAGTGTTGGATTGCTCGCATACCCGATTGGCACGAAGCATGGCACCAGCGGCGGAGCCATGTAAATAGGGAGCATAAAATTGCTTTGGATGGAATTTTTCGACAGCATGCTGACTGCCTGGATTTGCACTCTTTTTCTGAGTATGCTGATCGTCTTCACTCAAGGCTGGCATGGACGGCTTTCTCTCGACAGCACGCTCATCGGTGCGCAAAAATTCCACGATACGCCGGTCCCTCGCATTGGCGGGCTCGCACTAGCCATCGGTATCGGGATGGCTTTCACCATCGATTTCCTCGGCGATCGCAGTAATGAACAACGCTTGAGCGGAGGAGCGTTGCTGCTGCTGGTTGCCGGCATGCCTGCATTCCTGTCCGGGCTGCTCGAAGACCTCACGAAAAGCGTATCGGTAAGGCGCCGTCTTTTCGCAACGTTTGCAAGTGCGTTGTTGGCCTGGCTCCTGCTTGACGCCTATCTTCCACGTCTAGATATCTGGGGAGTAGACACGTTACTGCACACCATGCCGCTGCTTGCTGTTGTCATTACGGCCTTCGCCGTTGCAGGCGTTGCCAACTCGATTAACATCATCGATGGCTTCCACGGAGTTGCAGGGGGAGCCGTGGTGATCATGCTTTCTGCCCTGGCATTCATTGCATGGCGAGTTGGCGATACCTTCGTTGCCCGATTGGCCATTCTCGGCATCGGTGCAACAGTCGGTTTCCTGATGGTGAACTATCCGACCGGGAAACTGTTCATGGGCGACGGTGGCGCCTACCTTCTCGGATTCTGGCTGGCGGAAGTCGCTGTACTGCTTGTCGCCCGCAATCCATCCGTTTCCGCATGGCAGATGCTTGCAATCTGTGCTTATCCGGTAATTGAAGTCCTGTACAGCGTGTACCGGAAAGCCGTGATCCGCAAGATGAGCCCCGGAGTGCCAGACCGGCTGCACATGCATATGCTCATCTACCGCCGCGTTGTCTGCCAAATATTGCCGAAGAGAAGAGAACGCCCTTGGATAAGAAATTGCGCAGTTGCATGGGTCACGTCAATCTGGATCGCATTCACAACGCTTTTGGCACTCAGTTTAGGCAACAGCACCAGCGGTGCATTGGCAGTATTCGCCGCGGAAGCGCTGATTTATATCGTGATCTATGCACGGCTCGTGCGTGGGCGCTGGTGCTTCGGTCCTGTCGTGGTGCTAGGTGTACGTGAGTATGCAAACCTAAGGAAGTCACCCTGAGTGAGCCATTGGAATCCGATAACCAGATGCTGCCTAAACCGCCTTTTTCACCATGACCAGACCATCTTTACGCCTTGTGCCGAGGCATGAGGGATACTGCAGGCGCGTATGAATTGGACGCCAGTATCGATACCTTTCCGAAGTCGGCCCCGTGTCAGACGGCCTATCACTAAGTGGTGAAAAATTGAGAATCTGTTTTCTTGTCAGTTCACTCGATGCCGGCGGCGCAGAGCGCGTGGCAACGACCTTATGCAATGCGTGGGCAGCGCGCGGCGACGACGTATCGTTGATAGCAACCTTTTCCGCAGGCGGAGAACCATTTTATGCGGTCTCAGATGCCGTGGAATTGGTCTCGCTGGCCGACGTCGTCAAGACCAGGAATAAAAACATTGGTAGCTACGCCAAACGCTTCGTGGCGCTACGCAGCCTGCTAACGGAAAGAAACCCGGACGTCGTTATTTCCTTTTTGCCGAACGTCAATGTCGCTGCCGTGTTAACCACGCTATTTACAGGAATTCCATTGATACTTTGCGAACGGAATGATCCGAGCGGACGCTCGCCGCGCAGTTTTTGGGAGTTTTGTTCCAGGCTGACATTTCGATACGGCGACATGTTTACCGTACAGACGGATGCGGTTTCCGAAAAGATCCATCATTACTATCCGGGATTGAAGCGAGTGCGCACGATTCCCAATCCCATCCCGGAGGACGTGGCAGCCCACGAGGCCGTCATGCGCAATAACGATCGGAAGATCTTGCTGAGCATGGGCCGGCTCGAAGACCAGAAGCAGTTCGACAAAGCCATCGCCGCGTTTTCCGCCGTAGCAGCGCGCTTTCCCGACTGGGACTTCAATATCTACGGCGAAGGCCCGCTGAAGCCCCAACTCCAGGCTTGCATCGAACAGCATGGCATGGCCGAACGTATTGCGCTCAAGGGTAGGACAACCAAGCCATGGGAAGTCATGGCGGGCGCGGATGCTTTCTTGATGACATCGAAATTCGAAGGCTTTCCAAATGCGCTGCTCGAAGCCATGGGAGTGGGGCTGCCATGCGTGGTTACCGATTGCCCAAGCGGGCCGAGTGAGATGACACGCCAGGGAAAAGATGCGCTGCTCGTTCCGATGCAAGATCAGAAGGCACTCATTTCAGCACTGGAAGACATCATGCGCGATGAGGAATTGCGATGCACGTTAGGCAATCAGGCAAGAAATTCAGTCTTGCGGCGATACAGTTTGAAAGCGGTCATCGAACAATGGGATCGGATTTTCAGCGAAGTACGCAGTCCGACGCAGAAAGACGGATTTCTCCAAGGAGAAGCGAATGAGGCGTGACAGGGATACCATCATCGTGACCGGTGCGGCAGGATTCATCGGCAGCCATGTCGCGGCTCGCCTGGCAGATATGGGCTGCCACGTAATAGGATGCGATAACTTCAACAGTTACTACCTTCAACGATTGAAAACAGACCGGGTCAAAGCACTGCTAGACCCGCGCGGCATCGATTGCTTGCAAGTCGAGCTTGCCCATGCATCGGAAGTGCAGCTGCTGTTCGATCATTACCAGCCGACACGTGTTATCCATCTTGCTGCACAGGCAGGCGTGCGATACTCATTGGAAAACCCGTCCGCCTATGTGCAGTCCAACCTGGTTGGCTTTTGTAATGTGCTCGAAGCATGCAAGCAGCATCAGGTGCAGCATTTCCTTTATGCCAGCAGCAGCAGCGTGTACGGAATGAACCGCAAGGCACCCTTCGCCGAATGCGACCGGACGGACGAGCCCGTATCGCTGTATGCCGCCACCAAGAAATCCAACGAACTGATCGCGTATTCCTACAGCCACCTTTTCGGACTGCGCACGACGGGACTGCGCTTTTTTACTGTCTACGGCCCATGGGGCCGGCCTGACATGGCGTATTTCAGCTTTACGGAGAAGATGGTCAACGGCGAGCCGATTCAGGTATTTGCAGATGGAAATCTTGAACGGGATTTCACTTATATCGATGACATCGTCGAAGGCGTGGTACGCCTGGTGGTAAATCCGCCACCGACCGAGACAGGACGCGCCCCGCATCTCATACTCAATATCGGAAACCACTGTCCCGTGAGCGTCATGGACTTTGTCGCGACGCTTGAAAAGATGCTTGGCATTCGTGCCGACATTGAATTCCTTCCCATGCAGTCTGGCGATGTTCCGGCCACATATGCCGATACCGACCTCCTGCGTAACTACACCGGCTTTGCACCGTCTACGTCGCTGGAGGATGGTTTGCGCAGGTTTGCCGACTGGTACAGAACCTGGTCAGACGAAAAAGCGGTTGACCTCGCTCCCGGTCCGCCACGTGGCGTTGCAAGCATTCATTACCTGAATCGCGGCACGGTGCCGCTCTTCCAGTACAAGGATTGAAGTTGCAGGTCGTACGAAGTACGAAGAACAACGAGGGCTGACCATGAAGATAACGATTATCGGTACTGGCTATGTCGGATTGGTCACGGGCGCATGCCTTGCCGAACAGGGAAACGATGTGCTCTGCTTCGATATCGATGAACACAAGATCGATATTCTGAACAGCGGAGGCATGCCGCTGCATGAGCCAGGGCTGGCCGAGATCGTCGATCGCAACCGCGCCACCGGACGGATGGTCTTTTCCAGCGATGCGGGCGCCAGCGTGGCGCACGGTGACATCCAGTTCATTGCCGTCGGCACCCCGCCGGATGAAGACGGCTCCGCCGATTTAAAATATGTGCTTGCCGCCGCCCGCAATATCGGCAAGCGCATGACCGGGTTCAAGGTCATCGTAAACAAGTCGACGGTGCCGGTCGGGACCGCCGAGAAGGTCCACGAAGCCATTCAGGAACAACTGGCGATCCGGGGAAGCCGCCCCGGATTTTCCGTCGTCTCCAATCCAGAATTCCTGAAGGAAGGCGCAGCGGTCGAGGACTTTATGCGGCCGGACCGCATCATCGTCGGCTGCGACCAGACCCCCGAGGGCATGCGCGCTCGCGACATGATGAAAATGCTCTACGCACCCTTCAACCGCAATCATGACCGCATGCTCTGGATGGATGTGCGGTCAGCAGAATTCACCAAGTATGCTGCTAACGCAATGCTGGCGACCCGGATATCGTTCATGAACGAGTTGGCTGTCCTGGCCGATAAGGTAAATGTCGATATCGAAGAAGTGCGGCGCGGCATTGGCTCCGATCCGCGCATTGGTTACAGCTTCTTGTACGCAGGCTGCGGCTACGGCGGTTCCTGCTTCCCGAAGGATCTTCAGGCACTGAAGCAAACTGCGAATTCTTACGACCTGGATCTACAGATACTGCGCGCCGTTGAAGCCGTCAACGATTCACAAAAGCATCTGCTTGGCCGAAGAATCGTTGAGCGTTTCGGCGGCGACCTAAGCAGCAGGCATTTCGCCGTGTGGGGACTCGCGTTCAAACCGGATACGGACGACATGCGGGAAGCTCCATCGCGGGTATTGCTGCGTGACCTTCTGCAGCGCGGTGCATCGATTGCTGTATACGATCCGGTAGCGATGGCTGAAGCAAGGCGGGTGCTCGATATAGATTTTGCTGATGAGCCCGAAGTATTGGCGCGGATCCATTTCTGCAGCCATCCGATGGAAGCCCTGCAGAACGCCGACGCACTAGCCATCGTCACAGAGTGGAAAGCCTTCCGCAGCCCGGACTTCGAAACAGTCAAAAGGCAGCTCAAGGAACCGATCATCTTCGACGGACGCAACCTGTTCGAGCCTGACGCCATGGTCAACGCTGGTTTCGAATATGTCGGGATCGGACGGTCGCGGCAAACCGCTTCTGCATCGCTAAGGGGACCCCGTGGCCATGCATATTGAACTTTATCGCGGCATCGCCGGCTTGGAGAAGCTGCAATCCGATTGGTCCAATCTGTTTGCCCAAGCCAAGTGTCCGCGTTTCTACCATGCCTACGGGTGGTGGCTTGCGTATCTTCGTCATTTGGAAGCGAAACCGGGATCGGTATGCTTTTTTCTATTTCGGGATGCACGCGGCCCGCTGGCGATTCTGCCAGTGAAGCACAGCATCAGATGGTGGTATGGCCTGCCGCGCCGGGAAATCGCCTTTCCGGAACATCCCCATATGCCGCTCAACGACATGTTGTACCGGGAGGATTTGAATGTTGCCGCCCTCCTTTCCCAATGGCGAGAAAGCCTGCGCTCGGAACATCGGCTCGACTGGGACATGATGAGGTTTGGCATGACGCTGCCGGAGTCGCCGCTCCGCGACCTTACGCAGGACTCTGCGGCTACCATGCGGGAAGACCCGCCATGTTCATATATTGCGTGCGACATGCCCTACGAGCAATTGTTCCAAGGGCTTTCCAAAAATTTCAAGACAAACCTGAAGAAGGCACGCAATAGGCTGGGCAAGGCTGCCGATGCCGATTACTTCGTCGCCATGGAGCCCGCCGATCTCGAACGGCATTTCGAGGATTTCTTAGGTGTCGAGGCTTCCGGCTGGAAGGGTGCCGCCGGCAGCGGCACGGCAATTGCGCTGCATCCAGCGTTGAAAAGCTTTTACCATGAGTTGATGTACCAGTTTGCGCCACAACGCCGTGTGTGCATCAATTTCTTGCGTGCCGAAAACCAGATCATTGCCGCGTGCTTTTGTTTGCGCGACGACGACACCCTCTATGTGTTGAAGATCGCGTATGACGAAACGCGTGCGAAGCTAAGCCCGGGACAGCTTCTGATGGAGAGAATTATTCGCGACGGCACCGATTTCGGCAAGTATCGTTATGTGAACCTGGTTACCGATGCTGCTTGGCACCAAGATTGGCAACCACGGCGTTTCGATGTGGGCACCGTACGCCTTACAAATAGAACGCCGATTGGTCTGCTGACACAATTAGAAATTTCAACACGGCAAAGCGTTAAACCGCTCTATCACCGAATAATCGCAAGGTGCCGCCAATTCAGGCCGGAGAAGAGCGTTGCTTAATAAACGAATCGGCGCCAAGCGAATTCGAGGTATGGATAATGAGATGGAACGACCTATGCGACCAAAATTAATTTCGATTTGGTTCAGTGATGAAATCAGCACTTGGCGTGCATTCTGGTTCACCGAATATATGCAGAGTTCGGTCGTAAAGCCACGTGCTGGATACGTGCAGGAAGTGTTTTATACAAAGCATATCGACTTGACTCAGGACGAGAAGCAAATTCTTGCAGCTTTTTCACCGAACACGCGGCGCGAAATCGCGCGAGCAACCAGGGAAGGCATTGAGATGCATGAATCGGTTGATCTGGAAGAGTTCGTGCCCTTCTTTAACAAATTTGCAGAGAACAAGGGCCTCGATTACAGGGTAAAGCGCGAGACATTTAGACAAACACGGAGTGCATTACGGCTCTTCAAGGCGATCAAGGACAGCCAAACCATTGCTATGCACTTATACATATGTGATTACAGAAAGGCGAGAGTCAGACTTCTTTACAGCGCATCCTTATTACGGGATGAAGGCAAGGCCATCAGCAATGCGGTCATTGGCGTGGCGAATAAGGCCGCGCATTTTCATGAAATGCGCCTATTCAAACAACAAGGGTTCCAGGTTTTTGATTTTGGCGGCTATGCTTATCAGACCCAGGATCCGGATCTTATCAAAATTAATTTTTTTAAAGACAGTTTTGGAGGAGCGTTGGTGCGTGAAGCAAACTATCGCTCATTTCCGTTGCATCTTGCATCTTGTTGGTTCCAATGGCGTAACAAGTCCGCGTTGCATAAGAGCTTACAAGCCAAGGTCTTGAACCAGCAAAAGGATATAGGTAGCAATAGACAGCTTCCGGAATTTGTAGAAGGTGCCAAGTGAAACTGCTTATGGCCGTAAGCAATAGGGTTAAGGAATTTCATCCAGACCATCATGCCGTCTTCAAGGGCATGACCCTGGTCGTGCTTTTTCTCTTCGTTGGCAAGTTCTTAGGAGCAGCCAAGGAGATGGCCGTGGCATATCGATACGGCGTTGGTCCTGAGCTCGATGCCTATCTTTTCGTCTTCAACATCATGAGCTGGGCGGTCAGCATTTGGTTCACCGTCGTCGGCGTCGTCATCGTTCCTCTCTGGGCACGTGTGCATGGGGACGGTTCTCTATCTCGTTTCCGCGCCGAACTGCTCGGCTTGACGCTAATTTTCGGCGCAACCTTGGCGCTGCTGTTCTGGATCGTCCTTCCACTGCTGCTGAGCTCCAGCCTGGTCACCTTGCCCTCGAATATCAAGAGCGCCACGATACGCATGGTTCCTGTATTCATCCTGCTGGCACCCCTCGGCGCGGCGACCAGCTTGTTTTCGACGTGGATCCTCGCCGATGGCAAGCATATCGGCACGCTGCTTGAGGGCGTACCTGCAATCGCAATCGGCATTTCGGTTCTTATGTTTGCAAGCGGAGATATTGATGTATTGGTTTGGGGCACCGTGGCCGGCAGTGCCCTGTATTTGATCTGCCTTGCCGCAACGCTGGCGCGCCGCAAGGCCCTCGAGGCGCCTCGCTTCACGCGGCATTCCGAGCACTGGCCGCTGTTCTGGAAGGGGTTCGGCATCATGGCGTTGGGTCAGGCATGCATGAACGTGATCAGCATCATGGACCAATTGTTTGCCGTCCGTCTAGGGCCCGGCGCCGTCGCCACTTTAAGTTACTCTGACCGCATTACCGCGTTGCTGCTGAGTCTAGGCGGCATCGCCATCAGCCGCGCCACGCTGCCGGTCTTCTCGAAAGCACAAAGCCGGGGTGATGGCCAGGTATATGGCATTGCGCGGCAATGGACCGGGCTGATGTTCGCGGCCGGTGTGCTGGTGGCATTGCTGGCGTGGGCAGGCGCGCCTTACGGCGTCAGGTTGCTGTTCCAGCGCGGCGCATTCACTGAAGAAGACGCCGTCACGGTCACGACGGTGTTTTGTTACGGCCTGTTGCAGATACCGTTCTTTTTTGCCGGACTAGTGCTGATCTCGAATCTCTTGAGCCTCGGTCTACATCACTGGGTAGCGAAGGTTGGAATCACACTATTTATCATTAAGGTCATCGGCAATTATTTGCTTGTGCCGGTACTGGGTATCAAGGGCATCGCCGTTGCGACAGCAGTCATGTACGTCTTTTCGTTTACGATCCTGTGGGCGCTGGCGGCGTATGCTCACCATACCAATGCGAGGGTTTGAGTGAAACTCCTGATATTCATTCACTCCTTGAACGCCGGCGGGGCGGAGCGCGTCACCACCCACTTGGCAAACTATTGGTCTTCATGCGGACACGAACTAACATTGGTCACGCTCGCTCCAGTCGCGGCCGATTTCTACGAAGTTGCTCCGACCATCAGGCGGATTGCCTTGAACCTGACCAGTACACCAAACGGCTTGATTGCTGGTGTCCGGGAAAATCTGCGCCGCATTGGCGCGCTACGTGCACTCCTAAAGCAGGAAGACCCCGATTTCGCGATCTCGATGATGAGCACGTCGAACGTGCTGCTTGCTCTCGCGACAAAGGAGCTGCCCCGGATTCGCGCCATTGGCGTCGAGCATACCTATCCACCGCAAGCGCCGTTAGGCCTCCCTTGGGAAATCCTGCGCTATGCCACTTATAGCCAGCTTGCGGCGGTGGTGTCATTGACGCACGAATGCGCGCACTGGCTGCGAAAAAAAACGACCGCTTCCAAGGTGCCCATCATTCCCAATGCGGCGGTCTGGCCGCTTGCCGATCAGATACCCAGTGTAGACCCAGAAAAGGTCTGCTCGCCGGGCCGCAAGCTGCTGCTCGGAGTTGGACGCTTGAGCGAAGAAAAGAATTTTGACAAGCTGATCGAAGTGTTCGAACGATTAGCTACACACCATGCGGAATGGGACTTGGCCCTCCTCGGCGAAGGACCCGAACGACCCGCGCTGGAGGCGCGTATCAAGGGCGCCGGACTGACAGGACGCATCTTTTTGCCAGGGCGAATCGGCAATATAGGACGGTGGTATGAGCGGGCGGACCTGTATGTGATGACGTCGCGCTTTGAAGGGTTTCCGAATACGCTGGTAGAAGCCATGGCATACGGCCTGCCCGCAATTAGCTTCGATTGCGATACCGGCCCACGGGACATCATCCGCCATGGCATTGATGGATTGTTGGTGCCACCCAACGATCTGGATTCCTTACAAGCAGCACTGAAGCGATTGATGAGCGATAGCAACCTACGGAATGTCTATGGGATGCGCGCCATCGAAACTCGGCAGAGGTTTTCCATCGAAAAGATTGCCGCAATGTGGCAATTCCTATTCGACGAATGCACTCGCAGTCGGGCAAGACCCGGCGTCGCCGAAGCAATGCGTAAAGAGTTGGTGAAAGGCACGACAAATGAACACAAGAGTACATGAGACTGATCCCGGCATGTCCTTTTCTTACGCGCCTACCTGGCACTCCTTTGCTTCCAGAGTAGTGTGGGGATGGTTGCACTACACGTATGCGTTGATTCTGGTCGCCGTGCTAGTGATGGTTTACCTAAACTTGCCGAACTATGGGAATACCCTAAACAGCGCACTAGCGCCGAAGTATTTCTACTTCACCGTCGCCTTCTTGCTATGTCCGCTGTTCGTGCAATCGAAGGCGCTACTGGCCTATATATTGTCGCCTTTTGCGCTTTGGGCATTCATCTGTCTGATACTCAACCTGATTCATCTGCTCGGTGTAGCCGACGGCGAATTCGCCAGGATGCAGATTATCCTGATGCGAATCCAATACCTCATGCTCACATTGTTGCTAGGCTTTGCCTTCGCGTACGCGCGCACAGCATCCTACGAATGGGTATTCCCGCTGATCGCGTTCGTGGCTCCGGCCATCGTGATTCTCGATTTCATAGTGCCTAGTCTCCTGTACCCTAGCGGCACGCCCGGAACGGTACCCGGCCGCGCTTCCGCCACTTACATCAACCCCACCATTGCAGGTGAAGTCATCCTTCTGGCCTATGTAATGGCAATTCCGGCCTTGAAAATGGTGTACCGGACCCCCCTTCTAATCCTTGCCGGTATTGGCGTCACCTTGACGTTCTCGCGCTCTTCCATCATTGCCTGGATCGCGCTGTGGGTTATCCTGCAATCACGGCGCGTGCTGCCGAAGTCTGCCTTCCTGTTGCTCGTTGCCGGTCTGATTAGCATCCCGTTATTGATAACTGGCTTTTCCAGCTATATCGAAAACCGCCATGATTTAACCGAGGCGGTCACCGATCTTCAGTCGCGTCTGAATTTCTTCAGCCAAATGCAATTGGACGATCGCAGCGCCGCTGGACGCTCAGCCATGCTGCAGGCTGGCTGGAACTTGTTTCTTGAGTACCCGGTGGAGGGAGCAGGCGCCGGGGCCACATACGTGTGGTGGCATTCTCTTGGCGTACATAACCAACTGATCTTGTTTGCAGCCGAGTACGGCTTAGCCGGCCTTCTGCTCTGGATGAGCTTAGGCATCGTATTGGCAAGGGGAAAATACTTCGAGGACAAAAGTCTCCAGCTTACCGTGCTGTTTCTGTTCGTTTTCAATTCAATGTTCACTCACAACATGCTCGATATGCTTCATTGGTTACTCACATTCGCGCTCGTGAGCGGCAGGCGACGAACATAAGCAGGGCCGTTGTTACTTTTGAATGCATGCTGCATGCACGAAGCATGACAGTAATAGATAGAAAAATGGGGAGAGCGATTATGTGTGGCATAGCTGGTTTGTTGCATAGCTCGACGGTGCGCGACATCGGGCAGAACAACGCCATCCTGAGGAAAATGACCGATAGTCTCTCGCATCGCGGCCCGGACGATGCTGGTTACTGGCACGACGCCACCCATGGTATCGGCCTCGGTCATCGGCGCTTGTCGGTTGTGGACCTGTCGCCTAACGGGCATCAGCCCATGCTGTCGGGTAGTGCGCGCTACATCATCGTCTTCAATGGCGAGATCTATAATTATCTGCAGCTTCGTGCCGAGCTGGAATCCGCGGGGCGGGCGCCGGCATGGCGCGGTCATTCCGACACGGAGACGTTGCTTGCGGGCTTTGACGCTTGGGGCATCGGGACGACAGTTGATCGTGCCATCGGCATGTTCGCCTTTGCGGTCTGGGACCGTGAAGCCGTATCTCTAACGCTTGTGCGCGACCGCCTCGGTGAAAAACCGCTGTACTACGGCTGGCAGCAGCGCGGCGGCTCACCCGTGTTCCTGTTCGGTTCCGAATTGAAGGCGTTGAAAATACATCCCGCATTTGAGGGCGAGATTGATCGCGGCGCATTGAGCCTGCAACTGCGGCATGGTTGTATACCAAGCCCGTACTCCATCTACTGTGGCATCGCGAAGCTGCCGCCGGGCTGTCTCCTTACGGTGTCTCCACGTCGGCGCGAACCGCAGATAACGAAGTACTGGAACGCATTCGAAGCGGGCAGGTCGCAGGCAGAACACGCATTCGCCGGCAACCCCGCGCAAGCGGTTGATCGATTGGAAGCGCTGCTGACGGACGCGGTGCAGCAACAGATGATCGCGGATGTTCCGCTTGGCGCGTTTCTCTCCGGCGGCATCGACTCGTCCACAGTCGTTGCATTGATGCAGCGCCAGTCTTCGCGCCCGGTGAAAACCTTTGCCATCGGCTTCCACGAGGACGGATATAACGAGGCGGAACATGCGAAGGCAGTGGCGCAGCATCTCGGCACGGACCACACCGGACTGTATGTCACCGCGCAGGATGCGCTTGAAGTAATTCCCCGCCTTCCTGCGTTATACGACGAACCCTTCGCCGACCCATCACAGATTCCGACCTTCCTGGTGTCGCAGCTTGCAAGACGGCAGGTGACGGTATCGCTCTCAGGCGATGCCGGCGACGAATTGTTCGGCGGTTACAACCGCTATCACAACACGGCTAGGCTGTGGCAACGGCTCTCCGGCAGCCCGCATTTCCTGCGCCGGGCGATGGCGCTGGGGCTGCGCAGCGTTTCCACGGAAGGATGGGATAGGTTGGCGCGGCCCTTCAGGCAGGTACTGCCCGGAGCGATACGCCAAGGCAATATCGGCCACAAACTGCACAAGGGTGCAGGGCTGCTGCAGTCCGCATCGATCGATGCGCTTTACCACGGGATCATGTCGCATTGGCTTGATCCGGCAGCCATCGTGATCGGTGGTGCCGAACCGCCGACGCCATTGACCAGCGGGCTGCCCGGGTACGTCGGGCCTGACTGCCTGTCGCAGATGGCAATGCAGGACCTGCATGTTTATCTACCAGATGACATCTTGGTCAAGGTGGACCGAGCCGCGATGGGTGTATCGCTAGAAACCCGCGTTCCCATGCTCGACCATCGGGTCGTCGAATTCGCATTGCGGCTGCCGCCATCGATGAAGCTGCGCGACGGACAGGCGAAATGGGTACTGCGGCAAGTGCTGTACCGACATGTTCCGCGCACGCTGATCGACAGGCCCAAGGCAGGATTTGCAGTTCCCATCGCACACTGGTTACGCGGCCCACTGCGCGATTGGGCGCAAGCCCTTCTTGCTCCGGAGCGCTTGCGTCAGGAAGGATTTTTCGAAGCTGCTCCGGTCGTGCAAAAGTGGAACGAGCATTTGTCCGGCGTTTATAACTGGGAGTATCACTTGTGGAATGTACTGATGTTCCAGGCATGGCTAGAGCATAACCGGACGGAAAACGCTTCCGCGTTCGCAACGTCGGTCGCCGCAAGAAATGCGGCCTGAGGTGCTTGCGAAACCGAGTCGGGTAGACGCATACAACGGGACCTACACCTGTGGAGTTTTCTGATGTTCCATGCATGGCACAAGTATGGCGCGAATGGATCGCCTCCACGTTTTGCAAGCCGTTGACAAGGACCAGACATGCTGCATGACCCAATCATCGCTGTACCGACGCATGCGGGTGCGGCTATTGGGACAAGCATCTGCATGAATCTATATTTGCTCTGGGCCGCTTGTCCTGGAACGCTTCGTTGTCTTGAGAGATTGATATTGGTCCGCTCGTAGGATGAAAACCGTGGAAATGTTGCCACGCTAAAAAAGAGGAGTAAGCGATATGGCTGATGGAGTATCCATAAAGACTCACGCAGAAGAAATTCAACGCGGTGAGCGTTTCGCGTTTGGCGCAAACTGGCTGCGATTTTTGAAAGGTTTAAACGACGGAACGATCCAGGAGGCTATTCATAGTCTCAAGACAATGCTTGAGGTCGAAAACTTGAATGGCAAAACGTTCCTGGATATTGGCAGCGGAAGCGGTTTGTTTTCCCTTGCCGCGAGATACCTAGGCGCCAAGGTAGTTTCGTTTGATTATGATCCACAATCGGTAGCGTGCACCAACGAACTGAAAAACCGCTATTTCACAAATGATAGCAACTGGCAAATCCAAAGCGGCTCGGTGCTCGACAGGACATATCTGAACAACTTGGGCAAATTCGACGTCGTCTACTCTTGGGGCGTACTCCATCACACTGGCGAGATGTGGACGGCGATGGCAAATATTGATCAGAACGTCGCCCCAGGTGGAAAACTTTTTATCGCTCTATACAACGATCAAGGCAGGCCCTCCAAGCGCTGGTGGAGCGTTAAGAAAGCGTACGTGTCTCTACCCAACACCATGCGTTGGCTGGTGCTTGTCCCATGCTACGTCAGGTTATGGGGACCGACGATGGTAAGGGATTTGATTGCCCTGCGGCCATTCAGTACTTGGCTTTCGTACAAAAGCAATCGTGGCATGTCGCCGCACCGGGATGTCATTGACTGGGTTGGCGGCTTTCCATTCGAAGTGTCGAAGCCAGAACAGATTTTCGATTTCTATAGAAACCTCGGCTACAGCTTGTTGAGATTGAAGACATGTGCCGGCGGACTGGGCTGTAACGAGTTCGTCTTCCAGAAAAAACGTCAGGATTCATCGCTGTAACGTAGATGGTAGTCATCGTACTGCCTGCTGCAACAGCCATATAGGTGTTACAGCATCAGTCATGGGAAGGCTTCGTGCCTGGCACGGGTTGGTATGTGGGTCAATACGGAGAATATTGCTAACAAATGCACACATTCAGTCGTCAACTGCCTGGGATCTATCATCTCAACTGTTCAGGAATAGGATGATGAAAATCGCTTTCGTGACAACCTCTCTGGGCATGGGTGGTGCCGAGAACCAGGTAGTGATGCTGGCCGACCGATTTGCCGCACTCGGCTACACGGTTTTGATCATTTCACTGACTGGCGATACCGTCATATTGCCGCAGCATGCATCGGTAACCGTTGAAGCGTTGAACATGAGGCGCAACCCGATCAGCTTTGCCGCCGCCTACCGACACGCTCGCCAATTGCTGCGGCAGTTCCGGCCGGATGTGGTTCACAGCCATATGGTGCATGCAAACATATTTGCGCGGCTGCTGCGCGTCACCATTCCCATGCCGCGTCTGATTTGCACCGCTCACAACACCAATGAAGGCGGAGCGGGACGCATGCTGGCCTACCGCCTGACAGACCGTCTCGCCGATATCACGACCAATGTGAGCGAGGAAGCGGTGAAATGTTTTATCGAACGCAATGCAGTGCAGCCGCATCGGATTGTGGCGGTCCATAACGGGATTGACTGCGACCGCTTCTCCTTTGATGCCAAGGCGCGCCGTCGGCTTCGCGTTGAGATGGGCGTACAGGAAAGCACGCAGGTACTTCTTGCAGTGGGCCGCTTTTCGGAGCAGAAGGACTACGCAAATCTGCTTTCCGCCTTTGCTTCGGTTTTCAGGAAGCGCCCCGACTGCGTGCTATGGATCGCCGGTTTAGGGGAGCAGAAATCGCAATGCGAGCAACGTGCCAACGAGCTTGGCATCGTGGACAAGGTACGTTTCCTCGGCCTGCGTCGTGACATTCCTTCTTTGATGAGCGCGGCGGATATCTTTGTGCTGTCTTCTGCATGGGAAGGATTGCCGCTCGTGATAGGCGAAGCCATGGCATGCGAGCGCATTGTCGTTTCTACTGACGCGGGCGGTATCGGCGAATGGCTCGGCGACACGGGATATGTGGTGCCAACGCGTAACAGTATTGCGTTGAGTGCGGCACTTCTACAGGCACTCGACATGCAGGAAGACGCCAGGCTGGCGCAAGGACGGGCGGCACGCGAGCGCGTGCTCCAACACTACTCGCTCGCCGCTACCGTGTCGCGCTGGCTGGCGATTTATCAGGGACGATATGGTGTGTGACACAGCACATGCCGGCCTGTAAAAACGGGTGATAAATGCTGCACCAACACTGGGTGCTTGGGAGTGGATGCGATGAATCAAATCAGGATTGGCCTGCTCATCGATGACATGGCAATGCCGGCATGGATAGGCAGAATGCTCGAGCATATCATCAAGGAGCCGGGATTATCCATAGCGCTTATCGTGCGCAATCTCGCTGCGCAGAAGATGAGGCACCCTTCGCTGGCATGGCCCACTGCGGCCAAAGACGACATGTTTCTCTACAACCTGTGGGTATCTGCCGATGCTCGACGGTTTGCCGCAAGCCGCACCGCAGCACGGAAGGTGGACCTGTCGTCGATGTTGGTTGGCATTCCGGTATTGGACGTGATGTCGAAGCAGGAAGATGGTCAGGATGAATTTTTTGCAGTCGATACGACAAAAATCATGCAATACCGGCTCGATGTTCTGCTGCAGCTAGGATTTGGTGACCTGCGTGGCGACATATTGCAAGCCGCCGCCTGTGGAGTATGGGCTTACCGCTATGGAGATGCTGATGCGGACCCTCGCGTGTTTCCAGGAACATGGGAAGTCTTACTCGGAAAGGCCGTTACCGAAAGTACGCTCGAAATCCTTGCCGCGGAGTCCCGGCAAAGCATAGTCTTGTACCGCTCATGTTCGCCAACCGACTCCATTTCGCCCGCACGAGGCGTGGACCGCATGGCGTGGAAGATAACTGCCTTTGTCCCAAGAAGACTGCGTGAACTCCGGCAACTCGGCAATACCGCCTTCTTGGAGAAATACCGGCAGGCCCAGTCCTTCGTCATCAGTGACAGCGATATTCCGAATTCTTGTCCGGACAACTTAACGGTAGCACGACTGTTATGCCGTCGGGTCCTTCAAAAGCTGACGACGCGTCTTCGGAACAGGAATTCATTCGAGCAATGGACCTTGCTCTACCGTATTGGCAACACAGACCATTTAACGCCGGTTCGCGCGTACAAACAATTGATACCGCCAAAAGATCGCTTCTGGGCTGATCCATGCACAGTGCTCCACGAAGGAAAGCATGCTGTCTTTATTGAGGAGTGCGATTATGCAAGCGATATTGGCTATATCTCGGCCATCCAGTTCGATGAACATGAGGAGCCTGTCCTGCCGCCAGTAAAAATCCTGGAAAAACCTTATCACTTGTCATATCCGTTCATTTTTGAAGATGACGGAACGCTGTACATGATTCCGGAATCGGCGCATGCCAACGTGATTTCTTTGTACCGGTGCCAACAGTTCCCGCACGAATGGGTATTCGTCATGAACCTGATGGAAGATGTCATCGCGTACGACACAACGATCTGGCGCCACAACAACAAATACTGGCTTTTCACAACTGTCTGTGACGATCGCGAGGCGTCTTCATGGGATGAGTTGTCTCTGTATTTTTCCGATACGTTGCTCAGCACTGACTGGAAACCTCACCCCTGCAATCCGATTGTATCGGATGTGCGATGTGCACGTTCTGCCGGCAGGATTTATGAACGCGATGGCAAATGGTATAGACCAGCACAGGATTGCTCTCGCAGATATGGCGGCGCCATCGCGCTGCGTCAGATCGAGACGATTGATGAAAAGTCGTACAAAGAAGCACCGGCAGGACGCATTGAGGTAACACCGAATGACGGCATTATCGGTACCCATACATTCAGTCAGGCAGGCCGGTTGACATGCATAGACGGAATAGTACGGCGCCGCAAGGCGCCCATGGGGAAAGTGAAGTATGCCGCTTTCGCTCACCCGTTCTTGTCCACCGCAAGATGGCTGTCGTTGCGCAACCGGAGCTAGCTGCGCCTACTAACACCAAAATTCTTCTATACACAAGGCTATCAACCATGACCAAAGTCGCTTTTGTCGTGACGAAATCGGAATTCGGAGGCGCACAGGAATATCTGCGAATATTGATGTCCTCCATGCGTCAGTATGAGTCGGTGCTCATTTCCGGTGATACCGGTTTCCTTACCGAGACAGCTGCGCGACTAAACGTGACATACCGGATTTGCGATGGCCTGGTGCATGCGGTGCGCCCGACACAGGACGTCAAGGCAATCTGGAACATGTATGCGCTGCTGTGCCGGGAAAAACCTGATTTGGTGCATGCCAATTCGTCGAAGGCCGGTGTCGTCGCGCGCCTGGCGGCCCGGCTTGCCGGTATTCCAGTGGTCTTCACTGCGCACGGATGGGCGTTTACCGAAGGGGTGGGCAGCAGGCACGCGCAGGTTTATCGATGGATAGAAAAAGGAATGGCGCCATTGGCAAGGAAGATTATTTGCGTTTCCCATTATGATGAAAAGCTGGCAGCAGAGTCCGGGATCACTCAAGGAGCCGATACACTGACAGTACACAACGGCATACCAGACGTTCCGGACTGCGTTACAACGCATACCAATTCTGTCCCATGCATAGTCATGGTGGCACGTTTTTGCCTTCAAAAGGATCACGAGACGCTGCTTCGCGCCGTGCATTTGCTAAAGGATTACCACTTCACACTGCGTTGCGTGGGCGATGGACCGCTTCTTGAACATTGCCGCAAACTGGCTGCCACCCTGGGAATACAGGATAAGGTCGAATTCCTGGGTGCGCGCAGCGATGTGCGCGACATCCTCAGGAATGCCGATATATTTACGCTTGTCAGCGCATGGGAAGGTTTTCCTTTAAGTATTCTTGAAGGGATGCGCGCTGGATTGCCAGTGGTCGCAACACGTATCGGCGGCACACCCGAATCGGTGAAGGATGAAGTCACAGGATTGCTGGTCCCGCCAAAGAATCCCGTCGCACTAGCCGATGCGCTACGCCGCCTCATTGCACGACCCGATCTGCGCAGGAGCATGGGCCATGCGGGACGCGAACGCTATCTTCGGCAGTTTACTGCTGAGCACATGGTTCTCAAGACTGCAGAAGTCTATGCAAGTGCTTTAACACATACGAAGCATCACTCCCAATCTGTGTTTGAACCAGACCGGCATTGAAAGACGGCAACCGGCGAGGCGTGCCCACAATCATTCAAGGAGTCTTACCGTGGTAAGAAAAATCTGCGTTGTCGAAACCAATGAAGTCCCTATCAGGGTGTGGAAGGAGTATTGCAAGATTTATCCGGACTCTGTCGTTGCACGCCTTTTCGGACAAGGAAAACTTTACCGTACCATTGCTGATGATGTGGCGTATGAATTTTTGTATCCGTCGCAATCGTGGGCATCGTTAAATACCGGCTTGCCTTACTCCGAGCATCGAATTCATTGGTATAACGACCCGAAACCCAATATGGGTTTGTTCTGGTGGCATCAAGCCGCAGTAAGCGGTAAGCGCGTCGGCCTGGTCAACGTTCTGCATACTTCACCGCTCTCTGCTTTGAGCAAGGAAGCCGACTACGATTTCCTATTGCCGGACTGCTTTTCACCTTCCAGTGAAACTAAGCCGCAGCGCTATGAAGCCTTCCAGTCGCTGAACCTGCAACTGACCGAGAAGAACAGCCGGACATCCACCGCTGGGTTTTCCGATATCATGCGGTTGGCTCGAAAGGCCGTCATTCATCCCGGTACGTTCGGCTTGACGGGGTTTTCTGTCGCAGAAACAGTACGTGCCGCGCCTGGAATACTGCGATCGCGCGAACGCCTGCGCAATTTGCAGTGCCCGCCATTGGCATCGATCTTTCTGGATCTGCTAAAGCAGCATGACCCGGATATTTCCGTCATGTTCACCAACCACATCGCTGCAGCACAGCATCGTTATTGGTATGCACTTTTTCCACAGGATTATGCGGAGAAAATCTACGATGATGACTGGATCGAGCGTTACCGGTTTGACATCCTGAATGGCGTCGGGCTGCTTGATCGTTATCTCACGAAACTCAGCGCATATTGCAAGCACACTGACAGAATCCTGATCATCGTGTCCTCAATGGGACAGCACGCCAATCCTAAGCTGACCAAAAAGTATGTGCTGCAAACAAGCAGGGCATACCGGCTCGAAGAACCCGAAAAGTTTCTAGATGCTGTAATCGGTAGCAATGCTGCCGTCGCAGAGCGGGCAATGGTTCCGCAATACACCTATGCCTTTCCTGATACCGCATCCGCACAGGCAGCCTTGGATCGGATAGCGCATTTCCTTGAAATGAATCCGGAAATGAACGGTTCCAGAGTCGACATTGTCAACGCGAAAGTGACTGTCACAGTATGGATAAACGGAACGCCGACACACCTGAATACCGAGAAAGGTCGTTTGCCTCTAAGGCAATTTGGGTTCGAAACATTGGTGATTGACGATCATCATTCCGGCTGCCATCATCCGGACGGCACGCTGTTGGTATGGAACGATCGCGAAGATGAACTGTTTAGTTCACGCGATACGCCAGAATCATTTTCTTATCTTCGCTATGCCGCTGAATTGCGGCGGTATCTGGGACTTGCGAATCCCTGCGAAGCGGCACGTTGCAACATGGCGCCTACCACCAATTCACAAAAAGCCCGAGACACTACGATCAATGCGATCTGGCGTGCCGCTCAATCGTGAGAATATGCCCAAGCCGGTTGAAGCCGGTGTTGGCTTCCCAGACATTGTTGTTGGCCAGCTGGATCGCATACTCTGGACGGTCGTGCAACGATGCCATCGGATCGGCCAGGTGCAGCAGCACTTCATAGTTGCCCGAACTGATGCCGGCCGGTAGCGTCACCGTCTGGCTTACCGTGACCGACTGCCCCGGCAGCCACTTGCGCGGATCGGCATTGAGCTTGAAGCGGTGCA